>JAGWBP010000037.1 GCA_021295835.1 Gemmatimonadota bacterium | reverse complement strand
CCATCCTGCGCGAGTTGTGGGCGGTGACCGAACGGATCTATCCAGACGACGTTGCACCGTGTCTGCTCGGCGGCAGTGCCCTTGTCCCTTTTACTCGAAGTGGTCAGCAACGTGGGGATACGACATGGACTACCGCAATGGCGACCGTGACGCCGGACGGCTGCAAGCTGTCGGCCGACGGCGACACGCTGGCCCTGGAGGGAGACCCCAGCATCGTCTTTGAATTGGAAGGATGGCGCGTCGACTTCAAAAAAGGTAACAACGAATTTAACATGGCGATTACCGGGGCCGTGACATGGAGCAGGACCGACGGCACCTCGAATAGCTGCGGGGTAGACCTGACGATGGAAGATGGTCATATGCGTGAGGAATACGGCGAGATCGACGGCGGCCTGGCCGGCCGTCTATGCGGGCGCGACGTGTCCTTCCACTTCTCCGAGATAGATTGGGCCGTTGTGGAGTAGATGATGGCGATCCTGCGCATTCTACGATCGTGGAGATGACAAGGTCGTGTTTTCACCATCCGCCTACCACGACGACGCGGCCGCCCACGAGTACACGCACGCATTGCGCCACAAGGCGATGGGGGGAATGTGGAAGACGAACTGTAGTGATGGCTGGACATTTATGAAGCCGTCGTCGTACGAATGCTCGTTCTGGGAGGGTCTCGCCGTGTATGGCGGCATCGTAGGGGTAGGTGCTGGCATATGGGACACTCCTTCGGCCGAGGGTAGGCCGAAGCCCGAGGTCGTGGCCTTTGTGGTCGCACTGTTCAACGACCTGAGCGACGGCGCGACAGGCAGTAGTCCCGACAATCCCAGCGAAATCGATGAGCCAGAGGACAAGACCCACTACAGCGCCCACTACGTCATGAAGGTGTTTGCGACCTGCGAAGTCAAGCACCCAAGTGTGATTCCTTTCCTGGATGACTGGGAAGAACGCAACGATGTGTCCGACTTCGTATGGTGTCTTGAAAACCGGACGGCTGTGAACTGTCGGCCGATGGCGACACGCTGGTCCTCGAGGGGAAACCCCAACATCGTCTTTGACTTGGAAGAATGGCGCATTGAATGCGAAGATGTTGACGACGAATTTGACATGGCGATTACAGGCTGCGTGACATGGAGCAGGAACGACGGCACCTCGAATAGCTGCAAGATTGACCTGACGATGGAGGGGGCGCATATGCGTGAAGAGTATGGCTAGATCGACGGCGACCTGACCGGCCTTCTATGCGGGCGCGACGTGTCCCTCCACTTCCCCGAGATAGATTGCATCACTGTGGAATGAGCCCCGCGCGCCAATGTGCGCCCCGACCCCCTGCTGCCCATTGTGCGGTCCGTCCGCGAGGACCCGTGGTCCGTATCTGGCGAACCCGTCCACCGGCGACCCATGGGCCGTCCGAAGCGGGAAATGGCATTAGGGGCCGTTTCGGTGCTTTCTGGAGGGGGGCTACGCTGAGCGGCCCTGGGAGCGTCCGAAACGGGGCGGGCCGTCCCTTCGACGGCGCAGGATCGGCCCGAACCGGGCGGAATCGGCCCCGAACCGGGCGACGGTCCGGCCCGCCAGCTCGCCCGGGCGGTCATGCAATGGGCCGTGGCGATGGAACTCCGGCTGGACGACCCGAGGTTGCCGGAAATCGGAAATGTGCCACTCGAGGGGTTCGCGCTGGGGGACCCCGCGCTCTGGGAGGTGGCGAGCAGCTCGGCGCGGGTGTGCTGTCATTCGGTGTCGCCCACGCCTCTCGGCTTAGCCTCGCCTGCTGCCCGTTCCCGCCCAATCCGGGAAGCGCCCAGGAAGAACACCGCCGCCACGACCGCAAGGGCTATGACCGACCCGATGTTGTCGCCGAACTCGGCCCCGAGGTACCAGGCGGCACAGACGATCGCCGCGCACGATGTGACGATCAGCGACATCGCGCTCCGGCCAAGCCCGTACCACAGCCCGGCTACGCCCACCGACGCCACCACGAGCGCGGCGACCGGAGGGGGAGCGTCGTAGAGCTCGAGGGGAGTGGCGAATCCGAGCGGTATTGCGATCCCAACCGAGAGCGCGACGCCGTGCACGTAGTGGGGGTTCGCGAGCCCGGTCGGCGCCCAGTGGATCGCCCAGACGGCCACGGCGGTCACGAGGAGGAGCCATGCATCGAGGGCGAGGAAGGGCACATCCGCCATCTCGAGCGCCACCGTCGCGGTCAGAATCACGAAGAGGAACCCGGCATAGACGCTGACGACGAAGGCACTCAGGACAGGCGGGCTGACGCTGCGGCCTCCATCCTCTCCCGGCCCGCTCCTCAACTGGCGCCAGATCGTCAGCGCCATAGCCAACAAGGTGGCTACCAGCACGCCGTCGAGCGTCCACACTAGCGCCTGGTCCGGGAGCGAGAGCGCACGGTGCAGAAAGACCGCCACGAAGCCGTAGCCGATCGCGACGGTCACGCCCGACATCACCCAGCTCGCCCGTGCGAGGAGCACGAGCGCCATGATCGGAGTCGCGAGCGAGAGCGTGCCCACCGCCACACCCCCCAGGGTTCCGCTCGGCCACGCGGTCTGCGAGTAGGCGTACGCGGCCAGGAGGAGCGCCAGGCCGCTCGACTGGAGGGCGCGCGCCACTGGCACCCAGCGGCGAGCGCGCACCATGCGGACGCCGAGGGCCGCCACGAGAACGCCCGCCGCCCAGATGAGGAGCGAGCGGCCGCCGTCGCCCATGCGGGGCCACGACCAGGCGAGGAAGGTGACTCCGGCCACGACGAGAAGGACCCCAGCGGTGATCGAGACGGTGTACTGGGAGCGGCGGCGCTGCGTCCGGGTGGAGTGTACGGCGTGGTCCTCGCGCAGAGCGGCCCCCTGCTCGGAGCTGACGAGGCCGTCCACCTCCCAGCGGTCGATGGCGGAACTGACTCGATCGTATGGCATATCGGACTGCCTCGCTCCAGGTATGTGTGCGGGCCCTATCGGCTGCATCTATACTAGTCTGTCCGCCCGATGCGTCCTTGTGGGACGCTGAGCCTGCCCGCGGCCTGACTGGCCCCACACGCCGAGACCGCCATTGTACGCATCGCCAAGGTGAGCTCGCAGGGGTGGGAGGTCGTGAATCCCCCTGCGCTGGGAGCGCCTCGCGGATGGAGCCACGGGATGCTCGCGCCAGCGGGAGGGCGCGCCCTCTTCGTGGCGGGGCAGATCGGCGTGGAGGCCAGCGACGACGAGGCCGAAGCGGCGGCCGGGTCGGTGTCGCCCAGAGTGCTTGCGGAGCAGTTTGGGGTTGCGCTCGCCAGGGTGGCCCAGGTGGTCGAGGCGGCGGGCGGCCAGGTCACCGACATCGGGCGTCTGACGATCTACGTGACCGAGATCGAGAGCTATCGCCGGGGGCTCGCGGAGGTCGGCGCCGCCTACCGAAGCGCACTCGGCAAGCACTTTCCGGCGATGGCGCTGGTGGCCGTGACCGAGCTCGTCGATCCGCGCGCGGTGGTGGAGGTCGAGGCCACGGCCGTCATCCCGCAGGCTCAACCAAACCTGCGGCCCGCCATTGACCCGCCGGAGAAATAGCAGCCATGACCGCACCTGATCCCCTCACACTCCAACCCCCCCGCTCCTTCCTCCTGGACTTCGACGAGAACACCGCCGTCGCCCGGATCACTCTGAATCGCCCCGACCGGCTGAACGCGCTCACCTTCGAGGTCTACCGGGAGCTCCTCGCCACCTTCAGGGCACTCGACTCCGAGGCCGAGGTGCGGGCGATCGTCGTCACCGGCGCAGGGCGCGGATTCTGCTCCGGCGGAGACGTCGAGGAGATCATCGGACCGCTCCTCGAGCGCAATTTCGAGGGGCTGCTCGATTTCACCCGGATGACCTGCCACCTGGTGGGCGCGATCCGCGCCTGCCGCCAGCCGGTCGTCGCGGCGCTCAATGGCACGGTGGCGGGCGCAGGGGCGGTGATCGCGACGGCGTGCGACGTGCGCATCGCGGCCGCGTCGGCCCGCATAGCGTACCTCTTCACCCGGGTGGGCCTGTCCGGTGCGGACATGGGCGCCGCCTGGATGCTGCCCCGGATCGTGGGGCTGGGACGCGCCACCGAGCTGCTCATGGCGGGCGACTTCGTCGATGCGACCGAGGCGCACCGCATCGGACTCTACAACCGGGTGGTGCCGGACGGGGAGGTGCTCGCAGAGGCCACCGCCTTCGCCGAGCGGCTCGCCCGGGGGCCCTCCTTTGCGCTCGGCGTTACCAAGCAGGCTCTCGACGGCGAGTCCCAGATGGAGCTGGAGGCCGCTCTGGAGGCCGAGGCGCGGGCGCAGGCGATCTGCATGCTGAACCCGAACTTCAGGGAGGCGTACGAGGCCTTCGTCGCCAAGCGCAGGCCGCGCTTTGTTTGACGCCGAGGGTCTTGCGCCCGATCCGGTCGTCGCCTTCCTGGACGAGGCGCACCACGAGCTGCGCGACCGGGCGACCGCCTTCTGCCGCGACGAGCTGCGGGGGCGGAGCGACCCGGACGACGACGACCAGGCGCGGGTACGGGCCCGGGGTCTGGTTGCCCCGATGGGAGCGGCCGGGCTCTTCGAGCCGATCGCCAGCGGCGACGTGCGCGGCTGCCTTGTGGTGCGCGAGACGCTCGCCTGGTGGTCGCCGCTCGCCGATGCGGTCTTCGCGCTGCAGGGCCTGAGCGCGACTCCCGCCCTCCTCTGCGGCACCGATCCGGGCGGCTGGTCGGAGCAGGCGCTCGCCGGGGGCGCGATGGGCGGATTCGCGATGACCGAGCGGGAGGCGGGATCCGACGTGGCGGCTCTCACCACGACGGCGGCCCAGCAGAGCGGAGGTGGATGGACTCTGGATGGGGGCAAGGCCTTCATCTCGAACGCTGGCATCGCGGACTTCTACGTCGTCTTCGCCTCGACCGACCGGGCGGCTGGTCGACGCGGCATCTCGTGCTTTGTGGTCGCGGCCGATGCCGATGGGCTCGAGTACGCGGGCCCCCAGGTGATGAGCGCTCCCCACCCGCTGGGCGAGATCGGCTTGCGGGGCTGCCACGTGGGCGCGGATTCGATCCTCGGCGAGGCGGGCGGGGGCCTCGGGGTCGGCCTGGCGACGCTCGACCGCCTGAGACCGACCGTTGCCGCGGCCGCCAATGGGATGGCGGGCCGTGCCCTCTGGGAGGCTACCCGGCACGCCCGCACTCGGGAGCAGTTCGGCAAGCCGCTAGCCTCGCACCAGCTCGTGCGGGAGAAGCTCGCCCGCTCGGCCACGGAGCTGACCGCCGGACGCCTCCTCGCCTACAGGGCCGGGTGGGAGAAGGACCGGGGCACCGAGCGAATCACCGTCGAGGCCGCCATGGCGAAGGCATTCGCCACCGAGGCGGCTGGGCGGATCGTGGACCGGGCCGTCCAGGTGCTCGGCGGCCGAGGGGTGCTGGCCAGTCACCCGGTCGACCGCCTCTACCGCGCCGTGCGCGCACTCCGCATCTACGAGGGGACGACCGAGATCCAGCACCTGATCGTAGGCGGGGCGCTGGCGAGGGCCGACGGTCGGTGAGGAAGGCGACCGGCGGGGACGCGATGAGGGTGAGAGTCGTCGGAGGCGGACCCGGCGGGCTCTTCGCCGCACTCCTCCTCAAGAAGGACGACCCCAGGCGCGCGATCGACGTCTACGAGCGGAACCGCGCCGCCGACACCTTCGGCTTCGGCGTAGTCTTCTCCGACGCCACACTCGAGGAGGTGGCCGAGGCCGACGCCGCCACCTTCGCCTCCATCGCCGAGCGCTTCCACCGCTGGGACGACATCGACGTCCACTACCGGGGCGAGCGGCTGCGCTCGACGGGGCACGGATTTGCCGGCATCTCCAGGCGGGCGCTGCTCCTGCTTCTCCATCGGCGCTGTGGGGAGGAGGGCGTGAGGATCCACTTCGAGACCGAGGTCAGCGACCTCGGGCCGCACCTGGACTCGGATCTGATGGTCGCCGCCGACGGCCTCAACAGCGCCGTCCGCGAGCGTTTCCGCAGCTCCTTTCAGCCCGCCGTGGACATGCGCCCGAATCGCTTCGTCTGGCTTGGCACGACGCGGCCCTTTCCCGCCTTCACCTTCTACTTCCGCGAGGACGAGCATGGCCTCTGGCGGGTGCACGCCTACCAGTACGACTCGGCGGGCAACTCGACCTTCATAGTGGAGGCGACCGAAGAGACCTGGCGCAGTGCCTCGATGGACACCGCCACCGAGTCCGAGACGGTGGAATTTGTGGAGTGCCTCTTCGAGAAGGAGCTGGACGGCCATCGGCTGGTGTCGAATCGATCTCTCTGGCGGCGCTTCCCCACGATCGCCAACCGGCGCTGGTCGGCCGACAACATCGTTCTGATCGGAGACGCGGCCCACACAGCGCACTTCTCCGTCGGGTCGGGCACCCGCCTGGCGATGCTCGACGCAATTGCGCTCGCCGACTCGATGAGGGGCGCCGGGCCTGGCTGCCCCGATCTGGCGGACCGGCTCTCTGCCTACGAGGCCGAACGGCGGCGCCCGGTCGAATCGCTTCAGCGCGCGGCGCAGGCGAGTCTCCAGTGGTTCGAGGACACGGAGCGGTACCTTCGGCTCGACCCGGTGCAGTTCGCCTTCTCGCTGCTGACGCGCAGTCTCCGCATCTCGCACGAGAATCTGCGCGAGCGCGACCCCGAGTTCGTGGATAGAGTGGACCGCTGGGTTGCGGCCAGGGCCGAGGAGCAGTCCGGGACGACCATCGTCGAGCTCGAGGCGTCGCTGGGCATCCGGCGGGATGCGTCCGACCCGCCCCCGCCGCTCTTCACTCCCTTTCGCCTGCGCGATCTTGTGCTCGCGAACCGGGTCGGCGTCTCGGCGATGTGCCAGTACTCGGCGCAGGACGGCGTCATCGACGACTGGCACCTCGTCAACCTGGGCTCGCGGGCGATCGGGGGAGCCGGCCTCCTGATGGCCGAGATGACCGCCGTGGGCCGCGACGCCCGCATCTCGCCCGGGTGCGCCGGGCTCTACCGCGAGGAACATGTGGCGGCGTGGCGCAGGACGGTCGATTTCGTGAAGGGCCACACGAGCTCGAAGATCGGCATTCAGTTGGGACACGCCGGCCGCAAGGGCTCCACGCGGCTCGACTGGGAGGGCTCGAACGAGCCTCTCGACGAGGGAGCGTGGCCGATCGTATCCGCCTCGGCGATCCGGTACTTCGAGCACAGCCCGCTTCCCGAGGAGCTGGACGAAGCCCGGATGGCGGCCCTGGTCGCCGACTTCGAGCGCGGCACCGAGTTGGCGGACGCAGCCGGATTCGACATCGTGGAAATTCACATGGCGCACGGCTACCTCCTCGCCAGCTTCCTGTCGCCGCTGACCAACCTGCGCGACGACCAGTACGGCGGCACCCTCGAGAATCGACTCCGCCTGCCGCTCCGCGTCGTGCGCGCCGTCAGGTCGCGCTGGCCCGACGAAAAACCGCTCTCCGTGAGGCTCTCGGCGGTGGACTGGTGGCCGGGCGGCACCGAGCCGGAGGATGCCGTGGCAATCGCACGGGCTCTCAAGCGAGCCGGCTGCGACATCGTGGACGTGTCCTCCGGGCAGACGGTTCCCTATCAGAGGCCCCGCTACGGACGGCAGTACCAGACACCCTTCGCCGACCGGATCCGCCACGAGGTGGGTATGGCAACGATGGCCGTCGGGAACATCTCGTCCTTCGAGGATGTAAATAGCATTGTCGCGGCGGGACGGGCCGACATCTGCCTGATGGCGCGCGCCCACCTCTGGGACCCGTACTGGACGCGCCACGCCGCCCACGCGCTGAAGTACCCGCTCCCCTGGCCGTCACAGTACGAGACGCTGAACGGATACACGCCCCGCTTCGGCGCTGCGGCCGGGGCGTTCGGCCCCGACGGGGGCGAAGGATGAGCGCGATACCCCCGGGAGACGGAGGAGACATGGCCGACGACCGTAGCTTCGTCACCTACCAGAGCTACCTCAAGGTCCCGGAGCTCCTCTCGCTTCAGTCGCCGCTATCGGACCCGGAGGAGCACGACGAGATGCTCTTCATCGTCATCCACCAGGTCTACGAGCTCTGGTTCAAGGTCGTCCTCCAGGAGCTCGACCGGATCGCCGCGCTGCTGCGGGAAGGGGACGGCGACCGGGCGGCGACCAGCCTGAAGCGCGTCCTCACCGTGCTCAAGGTGATGGTGGCGCAGTTGGATATCCTGGAGACGATGACTCCGATCGAGTTCGCGTCCTTCCGCGATCGTCTCGAGTCGGGGAGCGGCTTCCAGTCGGCTCAGTTCCGGGAGCTCGAGTTCCTCCTGGGACACAAGCGGGGGAGCGTCCTCGGGGGATTCTCGGAGGGTTCGCCCGAACGACTGCGGCTGGAGCGGAGGAGGGGTGAACCGACGCTCTGGGACGCCTTCCTGGCCTTTCTCGCCCGACGTGGCTTCGCGATTCCCGCCGATCTGCTGGAGCGCGACGTGGCGCGGCCGGTGGCACCCGACGAGCGGGTGCAGGAGGTGCTGATCGAGCTCTACCGAGCCGATCCCGGCCTGATGGCTCTCTGCGAGCGCTTCGTGGATCTCGACGAAGGGGTCCAGGAGTGGCGCTACCGTCACGTCAAGATGGTCGAGCGCACGATAGGAACCAAGCGCGGCACGGGCGGCACGACGGGTGCCGCCTACCTCGGGACGACGCTGAACTCGCCCGTGTTCCCGGACCTCTGGGCGATCAGGGCCGAGCTCTGACCCGGTTCAGCGAAGCACCCCCGAGCGCGGCCGGGCTGGCCCACCACTACTCGCACTTTCGGGTCACCGAGCGCGTCCTGCTGACTGGTCACTCCCACCAGGCATGGCCGGACGTCGGGCTGGCGGCGCAGCAGCGGGCGTGGCTGGACGCGGCCGAGTTGGTGGACGACAAGTGGAGCGCCGCCTTCGCCGTAGCCGACGAGGTGCGGGCCGGCTTCGCTCGCCTACTCGACGACCCCACGGGCCAGATCGTGCTCGGGCAGAGCACGCACGAGCTGGTCGCGCGCTTCCTGTCGGCGCTGCCTCTCCGCGAGAGGCCCCGCCTAGTCACCACGGACGCCGAGTTCTTCACCATACGTCGCCTTCTCGACCGGCTCGCCGAGGAGGGGATCGAGGTCGTGCGAGTGGCTGCCGATGGCGGTGCGCGATCGGAGGAGGAGGCCACCGCCGAGCGGCTGGTCCGGGCGGTGGACGATCGGACGGCGGCGGTGCTCGTCTCGTCGGTCCTATTTCGCGATGCGCGGATCGTCGGGGGGCTGGACCGGGTCGCAAGGGCTGCGGAACGGGTGGGCGCGGCGCTGCTGGTCGATGCCTACCACTCGCTCGGCGCACTTCCGTTTTCGGTGCCAGGGCAGCGTCTGGAGGAGGCCTACGTCGTCGGTGGCGGCTACAAGTACCTGCAGCTCGGCGAGGGCAACTGCTTTCTGCGCATCCCTCCCGACTGCACGCTGCGACCCGTGCTGACGGGGTGGTTCGCCGAGTTCGGGGCGCTCGCCGGCACGGAGGGCGGACGCGACTGTCCCAGCGGCAGGGAGGCGGCGCCAGTTCCCTACGCTGAGGGGCACGCTCGGTTCGCCGGCTCGACCTACGATCCCGTGAGCCACTACCGCGCCCGGGCCGTGATGCGCTTCTTCCGCGAGCGGGAGCTGACGCCCGAGAGGCTCCGCCGGATCAGCCTCGAGCAGCTTCGACGCCTCGCGGCCGGGTTCGATGCGCTCGGGCTGGACCCCAGTGTGCTGAACCGCGACCGGAGCTTGCCGCTGGAGAAGCGGGGTGGCTTCCTCGTCCTGGAGGTGCCGGGCCGCCGCCTGGCGGCGAGCGGACTCTGCCGGGCGCTGCGCGAAAGGGGCGTCTGGACCGACCATCGCGACAGCCTGGTGCGTCTGGGGCCGGCACCGTACGTCGTGGACAGCCAACTGGACGACTCGGTCGCCGCGATCGGCGATGTGGTGCGCTCGCTAGGGGCGTAGCGAAAGGTCGCATCGCACCGCTTCCCGCCGACGACGGCCTCAGTCCGACAGGTCGGATGAGGAACGTGTGCGGAAATCGCAATAGTTGGACCTCCCTCGCCGTGGCGCGCATATGCAGACCCGGGTGCGCGAGCGAAGTGCGAGCGGGAACCCCGCCGGGCCGCGTACTGCGGAACGAACTGGCCCGGCGCCGTGTCTGTGGAGTGTCCTGCGGAGCGGAACCTTAGCGGGGAGGTGGAAGGCGATGATCATATACTTTTTTGTGATCGTGGGGGCCGCCGTGCTCGGCTTCTCGCCGTTCGTGGTGGCCGTGCCCCGCTTCATGAAGCAGCCGTCGATCACGGAGGTGGGAGCCTACGCAGGGTGGACCGACGTGGGCGATCGGTACCGGATGACGCGGACGGTCCTCGGTGCCACCGCCTACAGTCCCTTGGGGAGCGCCAAAGGGGACCGCTTCGGCGTCGAGTTCGGCGTCGCGTACAGGCAGACGGGCGACATCTGGTACTGCGACTTCTTCTGCAGCCTCGACGGCGACGGGGTGGACGACGGTGAGACGCTGAAGGGCTTCATCGAGGCGTCGGTGCTACACCGGTGGAATGTGGCGGCATTCGATGGTGCCGACCTGTATCTCTTGGCCGGCCCCTCGTTGGCCGCGCAGGCAACGTGCCTGCGGAGGAACCGCACGTTGGGTACGGAAGAGGCGTGCACCCTGGGGGAAACCGACGTTCGGCTTGTCGCTGGCACCCGTTTGGCGTTTCAGGTATCCCGTCGCCTCGACGCGTCCGCCAGCCTGCGCTACGGAGTGTCTCCAGATATGTTTGCTCTGATAACGGACGCGAACGTCGATGCCCTCGCCGCTACGTTATCCCTGGGTGCCGTCTACCGCCTCGGAGCGGCGCGATGAGCAGGTTGCTGGCGTCGAGCGCGCACCTGCTCTGACCCTTGGGGGTGCGGCCCGTGGGGTGGGGAGGGTGATGCGGAAATCGCAATAGTTGGGCGAATCCCTCGCCGTGGCGCCCGGCTGCGCGAGCGAAGTGCGAGGCCAGTCGGGCTTGGCGGCGGGCAGCGGGAACCGGTTCTCAGCGCGAATCCTCCCATGCCAGCCGCCAGAGATCGACATGGTCCAAGCCGAGGCTGTCCTGGCGGACGGTCAGCAGGTGGTCGGAGGTGTCGAAGGCCGGGGCGGCGCGGAACACGCCGGAGGTCCGGGGGACGCTGGCGATGAGCCGACCGTCGGGGTCGAAGACCTCCCAGAGGTCCCCGTCCGCGCGTTCGACCTCTACCCAGAGCCTTCCGTCGGGCGCGATGTGCAGCGCCTGGAGGATCGGCTTGGCGGCGGGCCGGGAGGGGGACCGGGGCTCGCACGACGCGCTCCCGTGCTCCGCGCGCCACTCGTTGAACTCCCGAACGCCCTCCTCCCATTCGTCGTCCCCGACGGGTTCGGTGGGAAGCGGGCGGTGGATCACCCGCACAGTGTCGGCGCCGCGTGTTACGGCGATGCAGTAGTCGCTGGTGAGGGCGGAGTAGACGACGCCGTCCGGCCCCGGGTGCTGCACCACGCTCGGAGCGAAGGGGACCCCGAACACGTTGAGGTAGCCTTTGCCCCACTGGCAGGTGATGCTCGACGCGGGGGCATCGGACGGCGCTTCCAGCTGCACCAGCGTGTCGCCCGTCTCGCCGCGGCTGTTCAGGCCCACGAACAGCGACTGGAGCGTGGCCCCGAAACGCGTCTCCCTCACGGAACCCATCGCATATCGGTACAGCTCGTCCGGGCCCACAAGGTACAGTCGGATGAAGCCGCCCCCTCCCGTGATCATCCCCCGCGTCCGCCACGATCCCAGCCATTCGCCCTCCGCCGACCACTGGCCGACGCGGCCCAGCATGATGTCGTAGGTCAGGAGCCGGTCGCCCGCCCACGCCAGCGACGACAGGCTCTGGAACTCGCCCGGCCCCTCGCCTTCGCGGCCGAAGGTGCGGCGGTGCACGCCGTCCAGCCCGAAGACCCTTACCTCGAAGTTGCGGGCGTCGGCGACGTAGACTTCCCCGTCCGGCCCCAGCGCCACGCTGTTCACGCCGCCGAACTCGTCCGGCGAGCCGGTGTCGGTCAGCGTTTTCGGCCCGATCGAGACCACCCGAACAAGACGCGCCGGGGGCGGGGCACCGGTGTTGGTGACGTGAACGACGCCGCCGATCGTGTCGAAGGTGGTGGCGAGGCCGCCGGGGGCCGCAGGCGCGTCTGGGGCGCAGGCGACGAAGAGGGTGAGCGCAGCGGTCCAGCGTGGACGCAGCGCGCCTCGAGTGCCGCCAGGGCTAGCTCCAAGGGCTCCTGAGGCGGTGGCGGGAGCATTCACATGCCGCATGGATCCTCCTTGGCTGTGGGTCTTCGCCCGGAGTGGCCGAACCTAAGGCACACGAGTTCTCCCCCGCGAGGAGACTGTGGCAAATAGGATCCTCGTGCGCCGCCGGGACTACGCTGCAAACCATGAAATGGTTTCGATGCAAATCATGACCCCCCCTTATTCACGAGTGGCCGGGAAGCGGGGCGACGTGAGGCGGTAAGTGTTTTAGATTCAGTGTGTTAGAAGAATCACGAACACCTACCAGCCATCACGTCTGGGGTGAAGATAGTGGATGCGCCGTTCAGCTTCAACAGGTCGGTCAGGATCGGGTCCCGCCGGGATCGGATCACGGGGGATTCGGGGGCTCTGACGGGGCGTGAGCTCCTCAGGCGCAGCAGGGTGGTGCGGTTTCTGGCGAAGGGACTGCCGGACAAGCGGGACGGGCGCCGGATCCGGCATTCGCAGAGGCGGCTGGCGCGGACGCTTCTGCTGCTGGCGGGGCAGGGCCGCCGGGACCACGGCGACGCCACGGAGCTGCGCGACGATCCGGCGCTGCGGCTGGCCACCGCCGACCGGGCGGGCACGGCTCCGCTGGGCGAGGGCGGACGCCTGCCGTCGCAGCCGACGCTGTCGCGGCGGGTGGCGGCGTGGTCGGCGAAGGAGGGCGTCGAGGTGCTGCGCGAGGGGTTGCAG
>JAGWBP010000011.1:2050-63784 GCA_021295835.1 Gemmatimonadota bacterium | reverse complement strand
CAGCAGCACCCAGGTGAGCTCCCGGGGCACCACCTCGCCGTAGATCGGGTTGGCGAAGCGCAGGGGAGGATCGGGCGCCGCCAGCCCCAGGTCGCGCACGTACTCCCGGTCGCGGTCGCCGTACTCCGCGCCGCCCCGCTCCTCCCGGCCGACCACTCCTCCTCCAGCGCGGTGTCCAACCATGCCTGGACGTAGAGCGAAGATGCGGCGGTTCAGGCCAGCCGGTCCAACGGGCGGCCAATGGCCCGCCACGCCGTCGCCAGCGCGAAGATCGTGAAGCACGCCAGGCCGAGCAGATCGCCCGTGCGGGTGTAGAGCGAGCCACCGGGGCTTGGCGTCACCTCTGCAATCGCCACTCCCTGCTCTCCTGGACCGAGAGCCTGCCTATCGACTCTTCCCGCGGCCGACACCGCGAAGGTGTAGCCGGTGGTGGCGACCTGGACTACGGGCACCCGGTGCTCGACGGCTCGCAACCGGGCGTGCGTCGCGTGCTGCCAGTACGCCCAGGTTGTCCGGAAGGGGCGCTGGGGGTCCAGCCAGTCGTCGTTGGAGATGACGAGCAGCCACCCGGCACCCAAGCCAATCAGCTCGCGGGCGGTGGCCTCGAAGGCGGAGTCGTAGCAGATGACGACGCCGACCGGGGCTACGGTCGGCGCACTCGGTCGGCCTCCGGACGGCGACGAAGTGGCATCGTCCACGAGGACCAGGGGTTGAGACCCTCTCCCCGCCGCGTAGCCCCGGTTCAGGGCACCAAGGGTCGAACCCGCCCACCCCGTGCCCTCCACGCCGGGGACTAGGCGCTCCTTGCGGTAGGGTGCGGAGAGGGTGCCGTCGGGCCTCTGGAGGAAGGCGGCGTTGTACCAGAGCGTGTCGTGGGTGTCGGCTGTGAGCGCCTCGGCATCCAGGGCGCCGATGACGACGGGAAGGCCCAGCAGGCGGGCAAACCCGGCAACCCGAGCCCCAGTCCGGGTGGGCCGCTCCGTTACCGGATCGCGCAGGAGCGCCGGAAGGTGACGTTCGGGGAAGGCGACCAGATCCAGGGAATCGGCGGCGTGCAGCTCTTCCAGCGGACCCAGCAGCGCCTCGAGGCCGCCCTGGGGGCGTCCCGCCTGCACCGCCGCCACACGAAGCACCTCGGATTCGCCACGCAAGACGGCGTTCCCCGCACCCGACTCCTCCGCTTCCAACCCAAGCTGCCGCACCGCGCCGCCGATCGCCGGAACCCCCACCAGCGCCACTACCACCATTGCGATGCGGGCACGCGTCGTGCCCCGGCTCGCCATCGATGCGGCGACCGCCGCCCCCACCATCACCGTCCAGAAGGCCATGAAGCGAGCCCCCAGCACCTCCGCCCCAGCGGCCAGCGAGGGGTGCCAGACAAGCGACTGGCCCGCATTCAGCCACGCGTACGGCACTCCGGGCACTCGCGCAGCCGCCCACTCGAAGCCCGTCCAGCAGCAGGCCAGCGCGAGGGGCAGCGGCCACCTTGCGCGACCGTGGATGAACACCGCCGCCTGACAGGCCGCTCCCGCCACCACGCCGATCAGCGTCAGCACCAGCAGGTATATCGGCACTGCGAGCGGTGTTCGCCACGAGAGCGCCGGGACCATCCAGTAGAGGCCGACGCCGTGGGCAACCGCAGCGGTAGCGAAGCCCAGCGCCATCGGGGTGAGAGTGGCAGGGCGGCGAGAACTGCGATCGTGCCGGGGAGCTGCAAGCGCGACGGCGAGCGGCGCGAAGGCCACGAAGGGGAGCACCGGGCCGCCGTAGGGAGAGAAGGTCCATCCCAGCAGCGCCCCGGACGAGGCGGCTAGAAGCAGGAGACGCCAGCGCCTCCTCAAGCCGAGACCGTAACCTCGCGGCCTTCCTGTGCCGATCGATACGCCGCCTCGACAAGGCGCATCAGCGCGACCTGCTCCGTCGGCGGCTCGGCTTCGGCGCGTCCCGCCACTATCGCCACAAACCGGTCGAGTAGGCGCCGGTAGCCACTCGTGAACATGCTCTCGCCCCCGCTCGGCTGCGGGAAGCGCGGGGTCGCGTCGATCGTGCGGCCGCCCTCGTGGCGGTGTATGGAGAGGGGGGCCATCACAGCCGTGCCCCGCGAGCCGAAGATCTCGAGGCGGTGCTGGTCGTCCGGGCCGTGGAAGCGCCAACTGGCCGATAGCGAGATCGCGACGCCCCCTTCGGCACAGGCGTGCAGGTGCAGGTCCTCCTCGACGTCGTCCACCTCGTCGCCCAACGTCAGAGCGGAGACGCGCTCTACTCCGGGGTAGCCGAGCACCCAGAGCGCCAGATCGAGGGCAGGCACCCCAATGTCGATCAGCACCCCACCACCCGACTCGAGGGCGCGCCTGCGCCACCCACTCCGCGGCCTCCGCACCGCACAGTTCAGCCAGGTCACGCGCACCGCCCCGATCGTGCCCAGCGCACCGTCAGCCACGGCGCGCCTGAGCGCCATCACATCGCTCTGGTAGCGGTGCGCCATCCCGAGCACCAGGCTCCGACCGGCGTCCCGGGCGGCGTCGATCACCCACCTGGCCCCGCCCGGCGAGAGCGCCAGGGGGCGCTCCACCAGGACGTCCTTGCCCTGCTCCAGGCACTTCGCGGCGATCGCCTCGTGCACGAAGCTCGGAGTGGCAACCACTACGCCGTCAATGTCCTGCGCCGTCACCATCGCCTCGTCCACGAGCACCTGGGGGATGCCGAAGCGCTCGGCCACGCTCCTCACCTTCAGCTCATCCGGGCCACAGACGGCGGCCAGCTCCACATCCGGGCGCTCGGAGAGGATCGGAAGGTGCATCAGTTGGCTGATCGCGCCGGTGCCGATCACCCCGATCCGCACCTGCCCTCCCTTGCCGGTCATCTGGCGACGATCCTCGCGGTGAGGTCGTAGTCGTCGGCGTCCACGATCTCGACCTGGACGAAGTCGCCGGGCCGCACCCCTGCCAACCGGGAGCCGGTCAGCAGGGTGTGGCCGTCAACCTCGGCCGCCTGCCCCTCGGTCCGCCCGACCGCCTGGGCCGCATCGCCCGCGCTCCCCGGGGAGGGCACCGAGTCCACCAGCGCCCGCGCATGTCGCCCCACCCAGCTCTGGCTCAGCTCCCAGGAGATATCGCGCTGGCGCTCCATCACCCGGTCAAGGCGCTCCGCCTTGATCTCGTCCGGCACCTGGTCCGGCATGGCTGCGGCCGCCGTCCCTTCCTCGACCGAGTACGGAAAGGCACCCAGCCGGTCGAAGCGGATCTCGTCGAGGAAGTCCAGCATCTCCTCCACATCGTCCTCGGTCTCGCCCGGGAAGCCCACGATTACGGTCGTGCGGAGCGTCAGGTCGCCGATCTCCTCCCGCAGCCACCGCACCCGCTCCCGCACCACGCTTCGGCGCTCCGGGCGTCGCATGCGGGCGAGCACCCGGTCGCTCCCATGCTGAAGGGGCATGTCGAGGTAGGGGAGCAGACGCGGTTCGCTGGCAATCAGCGAGACGGTGTCGCGCCCGATCCCCGAAGGATACATGTATAGCAGGCGGAACCACTCGACATCGCTCCCATCCAGGAGCGCCCGCAGCAGATCCGGCAGCACCGGCGCGGAGCGGTCCCGACGCCGGAGATCGCGTCCGTACCAGGTGGTGTCCTGCGAGACGATGTTCAGCTCCCTCACTCCCGCCTCGCCCAGCGCCCGGGCCTCGGCAACGAGCTCGCCCAGAGGGGCCGAACGGTGCAGGCCCCGCATGTGGGGAATGGCGCAGAAGGCGCAGCGATGGTCGCACCCCTCGCTGATCTTGAGGAAGGAGGTGTGCGGTGTGGAGGTGGCGAGTACCCTGAGCGGAATTTCCATGTTATGCACAATTCCGTTGTGCATTCCGCCGTCGTCCTCGGAGGGGAGCCAGCCCAGAGTCCGCAGCTTCGATACCAGCCGGGGCATCTCGGCGATCCCCAGACTGAGGTCCAGCTCGGGGATCTCGCGCTCGAGCTCGCCCTGGTAGCGCTGCACCATGCACCCTACGGCGACGACCGCCTTCACCCGGCCCTTCCCCTTCATCTCGCAGGCGCGCAGGATCGCATCTATCGACTGCTCCTTGGCCGACTCGATGAAGCCGCAGGTGTTGACCACCACGACCTGGGCGCTCTCGACGTCGCTGGTGACCCGGGCGCCGGCCTGGGCCAGCACCGCCATCATCCGTTCGGAATCGACGGTGTTCTTGTCGCAGCCCAGCGTCACGAGCCCCAGGCGCGGGCCGTCTGCAGGGCCGATCTCGAAGGATTGCGGCTCGACGGCCGTGACCGACGCAGCTCCCCCCCGCACCGGCCCTCCCGCCACCGGGAAGACCGGGAGCTCGCGGGTGCGGAGCCTCATCGCCCGACCCCCGGACGATCCACCACCTGGGTGCCTTCCGGTGCGGTGAAGGCGAAGAGGCTGTCGGCGGGCGGAGGCGAAAAGGTGTACCCGGAGAGCGTCACCGAGCGCAGATTGCCGCTCTCCTCGCGCAGCTCGAGTCGCCGGAGCAGATGCGACTGGACGTCGATCCAGAGACGGGCACCCCGGTAGCGGGCTCCAGGGCCCGGAGTGGCGTCCACCACCCGGCATTCCCGCCCCTCCACCACCTCGGTGGCGGGCTCGGCGGGAGCGTACCCGGTTGCCGGATCCTGCAGGAGCTCGAGCACGAAGTCGTGGTTGCCGGGAGCGTTGGCGGCCGGATAGCTCAGCACCTGATCGGGGTCGACGCTCCGGTAGTACACCCAGAGGCGCTCCCCGTCCGATACCACCATGTCGCCCTCGGGATCGGCGAAGCGCATCGAGAAGAGGTCGGGGTGTCGTCGGCAGAGCTCGCCCGAGCTCTCGACCCGGCGGCCCAGGAGCTTCACCTCGATCGTCTGGGCGAAGTCGGCGCAGAAGGCGCCGATCTCGCGGTAGCGCTCGGCCGACGCCTCGACCGCGCGGTGCGCACCCCGCAGCTCGGGATCCCCGCCCTGTGCCCCCAGCGGCGCCACGAGCGACCCGGCAGCCAGAAGGACCGCGACTACGGAAACGAGGGGCACCTTCAGGACGGACATATCTCGTCCAGGCCGGCAGCGCCCACGAGGACCTCGCGGGGCCTGGAGCCGTCGGGAGGGCCGAGCACTCCGGCGTCGTGGAGCTGGTCCACGATCCTCGCCGCCCGGCCGTATCCGATCCGCAGGCGCCGCTGCAGGAGAGAGGTGGAGCCTGCGCCCTGCTCGATGCACGCCTTGGCGGCCTCGCGGAAGAGGAGGTCCCAGTCGCCCGCTCCGTCCGCGCCGAAGCCGCCGGCCTCGTCGGCCTCGAGCTCGCTCATCTCCTCCAGGATGTCGCGCTCGCGGCTCGCGACCTTGGCCCTGAGCGCGTCCAGCGTATCGGCCTGCTCGCGGAACCACCCCATCAGCTCCTCCGTCTCGTTGGTCGAGACGAAGGCACCCTGCATCCGCACCGGCTCGCTCTGTCCCGGCGGCAGAAAGAGCATGTCGCCCGCCCCGAGGAGCGATTCGGCGCCATTCTGGTCGAGGATCGTGCGCGAGTCGGTCTTGGAGGCTACGCGGAAGGCGATCCTGCAGGGGAAGTTTGCCTTGATAAGGCCGGTGATCACATTTACGCTGGGACGCTGCGTCGCCACCAGCAGGTGGATGCCGATCGCGCGGGCCTTCTGCGCGAGCTGCGTGAGCGGCTTCTCGACCTCGGCCTGCACCGTCATCATCAGGTCGGCGAGCTCGTCCACCACGACGACGATCCAGGGGAGCGGCCCGTCCTCGTAATTCAGTGCCTCGTCGTCGCCCCCTGCGCTCCCGGGCCGGGCCAACCTCAGCTCTCCGCCCCGCTCGACGCGTTCGTTGAACTCCCCGAGCGACCGGACGCCGTTGGCGCTCAGCAGCGCGTAGCGGCGCTCCATCTCCATGACGGCCCACCTGAGCACTCCCGCCGCCTGGCGCGGGTCGGTCACCACCGGGTGGCGCAGGTGGGGAAGCTCCGCGTAGGCCGAGAGCTCGACCATCTTGGGGTCCACGAGGAGGAGGCGCAGGCGGTCGGGGCCGTGGCGGTAGACAAGGCTGGTGATGATGGTGTTCAGGCATACTGACTTGCCGGAGCCCGTAGCGCCGGCGATCAGGGCGTGCGGCATCTTGGCGAGATCCGCGACGTAGGGCTGGCCGGTCAGATCGCGGCCGAGCGCCAGCGGGAGCGTCTCGGTAGAGCGGGCGAAGATCGGCTCCTCGATAATCTCGCGGAGCCGCACCATCTGGGGCTGCGGATTCGGGATCTCGACCCCGACGGCGCCCTTTCCCGGGATCGGAGCGACGATGCGCACGCTCCGGGCCTTCATCGCGAGCGCCAGGTCGGCGTCGAGACTGGCGATGCGGCTGACCTTGACCCCAGGCTCCGGCACCACCTCGTAGCGGGTGACTGCCGGTCCAGTCACGCGGCCCCTTATCTCGCACCTGATCCCGAAGGTCGCAAGCTTGCCGATGAGCACCTCGCCCAGATGGTCGAGATCGCGCTCCATCCCGACGAGGTCCGAGCGCTCGGGTGCGCGGAGCAGCGCCGTGCCGGGGAGCCCCGGCCCGGATGGGGTGTAGGGGCGCGTGGCGGGAGTGGGGGACTCGGTGCCCGGCGCGGACGGCTCGGAGGAGCGATCCTGCTGCACCTGCGCCAAGCTGCCAGGCTGGGCCGCCGGGGTCTGGGACCTTGGCACGGTGGGCGCTGGGACTACCGGCGAGGCGGCGGCCAGGGCCACCCTCCGCCGTGAACGTCTCCCCCTGGGGCGACGCTCCCGCCTCGTCCGACCCCCCTCGCGCCGACTCCGATTCGACCGATCCCGGGCTGCGTTCCGCCTCTGGGCTCGCAGCTCCCCAAGCTCGGTCCAGCGCCGCGAGAGCGAATTCCGTAGAAGACCGATCCTTCCGCCGCCGGCGAGCGCCGCCAGCCGTGCGGGGACGCGCAGCGAACCGAGCCCGAAGGCCGAGGCCCAGGTGGACACGACTACTCCGGCCATGACGACCCATGCCCCAAACCAGCCGGTGGCGGAGCGGAGCGGCTCGCCCAGGAAACCACCGACCACCCCTACCGAGTCCTCCCCCGCCCCAGCCAGGAGGGCGCAGACGGGCGGCAGCACCATCAGCGCCACCGAGACGATCCAGAGGCTCCGGCGGCGCTCGGCCCGCCACCATCCGCCCATCGCCAGCGCACCGGCGAGCACGATGAGCGGTGCGCCGATCCAGCCTGCGCCGACCCACTCCGTGACGGCGCGATCGAGGGTGTTGCCGAGGGTGCCGACTGGATTGCCGGCAGGGAAGATCCCGGTGCCAGAGACGCCCAGCAGCTCGATCGGGACGAGCGCGGCGGCGACGAGGACGGCGAGCACGACCGCAGCAAAGGCAAACACGCGCTGCTCCAGCTCCCGGCGGGGGCCGGTGCGCACCTGCCCTCGGCGCCTGCTGGCCGAGGTCTCCCGGCGGGCTCCCGCCGCCCTGGCTCCATCTCGTCGTCGGCGCGCGTTGGCCATCGTCAGCCCCCGACTAGCCGCCGAAGCTGTCCACGAAGCCGGTGTCGACCCTCCCGGCCCTGAAGTCGGCGTTCCGAGTGATCCGCGAGAGGTAGCCGATCGTGGTCGGGATACCCTCGACGACGAAGGAATCGAGCGCCTCGCGACCGCGCGCCACCGCCTCCTCGCGCGTGTTCCCCCAGACGATCAGCTTGCCGATGAGTGAGTCGTAGAAGGGCGGCACCCTGTACCCCGAGTAGACGTGTGTGTCGACTCGCACTCCCGGGCCACCCGGCTGATGGAAGGCCGCGATCCGTCCAGGGGCCGGAGCGAAGTTGCGGTCGGGGTCCTCGGCGTTGATCCGGAACTCGATCGCGTGGCCGTGGAAGGCGGACGGATCCGGGGGGAAGGAGAGCGGCTCCCCCGCCGCCACCCGGATCTGCTCCTTGACGAGGTCCAGACCGGTCACCGCCTCGGTCACCGTGTGCTCTACCTGGATGCGCGTGTTCATCTCGATGAAGAAGAAGTCGCCCGATTGGTCGAGAAGGAACTCGACGGTTCCCGAGCCCAGATAGTCGATCGCCTCCGCCGCCCCGACGGCCGCCTCGCCCATGCGCTCGCGCAGCTCCGGAGAGAGGGCCGGCGACGGCGCCTCCTCGACGAGCTTCTGGTGGCGGCGCTGGATCGAGCAGTCGCGCTCGCCCAGGTGCACCACGCGACCGTGGCTGTCGCCGAACACCTGGAATTCGATGTGGCGAGGGCGGACGATGCAGCGCTCGAGGTAGCACCCGCCCGCGCCAAAGGCCGCCTCGGCCTCGGCCTGGGCCGCTCGGAAGTGGCGCGAAAAGGACTCGGGGTCGGTGGCGATCCGCATCCCCTTGCCTCCCCCGCCAGCCGCCGCCTTGATCATGACCGGAAAGCCGATCTCGCGGGCCTGGGCGGTGGCCTCGTCCGCGTCCTCGACGATCCCATCCGATCCAGGCACCACCGGAACTCCAGCGCGGCGCACCGTCTCGCGCGCCATCGCCTTGTCGCCCATAGTCAGGATCTGCTGCGGCGTGGGACCGACGAAGACCAGCTTCGAGCGGTGGCAGATCTCGGCGAACTCGGCGCTCTCGGCGAGGAATCCGTAGCCTGGGTGCACCGCCTCGGCACCCGTCACCTCCGCTGCGGCGACGATGCGCGCGACCTTCAGGTAGGAGTCCGACGACTGCGGCGGGCCGATGCACACCGCCTCGTCGGCGAAGCGCACATGCAGCGACTCCTGGTCGGCCTCCGAGTGCACCGCGACGGTCGCGATATCGAGCTCGCGGCATGCGCGGACGATGCGGAGCGCGATCTCGCCGCGATTGGCGATCAGCAGCTTCGAGAACACTCCACCTGCCCAGCGCCGCTCGACCCCACGACCGTCAGGAGGGCTCGAGGCGGAAGAGGAGCTGCCCGAACTCCACCGGCTCGGCGTTGTCGACGCAGATCTCGACGATCCGCCCGGCGCCCTCGCACTCGAGCTCGTTCATCAGCTTCATCGCCTCGATCACGCAGAGCACGTCACCGACCGCCACCTCGCTCCCCACCTCGACGTAGGGGTCCGCCTCGGGCGACGGTGCCCGGTAGAAGGTCCCCACCATCGGCGACGTCACCTCGATGGCGCTCGCGGAGGCGGCGGGCGCCGCGGCCTTCGGAGCTGCGGGCGTAGCCGTTGACTCTGCGGCAGCCGACGCCGGGACGACTGCGGCGGCGGGTGCGGCCGGGATATGGGCCACCGGGTGTGCAGCGGCCATGCCGTCGGGCGACTTCGAGAGACGCAGGCGCGTTCCGCCGCGCCTGATCTCGAGCGTGTCCAGGGAGGAGTCGTCCAGCATGCGGATCAGCGACTCCAGGAATCCGATTTCGATCATGCGTTCACTCGGGTCAGGTACTTGTCCTCGCGCCGGTCGATCCTGAGCACGTTGCCGACCTCGACGAAGAGGGGCACCTGCACCACGGCACCGGTCTCGAGCGTCGCCGGCTTCGTCGCCCCCTGTGCGGTGTCGCCCCTAAAGCCGGGATCCGCGTCGGCCACCTCCAGCTCGACGAAGGCCGGAAGCTCGACGCTGATCACATCGCCGTCGTGCACCAAGCCCTCGCACTGCATGTTCTCCTTCAGGTACTTCAGCTGCGAGGCACCCAGCATCTCGCGGCTGATCGGGATGAGGTCGAACGTCTCCTGGTCCATGAAGTAGTAGAGATCGCCGTCGCTGTACGAGTAGTCGACCGGACGGCGCTCCAGGCGGACGCTCGTCACCCTCTCGCCGGCCCGGTAGGTGCGGTCGACGACGGCCCCGGAGAGGACGTTCTTCAGCTTGGTGCGCACGAATGCGCCGCCCTTGCCGGGCTTGACGTGCTGGAAGTAGGTGATCGCCCAGAGCTCCCCGTCGATCTCCAGCACCATCCCGTTGCGAAAGTCAGCGGTGCTCGGCATTGCCCTCGTGGATATGGTGGTACAGCCCGCGCAACCCTAGAAGATAGCTTTGCAGGCCAAGGCCCGCGACGGTCCCGACTGCGGCCGGGGCGATCCGGGAGCTTCTGCGGAAGGCCTCCCTGGCGGCCGGATTGGTGAGGTGAACCTCGACGAAGGGCCGTCGTGCAGCGCTACCGTCGTGTGGCCGAGTCCAGCGGGGGTGCCGAGGACCCCGTCGCCCCGGTCGCGCGACCGGGCAAGGTAGTCCAGAATCGCGCCCTCGAAGTTCGACTGAAAGGCCTCCACCTCGATGCCCAGCTCGGAGGCGAGGGCGGAGATACGGCCGTCGATCTCGGCAAGGGTGACGGTGCCGTATAGCTCCGGCTCGCGCACGCCCAGCAGGTTGAGGTTGGGTCCGTGGACCACGGCTATCCGCAATGTGTTTCTCCTCGCGGGCCACTCGCGCAATGTTCGCCGGGACCCATGACAATCGTCGTCGCTCGCCAAGGCATGCCAACAACTCCCTGCCAGTCGGGGCGGCCGGATTCGAACCGGCGACCTCCTGCTCCCAAAGCAGGCGCGCTACCGAGCTGCGCCACGCCCCGTCGCGCAGGGTGAGACCTCTCCATGAGGTGGAAGATACAGCCGAGTGGCGGGGGCGTGTGGGAATCGAACCCACCCACCCGGGTTTCAGCCGGGCACACTGGTTTTGAAGACCAGACGGAACACCAGTCCCGATCCGCCCCCCCAAGGCCGCACGGCAGACAATGCTCGCGCCTCGGCGGAGAATCTCGCGCGAGGACCGCGAGTTGGCAAAGCGTCGCATCCGTACTGTACATTCCAGTTTACATAATGTAAAGTACAGATTGCTCCCCTTTACTAGCGTAGCTGCACCCCATGCTGCGCATCTTCGACAACCTGTCGCCCGATACCCGGGTGCTCCCCGCCCTGCAGGGGCGGTTGGAGGCGCACATGGACACCCGCAATCCCGGCACGCCCCTCGACCTGGAGGCGGTGCGCCGGGCACGCGTCAACCGGACCGCCGCCGACCGTCGGGCCGCCACCCTCGCTGCTACTCGGGCTGGGAACGCCGACTGGCTCCTCCGCGCAGTGGCGATGATCGACCTCACCACCCTCTCGGACGATGACACCGAGGGACGGGTGCGGCGGCTCTGCGACAAGGCCCTCCGTCCGCTTCGAAGCGAGCTCCTCGTCGCTCTGGGGGCGGAGGGAGTGGGTGTGACGGCGGCGGCCGTGTGCGTCTACGATCGGTTCGTTCCCATGGCACTCGCGGCTCTCGGCGGTCGCCTCCCCGTGGCCACGGTCTCGGCGGGCTTTCCGGCCGGACTCTCGCCGCTTGCCACCAGGGTCGCCGAGATCGAGGCATCGGTGAAGGCGGGCGCGGACGAGATCGATGTGGTCATCGTGCGGGGGCTGGCGCAGGAGGGACGATGGGAGGCGCTCTACGACGAGATCACCGCCTTTCGGAGAGCGTGCGGAGACCGCTGCATGAAGGTGATACTCGGCGTCGGGGAGCTCGGGGCTCTGGACAACGTGCGGCGGGCCGCCACGGTGGCGATGATGGCAGGGGCCGACTTCGTGAAGACATCGACCGGCAAGGAGAAGGTGAAGGCGACGCTCTCTGCCGGGCTCGCCATGGCCGCCGCGATCCGCGACTACCATCGCGACACGGGCCACGGGGTCGGGCTCAAGGCCGCTGGCGGGATCGCCACGGCGCGGGAAGCGCTCTCCTGGCTCGCCCTCGTCCGGGAGGAGCTGGGGGAAGCCTGGATGCACCCTGGCCTCTTCAGGATCGGAGCGAGCTCGCTCCTGGCCGACATCGAGCGCCAGTTGGAGCAAGTGGGTCGGTCCGCCTGCGGGCGTTAGAAACGGCGCGGTGTCAGCCCCTACTTGCCAGACCCGCCGCGCACCAGCGTCGAGAGGCTATTCGGCTCCTGGATGTAGAGGGTCGCGGCCTCCCCCGGCTCGAGCGGCACCGAGTTGGTGATGTAGCTGCCTCCAGCGAGAATGTCGATCTCGAGCTGGAGCTCGTCGGCGTTGGGCCAGTCGATCCTGAAGCTCTCGCTGCGGTGGCCGCCCACGATGCCGATCCTGCGCCGGAGGTTGCCGAGCGCCGAGATGGTGGCCTGATTGTAGTTGTTGTTCTCGACGTAGAGGCGGATCATGCCGCTCGACCCCTGCGCGAAGGGGTTGATCCGCTCCGTCACCATCGTGCACCCTGCGGTCCCCAGCGCAGCAACTAGCGCGACACCCGCGCAGAGCGCTCCGCTACCTCGCATCGCCATCGCCTCCGCTCCCGACCGACTCGAGTCCCGCTTCGGCCAAGAGTTCGTTCAGCGTCGCCAGGTCGCGCGCAACCAGCACCTCCAATCGATCGAGCTGGCTCTCCAGGAGCCCCGAGAGCCACTCGAAGACCGCGTACGTCTGCTCAGTAGGCCGCGCCTCGGACCCCTCCACGACGCCGAGCAGCGCGGCCAGCCTGTTGTTGAGCTTCATCGGGAAGTTGAGCGGATCCTGGTTGCTCTGGCTCTTCACCTGGTAGATTGCGGCCTCGATCGCCCCCAGCTCCTGTCTCGCGAGCGCCGCCTGCGTGCCAATGCCGCCATCCTCGCCCTCCGCGCCGATCTCGGCGACCCGGTCGTCGATCTCGACCATGACCCCGCGTACCCAAATCAGGGCCTCGTTCGCCTCCGAGACGCGATCCCGAATCCGCAGCGCAAGCTCGAAACGCTCCTCGAGGTTCGCCCCCGTGGCACCCGCCGCCCGTGGGTCGAGCCTCAGCTCGAAGTCCTCCACCAGAGGCTCGGCGTCGCCCACAATCATGCGCACCCTGTAGCGCCCCGGCAGCGCCCTCGGGCCCATCGGCCTCGCCGCCCACATGACGCGTCCTTCGAAGTCGGTCCACGGGTCGTGCCTTAGGTCCCAATCGAAGGAGTGCGAACCCGCGGCAGCGGACGGCCCCCGCTCCCCGTCCCCGTCGTCCGAGTCACCCTCCCCTTCCCCGTCCTCGGCAGCCGAGTCCGCCAGCATCCCCTCGAAGCGCCGCACCACGCTGCCCGCATCATCGAGCACCTCGATCGTCACACGCTCGGCGTCCTCCGCCAGGTAGTACTGGAAGCGAGCCCCGCGATCAACTCCGAGGATCGGGTCGACCGGATCGAAGAGCCACGCGTGCGAAGCAGCCACCTCCGGGCCCATCTGCCGCAGCGGAGCGATCCCCTCCAGCGCCCAGAAGGAGCGCCCATGGGTCGCGATCACCAGATCGTGCTCCTCCACCACCAGGTCCGAGACCTGTACAGTGGGCAGATTGAGCGTCAGCGACTGCCACCTCGCGCCGTCGTCGAAGGAGAGGTACACGGTGCGCTCCGAGGCCGCGTAGAGGAGTCCGGGGCGTCTAGAGTCCTCGCGCACCGCCCGAATGAAGTCGTCCTCTGGAAGTCCGCCCACGATCCTGGTCCAAGTCGCACCGAAGTCCGATGTCCTCCAGATGTACGGCGCGCGGTCGTCGTCCACGAGGTAGCGGATGCCGGCAACGTAGGCCTTGCCGGGCGTGGCGGGCGAAGCCTCGATCGTGTTGATGCGGACGAAGTCGGGAGCGTCGGGAGGAGTGACGTTCGTCCACTCCGAGCCGCCGTCACGGGTGAGGTGCACCAGTCCGTCATCCGATCCAGCCCAGATCACCCCCGGGTCGTGCGCCGAGGGGGCCAGGGCGAAGACGGTCGCGTAGGTCTCAACGCCGGTCTGGTCCTTGGTGATCGGCCCCCCGGACGGACCCATCGTGGCGGGGTCGGCGCGGGTCAGGTCGGGACTGATCGCCACCCAGCTCTGGCCCTCGTCCACCGTCTTCCAGACCCTCTGGGAGGAGGTGTAGAGTACAGCCGGGTCGTGTGGCGAGAAGACGATCGGGAAGTTCCACTGGACCCGCTCCACCATCTCCTCCGACGACTGCCCCAGGGGGTTCTCCGGCCAGACGCTGATCGTGCGCCTCCGGCCGGTCGCCATGTCGAAACGGGTCAGCGTTCCCCCGTAGCAGCCGGCGTAGAAGATGTTCAGCCGCTGGGGATGCGGCGCGATGTGCCCGCTCTCGCACCCTCCCACAGCGTAGTACCAGGTGCGGTCGCCCGGTCCGCGCGCAGTCATGTGGCGCCATCCGCGCACGGGGATGCACGCAGTCGAGTTGTCCTGCTGCCCTCCGCAGATGTGGTAGGGCAGATGCTGCGTGGTGGCGACGCGATAGAACTGCGCCGTCGGGTAGTCCTGGTCGGTCCAGCTCTCGCCGCCGTTGAAGGAGACGTTGGCGCCGCCGTCGTTGGCGTTGATCATGCGGTCCGGATCGTCGGCCGCCATCCAGAGGTCGTGATTGTCGCCGTGCGGCACCGTGATCGTCTCGAAGGACTCGCCCCCGTCGGTGGACTTGTGGAAGGCGACGTTGAGGACGTAGACGACATCCTCGTCCAAGGGGTCGGCGTAGACGCGCGTGTAGTAGAACGCCCGCTGCCGGAGCTTGCGTTCGTCGTTGACCCGCGTCCACGTCTCGCCGCCGTCGTCGGAGCGCCAGAGTCCCCCGTCGGGCTCGTGCTCGACCATCGCCCAGACGCGCTCGGGGTTGGCGGGCGACACCGCCACTCCGACCTTCCCCACCGGCGCCTCCGCCAGACCGATTCGCTCGGTGATCTCG
The DNA here is from genome assembly GCA_021295835.1 of Gemmatimonadota bacterium. Taxonomy (GTDB): domain Bacteria; phylum Gemmatimonadota; class Gemmatimonadetes; order Longimicrobiales; family Gaopeijiaceae; genus Bin94. The sequence goes on along the minus strand of JAGWBP010000011.1, from coordinate 49,162 downwards.
GCCCAGCTCTCGCCCCCATCGACGGACTTCCAGAGCCCGCTCTCGGCCCCGCCCGAAGACATGCCCCACGAACGCCGCCACGCCTCCCAGATCGCCGCGTAGACCACCTCCGGATCCGTCGCCGAGACGGCGATGTCCACCCCACCGGCGCGCGGGCTTCGGTGAAGAACGAGCCGCCAGCTCTCTCCGCCGTCGGTCGTCCTGTAGATGCCGCGATCGGGGTTCGGCGCGGAGTGCTTGCCGAAGGCCGCGGCCCATGCGACGTCGCAGTCGTCCGGGTGGATCCGAACGCGGGCGATGTTCTGCACCTCGGCGAGCCCGATGTGCTCCCAGCTCTCGCCTGCGTCCATCGACCGGTAGGCACCGTCGCCCTGCTGGACATTGCCCCGGAGCTGCGTCTCGCCGGTGCCGATGTAGACTATGTCGGGGTCGGCCTCGCAAACCGCGACGGCCCCGATCGAGCCGCTCCCGATCTCCCCGTCGGTCACCGGACCCCACGTCAGGCCGCCGTCTGTCGTCTTCCAGAGGCCGCCACCCGTCGTCCCCATGTAGTACTCGAAGGGCCGCCGGGTCGATCCCGCCACCGCGATAGAGCGCCCACCCCGCGCCGGACCCACACTTCGCCACTCGAGCGATCCCCAAAGATCCTCCCGGTAGACCCCTTCCTCCGCCTTCGCATTTTGTCCGTGCAGCGGTGCCGGAGCGTGCCCGAGCGCCGCGAGCAGCCCACAGATGCCAACTGCGCCGACGGTCGCGATCCGATCCGGCAACGGATCTACTCTTCCGGGCCCGGCGGTGGCTGAGCGGCCCGCCCCCCGTTGCCGCCGGGCTTTTCCCCACCGCTCCCCGATCTGCCCCCAAGCGCCGAGACCGCAAGATACACTGCGCCCGCGACGATCACCGATCCCAGCGCTGCGCTCCTCGCTGGCGCTCGCTCCCGCACCTCGATCGCCGTCAAATCACCCAGCGCCACCCGGTAGGTGTTCTCCCGGACCAGCTCGCGAAGCGCCCCCACCCGGCGCCGCTCGAGGACCTCAAGCACGATTGTATCGCCCGATTCGAGGACGACCCCCTCGACCGACACGGTGGGAGGGGGCGCGGTGGGGTCGGAGAGCGCCGACACGACCGGCACCTGCACCCGCGCCACCGATCCGGGCGCGGGCATCTCGACGGGGACGTACTGGTAGCACCCTGCCAGCACCAGCACATAAGGCAGCGTGGAGGCCTGCTTCGCCAGCGCGGCGGGAGATTGGCGCGGCATCGTCAGAAGCGCACTTCCACGTCCCGCGTGATCTTCTGATTGAAGACGTACAGGTAGCGCCACGGCGTCCCCGGGAGTATCGACCCCGACTCAACTACCAGCGAGCGGTCGTCAACGGACACGGATACGTCGACCTCCAGCGTCTCGCCCCCCGCTGGCTCGCCGAGCCCGAGCCCCTGCTGATTGCGGGCGATGCTCATCGAGGTGTCGATCGGCAGCGTGTGGTCGACCGTGTCCGAGGCGTAGACCAGCACACTCGTGACGCCGCCGACATCCACTCCGGCCGAAAACTCGGTCGAGTACACCACCCGGGCACCCATTCCCTCCGAGCCGGCCATCTCGAAGGAGATCTCTTCCGGGGTCCAGTCCTCGAAGATCGCACACGCCGCAGCCACGACGAGCGCCGCTAGCAGCCCGTGGACAAGCCTCCCACGGCATTCGACCGGCGCTGCATCCCCGCTGGACCTCTTCGCTCGCCTGTCCATACTGTAATCGTTGCTTTACAATGTGGTCCGCCGCGCCGTGCGCCCCATGCTAGCCGCAGCCCGCCTCCCAATTCTGCGGATTCGCCGTTCTCTCGATGTTCGGCACCGGCATCATCACGCCCGGACACCTGACGGCGTCGGAGACATCCTGCCAGAGCATCCCCTCGATACCCCAGCGGTACATGTCCCCGAGGCGCAGGCCCTGCAAGAGGACGGTCACGCGGCGCATGTGCTGGAGCATCTCGAGGCTCGGAATCTGTCCGTCGTAGTCGGTCAGGTCGTCCATCGACCGGATGTCGTTAATGTGTCGCGCGAAGTCCTCGGCGTCGTCCGATGCCAGCGCGCTCTCGGCCATAATGACGTGCATCATCCGGGTCGAGGCTATGGTCAGCGGTGGGTAGATCCCTCCCCGGTCCAGGTAGCTTCCTCCCTTCCACTGGTTCAGCCACTTGACCACCGAGGGGTCGGCCACATCGTCGATCGGGTCCATGAGGGCGATGCCGTCGATGTCGTTGGCCGCGCTGACCGTCACGATCGACGTGTCGACCTGGTTCTCCTTGCGGTCGTTGATCCACGCGGCCATGGAGTTCGAGAGGCTCGAGGCGGAATAGGTCAGGTTGAAGACCCAGTCGGCGCCCGCGACGGCATCGACCACCGCCTGGGCGTCGGCACCCGCCTGCGCCGAATTCACTAGCCCGTCGCCCGACGCGGAAGGGTTGAGCGCGTCCCAAACGGCCCGGGAGTGATGCGCCCTGGCGCGCACCGCCATCGCGCTCGCAGCCATGGCGTCGTCGCCAGCCGCCGCGAATCCCGACACCGCCGCGTTGAGGCGAACGACGGCGTCGTCCAGAACGGTGTACATCCTGCTAGCCCCAACCGGCTCGGCTCCCTCGGAGCGGTCGGAGAAGGCGAAGTCCTCCTGCACCTCGCCGATCACCATGTAGATGATTCCCGAGTAGAGGTTGGCACGCGCAAGCTGGTACTTGAGCTGGTCGGAGTCCGGGTGCGTGCTCACATGTGCGTCGAGGATCTCCAGCGCCAGATCGCTCATCCAGCGGGCCTGTCCCATCGCGGGGAATGCGCCGTCTATGAACTCGTTCAGGGGGTCGTCGACGAACCCCTGGTCAAGCGACTGCCACCCGTTCCTGGAGCCAACCCAGTGGAGCTCGTCCGACGCGACCAGATACGGCTGCCACGACTGCGACACCGACGAGGACACGAGCGCCAGAGTCCCGTTGACGACCGCGGCCGCGAGAGCCTCGGCCCTGATCGCCTCCTCTTCAAGGTCGTTGGGGTTGCCGACGTCGAGCAGCCCGCAGCCCGCGACCGCCACCGCCGAGGCCAGCGCACCGACCCGAGCCGCGACGTTGCCCGCTATCCCGATACTCATATGTTCTCCTCCCGTCGGTTCGTTATCTAGAAGGTGACCCGGCTGGACAGGACGACACGCCTCGGAACGGGGATACCCCACCCCTCGGTCGCGTCTAGGAAGTTGCAGTCCAGTCCATCGTTGCACCGACCCACAACATTGCCCTCGGGGTCCATCCCGGTGTAGTCGCCGAGCATGAAGAGTCGCAGATTGCGCGCCCCCAGGCTCACGGTCGCCGTCGAGAACACCCACCTCTCGAGGAGCTCGGCGGGAACCCTGTAGACCAGCGACAGCTCCCGCCACTGAATCCAGTCGGCGTCGTAGATTCCGTTCATTCCGCTCATCGGGAGCAGACCCTCGATCTCCTGGGCCCACGCGATCGCCGCGTCGAGCCGCTGCTCCGCACTCGAGGCCGGGTTGAGCATCGTCGCGTAGAGCTCGGCCGAGCGCGGCGTGTTCCGCCCGATGAAGGAGTTGGCCCGCCGGAACATCCCCGACAGGTCGTGCACTTGGTGGCCCAGCTTGTACTCCATCAGCGAGCTGACTTCGAAGTTGTCGGCGAAGGCCACGGTGAAACCGAAGGAACCCGAGAAATCTGGAGTCGGCTTGCCCAGGTAGCTCAGCAGCAAACCCTCCCCGCAGTTGTGCGAGGCCAGCTCCCCGTTAGGCTCTCCGAAGTCGCTGTTGCCCACCCCCATCGGCTTGAACTCGTTGGGGTCGCGCGGCTGGCCGAAGTACTCGAGCGCCTCGGCGCGCGTCGGCGCCACACAGGCCCCCGCGGCCGTCGGCGGAAGGATGTTGAGCGGGATCGGCTCATCGGCCAGAGTGGCGCCGAAGAAGGCGCCGGGCGTGTAGCCCTCGACGAGGTAGTTCCGGTAGCGGGGGTAGCTGCCCCCAGTCTTGAGCGGCGGTGCTCCGCCCAGATCCGTGATTTCCTGGCTCTCGTAGGCGGTGTTGGCGAAGGCCGTCACCGAGAGCCCAGGGCGCTGCACGAACGATCCGCGCAGGCTCAGCTCGAGACCGTTGCCCTTCATCGCGCCGATGTTGTCGAGCTGGGTCTGGATGAACCCGCCGCTGACGGGGAACTGCCGGTCGACGAGCACATCTGTGCCGCTCCGGTTCCAGTAGGTGGCCTCCAGCGACCAGCGGTCGTTCCAGAGGCCCATCTCGGTGCCGATCTCGAACTCGGTCGAGACCTCGGGCCTGAGCTCGTCGTTGCCCAGATTGTCGGGCGCAACCCCCGGTCCCGCCTCCGAGCCCTGCGAGGAGAAGGTCGTGAATTGGTCGAAGGCACCCGGTTGTAGCCCCGACTGCCCGACCGCCGCCCGCAGGCGGAAGGTCGAGAGCGTCTCCGACGAGATGCCCTGGGCCCTGAGCGGCTCGACCGAAAGCGAGACCTTGGGGTAGAAGGCCGTGCTGAACTCGGAGCCGAAGGCCGAGTTGGCGTCCCAGCGCCCTCCCACGGTCGCGAAGGCCCAGTCGCGCCACGACACCTGCTCCTGCAGGTACCACCCGACCTGCGCCACCCTGACCCATGTCTCGTAGGAGCTCTCCGAGCCAAGCGCCGAGAGCGTCTCGAGCCCAGGGCCCGGAAAGTCCTGGCCGCCCCCACCGACCCGCTGGGCTTGGCGGACGAAACCCTGTGTTCCGACGAGGAGCGTGTGCTCCATGTCGACGCCGCGGATTACGTACGAGCCCTTGATGTCGGCGGTGAGCTCTCGGCTGCGTTTCTCGTCCACCTCCCGGCTCCCGTCGGGGGTCGAGCCGGAGAAACCGTCCACGGCCCACCCGTAGGGACGATAGTCCACCGCGTCGTCCGAGGTGAAGTCCACCCCGAAGGTGCCCACAACGTTCAACTCCCGACCGGGCGAGTACTCGATACTGGTCGTGCCGGTGAAGTGCTGCGACTTCACGAAGTTGCGCTGGTACATGTTCTCGCGCAGCGTCCCGAAGGCCGGTTGGCCGTAGTGGTTGATCGAGTCGGCCAGCCGCAACTGCATCATGAGCGCGGACGAGAAGACGCCGTACACGTTGTTCGAGTTGTCGGGCGTGTGGTGGGCCATGTCTGAGAAGAGCGACGTCACCCCGACGCGCAGGTTGTTCGTCGGCAGCACGGTGAAGCTCGAGGTAATCGAGGCGCGCCGGTTGTAGTCGCGCTCCGGCTCCAGGCCCTCCACCGGGTCGAAGTTGCGGGGCGCGTCGTACGGGCCGTCCTCGGAGGCGATCCTGCCGGAGAGGAAGTACTGGAAGACCTCGCTGCCGCCCGAAACCGAGGCGGAGGCCGTCCTGCCGACGCCCGTAGAGAGCATATCCGGGACCAGGTCGCGGACCACCGGTTCGTACGGCTGTACCGACTGTCCCCAGCGATCCGTCATCCGCGTGATCGTCTCGGCGAGCGTCGCGCCGTCGGAGGCGCCCGTGCACCCCGGCTGCGCGCAGCCCCGCGCGGCGAAGTCGGCCAGGGGCAGGATCCGGTTGGTGGGTACGGTGATACCAGTCAGGTCGAGCTGGGCGGTGAAGCGCGGCGCCCCGATCTGGCCTTTCTTGGTGAATATCTGGATGACCCCGTTCGAGGCCTCGGTGCCGTAGAGCGTGGCGGCAGCCGCGCCCTTCAGGATCTCGATCCGCTCGATAGACTCCGGCGGAATGTCGTCGAGCCGCGACGGGTTGCCCTGAAAATTGAAGGTCGTCACGGCCGAGCGGTCCACCCGGATGCCGTTCACATACACGATCGGCTCGTTGAGCTGGGTGAGCGACGCCGAGCCTCGGACCCTGATGCGCGCGCCCTCGCCCGTGTAGCCCGACGACGGCAAGGCAACGACTCCGGGTTCACGCCCGGCGATCAACTGACTGAAGTCGCTCACCGGGGCGTTCTCGAGAGAGGCCGGGTTGATCGTCGCGACCGAGTTGCCGAGCTTGCGCTTCTCGGTGACGACTCCAGCTCCGGTGACGACGAGTTCGTCTAGGGCAATGGCGGTCGGACTGAGCGCGAAGTTGAGCTCCACCGCGCCGTCTGCGGGCACCACCGCAATCGCCTCGGCGGCGCGGTATCCGACCAGGCTGGCCCTCACGCCGTACTCCCCGGGGGGCATCGACAGGATCAGGAATCCGCCGGAGGCGTTCGTGAACGACCCGAACGAGGTCCCCGCGATCGATACCGTCACGCCCTCGAGGACGCGTCCCGATCCCTGCTCCGTCACCCGGCCCGCAAGGGCGCCGTTCTGCGCGCTCGCGCCAGCCGCGAACGCCGACCCTGCGACGACGGCCATCACACATGCGATCCCAATGGTCTTCATCGGCAACTCTCCAATCTCGCGCTTCCGCTTGTTGTCAAGGCACCGCCGGGGCGACCGTCGCCGTGGCGTCGATCTCCACGTCCACGCCTTTCGGCAGAGCTGCCACGGCCACCGTGGAGCGGGCGGGCCGATGGTCGCCGAAGTGCCTGGCGTAGACGCCGTTCATCTCGCCGAAGAAGATCATGTCGGACAGGTACACGGTGGTCCTCACGACCGTGCCCAGCCCGCCGCCCGCCTCCTCCAGCACCGCAGCCAGATTGCCGAGCACCAGCTCGGTCTGCTCCTCCACGCTTCCACCCGGGATCGCACCGGTGGCCGGGTCGATGGGAATCTGCCCGGAGGAGAATATCCACCCGCCTGCGACCACAGCCTGCGAGTAGGGTCCGATCGCCGCCGGCGCCCGATCGGTCTGGACAACCGCGATTTCAGGCATGGCACCAGCGTCCTCGGTTGTAGGAACCCTGCAAGCGCGGACCCTCATGGCCGCGCGCGGCGTGGCCCGACCGCGTGCCCCCTACCCGCCCGGCTGGTGGAATCTAGCGCCTCCGCGCAGGGGGGCAACCGGCGCTCAACGGTGGCTGCGGGTGCGTCGGGACCCCGAGACCGTCCCTCGCGCCGCGACGGTCGCCCGCCCCCCCTTCGGCTAGTTGGTACCGGGGGTCGTAATGCTGTATTGTCCAGATTGCGGGGTTGCGTCGCGGCGGATGCAGCGCCGCTCGGACGCCGTGGGCGGTTTGTCCACGGGATGCTGGCGCGGGCCGGTTCAGACAGCGCAGTCCGGGTGGACCCGTCAGGGGGCTAACGGTGTAGTCGAGGTATCGGTCCAACAAGCAAGTCCAGGCGACACGGAACGAAAGGACGCCACATGTCGGCAAGACGCTCCGCTTCACCGCCGGGCCGCTCGCGCGAGCTCGCCCTCGGCCTCCTCGTGCTTCTCCTCGCCCTGCCCAGCACGGCCTCCGCCCAGTACTTCGGTCGCAACAAGGTGCAGTACGAGACGCGGGACTTCTTCGAGCTCGCCACCCCGAACTGGACGATCTACTTCTACGAGGAGGAGTCCGAGGCGATCGAGGACATCGCGCGCATGGCCGAGCGGTGGTACGAGCGTTTCTCCCGTTTCTTTCAGCACGAGTTCGAGGGCCGGAAGCCGCTCGTCATCTACGCGGACCACCCCGACTTCCAGCAGACGAACACCCTCTCCGGGGCGATCGGACAGGGAACGGGCGGGGTCACCGAGTCTCTGAAGAACCGGGTGATCATGCCGCTCACCTCGTCGTACCGCGAGACGGATCGGATCCTCGGGCACGAGCTGGTGCACGCCTTCCAGTTCAACGTCGCCCAGAACCGGATGACCGGCGACTTCATGAATCTGGTGCGCCTCCCGCTCTGGGTCGTCGAGGGGATGGCCGAGTACATGTCGATGGGGCGCGAACATCCCCACACCGCGATGTGGCTCCGCGACCACCTCCTTCGCGACGACAAGCCGTCGCTCAGGGAAATAAGCCGCAACCCGAGGTACTTCGCCTACCGCTTCGGGCAGGCCTTCCTCTCGTACATCGGCGGCACCTACGGCGACGACTCCGTGCAGGACTTCTTTCGCAACGCGCTCGGCGGCGGATGGGAGCAGGCGATCGCGCAGGTCTATGGCATGCCCTCCGACAGCATCTCGGCCGAGTGGTGGGAGGCGATCGAGGACGCCTACCGGCCGCTTATGGCCGGAAAGACCGAGCCGTACGAGACGGGCGACGTGCTCCTCTGCGAGGAGTGCGGCGCCGGGCGCGTGAATGTCGCCCCCTCGCTCAGTCCCAACGGCCGCTACATCGTCTTCCAGTCGGAGAAGGACGTCTTCTCGATGGACCTCTTCCTGGCCGACGTGACCACCGGCAGGATCCTGCGCTCGCTGCGGCGCAACGAGACGGCCTACGTCGATGGCATCCGCTACATCGACAGCAGCGGCTCCTGGTCGCCCGACAGCCGCAAGCTCGCCTTCGTGGTCTTCGCCGACGGGGACAACCACCTGGCGATCTTGGATGTGCAGAGCGGCCGCATGGAGGACCGCATCGAGGTAGAGGGCGTGGGAGCGATACAGAACCCCGCCTGGTCTCCCGATGGCCGCAGTATCGCCTTCAGCGGCCTGCGGGGCGGGATCGCCGATCTGTACCTCTACGACCTGGAGAGCGGGAGCGTCCAGCAGCTGACCAACGACAAGCACGCCGACCTGCAGGCCTCCTGGTCGCCGGACGGAAAGCGCCTCGTATTCGTCTCGGACCGAGGCCCAGAGACCAGCTTCGAGAAGCTCTCCTTCGGCAACTACGTCCTCTCCTTCCTGGAGCTGGAGACGCTCGCGGTCTCGCCGCTCTCCGTCTTTGACGGCGCGAAGCACATCAATCCGGTTTACGACCACACCGGCGACGGAATCTACTTCGTCGCCGACGCCGACGGCTTCTCGGACATCTACCACCTAGGCCTCTCCGACGGCGATCTGCGCAGGATCACTAGGTCGGTCACCGGAGTCACCGGGATCACCCCTAACTCGCCAGCCTTCTCGTACTCGCCGCGCGCCGATCTGCTTGCCTTCTCGGTCTTCCACGAGCGGGGCTACGTCATCAACACGGCCTATCCGGACAGTATCTCCACCACGGTCGACTTCGTCGCCCACGGCGCGCCCCACCCGGGAAGGCTGCTACCACCGGGCGATCCGGCCCTTCAGAGCCGGGTGGCGATGTACCTGACGGACCCGCACATGGGGCTGGTGGCAGACAGCGTCTACCTGGCCGACCAGGCCGAGCCGTACGATCCCTCGCTTGAGCTCGACTACATCGGCCAGCCAACCATCGGAGTGGGCGTCGATCCATACGGCGGATCCGCCTCTGGAGCCACCTCCGCAACCTTCAGCGACATGCTCGGCGACAGGTTCCTGGGCGTGCAGCTCCTGGCGAACGGCACCCTCAGAGACATCGGCGGGATGGCGTTCTACCTGAACCAGGAGCGCCGCTGGAACTGGGGCGTCGGCGTGCAGCACTCGCCGACGCTGTATCGGAGGTGGGGGCGCGGCACGGCGGAGTCCGGCAACAGCCTGTACATATTTGACAACTACCGGATCACGACCGACGGCGTCGAAGGGATGGTCGCGCTCCCCCTGTCGGCGACCCGACGCCTGGAGGCCGGGCTGGGCTTCACGCGCTACGGCTGGCATCGCGAAGTCGAGCTGTACGAAGTGGACTCCTTCGGGCAAACACTCGATTTCAGGCGCGAGGAGATCGACACCTACGGCCCGTTGTACATGGGCTCGACATCGCTTGCATTCGTCGGGGACAACTCCTACATGGCGTTCACCAGCCCCGTGCGTGGCGCGCGCTTCCGAATCGAGGCCGGGACAACCGTCGGGACCGCGAACTTCCACACCCTTACCTTCGACTACCGCCGCTACTTCAACGGCGGAGGTCCGCTGACGCTCGCCGCGCGCGGTCTGCATCTGGGGCGCTACGGCGACCTCGATGGGATCGGAGACAGGGTGAACCCGTTTTTCCTGGGTTACGAGACCCTGGTGAGGGGGTACGATTACTACTCCTTCGACCTGAGCAACGAGTGCTCGGCCACGGTGCTCAACAACTGCTCCGAGCTGGACAGACTATTTGGCCACCGCGTAGGGGTGGTCAACGCGGAGATCCGCCTGCCGGTCACCGGAATCGAGGACTTCGGGCTCATCAACTTCCCCTACCTGCCGCTAGAGCTTACCGCCTTCGCGGACGCGGGGGTGGCTTGGGACCGCGACCACGAGGCGAAGCTGATCTTCGACCGCGAGACGGCAGACCGCGTTCCCGTGGTCAGCACCGGATTCTCGCTGCGGGCGAACCTGCTTGGGGTGCTGGTGATGGAGTGGTACTACGCGTACCCGTGGCATCGGCCCGATGCGGGCGGCTGGGTCAGCGGCTTCCACTTCGCCCCCGGCTGGTAGCCTCGGGCTTCGCTCTGCGTTGCCTCTTGGGCGAATGGCCCCGCCATGCGCCCCGCGAAGCGCCTTGCCAGCGGTGCCTAGAAGATCTCGACCTTGACGTAGCGCTCGGGGTTGTCCTTCAGGTCGACGACCAGCTCGCGAAGGCTCTCCGTCGTGGCGACGAGCGATTCGTAGAGCCGGTCGTCGGTCGAGAGGAGGCCGAGCGTGCCCTCGCCACGCTCGATGCGCGCGAGCACCCCGTTCAGGAGCGCGACCGACTCCCCCATCTCGGTCGACACGCCGTCTAGAGCGGCGATCGTCGTCTCGGCGGATGCCAGCACCCCGCTCCACTCCTCGGCCGAGGTGATCCCCTCGACATTCTCGGCTGACCTCCGCAGGGCGCCGGTCAGCTCGTGAAGCTCGTGCGCCTGGCTGTCGGTTAGCCGCGAGATGTTGACGACTAGGTCGCGAATGCTCGATATCGAGGCGGCAGCCGCCTCGAGCGTGGAGTCGGCGAGCAGGTTCTGGATCTGGCCCATCGCCTCCTCGGCCTCGACCGCCAGTTCGCCAGCCGACTCCATCATCCCCGGATAGCTCGCGCCGCGGATCTCCTCCATCGGCTCGACGAAGCCCTCGTCGCTGCCCGGCTCTATCGAGACCACTATGCCGCCGAGCACGCCCGCAGAGGCCAGCACCGCGCTCGACCCCCTAGGCAGGCGCCATTCGTTTTCGATCTCCAGCGCGAGCACAACATCCGGCCCGGCAAGCTTGGATCCCGTGACCCGCCCGATGTTGATTCCGCGCAACTGCACTGGGTCGCCGTTGCGCACGCCACCTGCGTCGGAGAGCCGGGTATGGATCGTGTAGCGCCCCCGGAAGGTGCCCGGGTCGGTCATCATGAAGAGGAAGACCAGGAAGCCGAGGACACCGACGACCACGAAGACGCCTATGCGGAATTCGCGGATCTTCGCGGTCGGGGGTACCGCGTTCATGATCTCCTCGGGCGACAGCCCGCTGCTGCGCAGGTCGGCTCGGCTCATTGCATCTCCACCTCGTCCAGGGCGGCCTCGGCGGCCGCGCGGTCAACAAAGGCCCTGACTACCGGGTCCGCAGAGGACCTGAAGTCGCCGGGGGTTCCGAGGAAGCGCAGGGTGCCACCTTCCAGCATTGCCACCCGGTCGCACATCCAGAGCGCCCCCTCCACGTCGTGAGTGGCCAGCAACGAGGTGACGCGCAGCTCCCGCGAGAGCCGCTTGATCAGGCGCTCCACCGCAGCGGTGTTCACCGGGTCGAGTCCGGTGGTGGGCTCGTCCCAGAGCAGGATGCTCGGTCTACCCACGATGGCGCGTGCGATGCCGACACGCTTCTTCATCCCGCCGGAGAGCTCGCTGGGCACGAGCGGCATCACCTGGGGCGGGTCGAGATTCACTAGCTCGAGCGCCCTCCAGATCGCGCTGGCGGCTTCCTCGCGACTCATGCGCGCCAACTGCTCGGGGGGCAGGCCCGTCTCGACGTTCTCGTAGACATTCAGCGAGTCGAAGAGGGCCGAATTCTGGAAGACGTAGCGGGCCCGCCGCCTCGCGGCCAGGAGCGCGCTGCGGCCGCCGAAGAAGACCGAATCCCCGCGCACCTCCACGTCGCCGCGATCGGGCACAACCAGTCCGATCGTCGATTTGAGGAGCACGCTCTTGCCAGTGCCGGAGGGCCCGAAGATGGCAAACATCTCGCCCTCTTCGATCTCCAGGTCAACGCCGGTCAGCACCGGCTTGCCGAAGGCCTTGTGGGTGCCCAGGTACCGGAGAACGGGAGAGCTCATGGTGCGTTGGCGTCCGGGGCGGCCTAGTCGAGGAGGAGCGCCGGGAACATGGCGTCGAGGGTTAGGATCGTCAGCATCTGGAACATCACCGAGGCGGTGGTGATGCGCCCGACGCCCTCGGCGCCGCCACCGGCGCGCAGCCCCATGTGGATCGCGATTACCGGGATCGCGAAGCCGAAGACCAGGGATTTGAGGAAGGAGTAGAAAAGGTCCCACGAGAACCAGAAGAGGCGCGCCCCGAAGAGGAAGGTCTCGAAGCTGAGGTCCAGCGCGATGTGGGCGGAGACCATGCCGGAGATCAGCCCGACGATGTTGGCTATTCCGACCAGGAGCGGCATAACGACCAGTCCGGCCAGGATGCGGGGCGCGCCCAGCACGATTAGGGGGTCGCGCCCTAGCGAGCGGTAGGCGTCCATCTGTTCCGAGACGGCCATCGTGCCCAGCTCTGCGGTAATGCGCGCGCCGACCCGGCCGACCAGCACGATCGCGGTAAGCACCGGCGCCAGCTCGAGAACGATGCTCTTGGCCGTCACGCTCCCCAGCACGTATAGCGGAACCGTCGCGGTGATCTGGTAGCCACCCTGCTGCGACGTGACGATCCCGGAAAGGACCGAGGTGACGACGACGATCGGGATGCTCTGCACGCCCATCACGTAGAGCTGGTTGGCGAACGCCCGTAGCGGTACACGCAGCCGCGCCGTGGTGGTGGCGGTACCCCAGAGGAGCAGCCCCATCTGGCCGGCGTGCTCCGCCCCCGTCATCCAGCCGCGCCCAATGGCACGGATCGGGCGCTCCAGCAGGGAGTCCACGGTTATCTGGGGGGCCTGCGAGGCGCACGGCGGGAGCCGGCGGGGCCGACGAGCACACCGACGGCGACCGTCTGGTCGCCCAGGCCGGACCCGAGGGACTGTCTAATCTCCAGGAAGGGCACCGCAATCGGGAGGAGGCCGCCGACCCTGACCCCCACGACCGCCGAGTGCCTCCAGTCGGGGTCACCCGCCTCGCCCTCCGCGCCGCGGGTGACTCGTACCACGTTGAGGCCGACGTAGGCGGAGTGCCCGCCGAAGGTGACCTGGCCCCCCACCTCGGTGAGAGGGCCGCAATCCTCTTCGCCGCAGGGGAAGGTGTTGAAGATCCCGGCAATGCCCAGCCCCGAGACCAGCACTCCCAGGTCAATCTCCACGCGCCCCCCGTAGCCGAAGTCATCCACGACGTGATTGCGATAGAGACCCTGTCCTCCGAGCCGAAACTGGCCCAGCAGTCGCGCGGGAAACAATGCCCACGCGACGCCTACCAGCACGACCACGACCACTGCTGCAGCGCCCCGACTCCCCGGGAGGTGCACGCCCACCCTGGCCACCAGGTCGCTGCGACTAGTCGTCGACGGCTCGTCCATTCAGTTCGGTTGGTCCATGGCGTAGGTTGATCCGAAGGCATATTTGTAGGCATCTTCCACGCATACGCCACGCGCCGCCTTCGGGTTTCGCCAAGCTCAATGCGCTCCGAACTCAGCTCCGCTCCGGCGCGGGCCACTTCGAAAATGTACCGCAATCGAACAGATGGGGGGTTGGGAAATCCGGGTCGCGTCGCACTCGCGGTACTATGCGCATGTGTCGCGGTGGTCTCGGCCGCCGCGACGTCCCACCCCTTCCGCCTCTCCGTGGCCGACATGCGCGTCACCGAGGGGGGGCTCAGCGCGGAGATCCGCTTCTTCTGGGACGATCTGCAGTTCGCCGTGATGGAGCACAGCTCCGACATGGAGTTCGTGCTGGCCGACAGCCCGGAGGTCGACTCGACAGTCGAGGCGTACATCAACGAGCTGCTCCTGCTGCGAGTCGGGGAGGTGACGCTCATGGGGAGGGTGGCGGCACGAGGCGTGGAGGATGCGGACATCATCGACGAGATCATGTGGTGGTATCGGCTCGAGTATGCGCTGCCAGCAGGCACCGAGCGTGTAGAGATCCGGAATCGGCTGCTCTTCAACCTCTTCGAAGACCAGCGGAACATCGTGAACTTCCGGACGCTGGGGGGGCGCAAGCGCACCTACGACTTCTCGTGGGGCCGGGAGAGCGTGTCGATCCCGCTGCTATGAACCGCTCGCATCGCAGAGCGACGCCCATGCGCCGAAGTTGCTGATCCTACTGGCCGTTGTGGTGGCCGCCAGCCTGGCGGTCTCCTTCCTCTGCTCGGTGCTCGAGGCGGTGCTCCTCTCGGTGGGCCGCTCCTACATCGCGGTGCTCCAGCGCCGGGGCGACCGGGCCGGCGAGATCCTGCACGGAATGAAGAGCAGGATCGACGAGCCAATTACGGCCATCCTGACGCTGAACACCATCGCCCACACGGTAGGTGCCACGATGGGAGGCGCAATCGCGGCCCGCGCCTTTGGGGGCGACTTCGCGGTGGGCATCTTTGCCGCCGCGCTGACCCTCGCGGTCCTGGTCCTCTCGGAGATCATCCCCAAGACGATCGGCGCCACCTACTGCCGTCAGTTGGCGAAGCCGGCCGCGTACCTGCTCCGCGGGCTGGTCGTCGCCACCAAGCCGCTAATCGTGCCGCTCGGCTACCTCAGCAGATGGATCAAGCCGACGGACACCCATTCGGTGACGGTATCGCGCGCCGAGATCGGTGCCCTCGCGGAGATCGGGCGCCGGGAGGGCGCAATCGACGAGGGGGAGTTCGAGGTGATGTCGAATGTCATGCAGCTCGACGCGATCGCCGTCAGCGAGGTCATGACGCCCCGGATCGACATCGTGGCCGTCCCCGTCGAGGCAACGGTCGAGGAGGCCATGGACACGATGCTGGAGGGCGGCAAGCTCCGCCTCCCGGTCTTCGACGGCAACCTGGATCAGATCATCGGCGTGCTCCTGGCCCGCGATCTATGGCGCGCTGCGCGGCAGGGGCTGACCAGGATCCGCGAGGTCGTGCGCCCGATCGGCTTCGCCCCCGCCACCAAGCCCGTCGAGGAGCTCACCCGCGAGATGCGGGCCGAGCGCGCCAATATGGTCATTGTGGTCGACGAGTTCGGCGGCACGGCGGGACTCGCCACCCTCGAGGATCTAATCGAGGAGATCGTGGGCGAGATCCAGGACGAGCACGAGGTGGACGAGCCGCTCGACTTCCAGGAGACCGACGAGGGGCACACCCTGATCCACGGGGGCACTCCCGTGCGCGACGTGGAGGAGCGGCTCGGAGTCGAGCTGGGCCAGGACTTCGACACGATCGGCGGGTACCTCTTCGGCGCCCTGGAGGGGGTGGCCAAGCCAGGAGACGCGGTCGCGGTACCGTCGGGGAGCTTCCGGGTCGTCAGCGTGCGGCGACGGCGGATCGACTACGTCGCCTTCGAGCAGGGTGGCTAGTCGGGGTTACCGGCCTCTGCCTCCGCTCCGTCGCGTTTCATCGCGCGTTCCTCCATCCAGAAGGAGGTGGCCAGGAGCACCGCCCCGCAGGAGATCGCCATGTCGGCGACGTTGAAGATCGGCCAGTGCATGAAGCCCAGATCCACCGGCCCGATGAAGTCCACCACACCCCGGTCCCAGCGGATCCGGTCGATCAGGTTGCCCACCGCCCCAGTCACCACCAAGACCAGCGAGACGATGCGCAGGTGGTCACGCCCGTGTGCGCGGACGAACAGTACCGACATCAGCGCCAGGGCGGCCAGCGCGATCGGAATGAAGACCCATCGCGGGTCGTCGCCGATCGAGATCCCGAAGGCGGCACCCCGATTGTAGGCGAGTGTAAGCGGAACGTAGCCACCCAGGAAATCGGGTTGCGGCGCTCCGCGCAGCGTCTCCTCGGCCCACCGCTTGGTGAGGATGTCGGCCACGATGATCGCCGGGAAGATGGCGCCGAGGTACGCCAGCTTGCGCTTCACTGTGCGGCTGTTCTCCTGTCGGTTTCGGCTGGTTTCGGCATATCGGAAGGCACCTTGCGCTGCTGCGCACCAACCGCGAGTGGAGGCGGCGGGAGTCGAACCCGCGTCCGAGAAAAAGTCGCTCCAAGCTTCTACGTGCGTAGGACGCCATTCAACTTCGCCGTCGGCTGAGGTCGGCGACCCACCTCCGCCGGGCTAGTCGCCTGGTTTCTCGTCCCTCGGCGCGGCGACGCCGCCGTGGGACCAGCCCGACTTATCGACGCCTCCGGAGCCCGCCTCGGGCGGGCAGACAGGGAAGCGGGCAGCTTGTCTAAGCTGCCAGGGCCAATTCAGTGTTGGCTGTCATGGTTGTTCCGGGGTTGTTACGAGGCCCCGGGCCTCGGCACGCAGCTTCGAGATTCCAAGTCCCGTCGAAGCCGTATCGCCCCCTCTCAATCAGCGGCCCGGCGGCGGACGGATCCGGCCAACGGGCGACGGTAACGTTACATCGCCTCGTGCGATTCGCAAACCCCCCCGGAGTACTCGCCCAGGAGGGCCCGGACTTCGCCCAGCTCCTGGACCTGGAAGAGCCGGGTGCGCAGCCTTCGCCCCCCGGGCAGCCCCTTGGTGTACCACCCGAGGTGCTTGCGGAAGTCCCTAAGTGCCCGCTCCCCGTCGCTCTCGAAGGCCACGGCGTTCTCGGCGTGCGAGATGCAGATCTCGAAGCGAGTACGAGTGTCGGGTGGCCCGGGGACTGGGCGTCCGTCCAGGGCGGCGCGGGCCTGCCGGAAGAGCCATGGCGCCCCGTGGCAGCCTCGCGCAACCATGACGCCGTCGCACCCGGTGCGCTCCCACATCCGGCGCGCATCCTCGCCCGTCCGCACGTCGCCATTGCCGATGACGGGGATGTCCAGGGCGGCGACGACCGCCCTGATCTCGCTCCAGCGGGCGCGGCCGGAGTACATGTCGGCGCGGGTGCGCGGGTGCAGCGTCGCCATGGCGGCGCCACCGTCTCGGCAGGCGCGTGCGATCGCCACCGGATCGCGGGTGGCCTCGTCAAAGCCGGAGCGGAACTTGACGGTCGCCGGCACCGAGACGGCCGAAGAGACCGCGCGGACGATTCGGCGCACCAGGCCCAGATCGCGCAGGCACCCCGACCCCCCGTTGCGCCTGACCACCTTCTTGACCGGGCACCCGAAGTTGATGTCCACGAAGTCGGGCCGGTACACCTCCTCGACGAGCGCCGCGGCGGCGGCCATTGCGCCCGGATCGGCCCCGAAGATCTGGATGCCGATCGGCCGCTCCTCGTCGTCGAAGCGGAGGTACTCGGCGGTGCGGGAGCTACCCCGCACAATCCCCTCGGCGCTCACGAACTCCGTGAGCACGACATCTGCCCCATAGCTGCGGCAGAGCCTCCGAAAGGGCGACTCCGACACTCCGGCCTGGGGAGCCAGGAAGAGGGGTGGCGAGGAGCGTCGAGGCGTCTCGAAGGGGAGAGTCCTCACGCGCTATCTCCTGACGAACATCCTCCGAATGGCGGGCTCCCGTCCATCCACCCGCATCTGCACGAAGTAGACCCCCGACCCCACCGGCTGTCCGCTCCGGTCCGTTCCGTCCCAGTGGGCCTCGTAGCGCCCCGGCGATCCGTACTCGAGCTGCAGGAGAGGCAGCCCCGAGCCGTCGGGGTGCCGCAGAGCGGTCGGCGCACCCACGAACTGCTGCAGGACGTTGTAGATGCGGATCGATACGGCGACCGGCCTCCCCTCCTCGAAGAGAGACTCGCCGAGCTCGAAGGGGATCCGAGTCTCGCGATTAACCGGATTTGGGTAGTTCTGCCCCAGCTCGAAGCCCGCCGAGAGCTCGCCAGCGCCATCCAACGGACGCTGGGCCGCCGCCTTGGCGAGGCCGCAGAGACAGAGCAGAAGCGCGGCGCACAGCGCACGCTTCGGGATGTATCCTGCCATGGGATCAGTAGCGCTTGTTCGTTCGCCCCTCCGTAGGGCCCTTGTGCGGTGCCGCAGAGGTCACTTCAACTCGACCGCCCGTGTGCGGCACACACCCACTGGACATTATCGTAGACCCTCTGATGCTAGCGGATTGGACTCAAGCGGTCAATGCCGGGGTTGCCGTGCGCTCCTCGCCCTCCGCTGGGGGCGACGCCCCGCTGGACCCCAGACTGGCCTTCAGAGCCGCCATCAGGTCGATGATCCTGGTCTCGGGCTCCTCCTGGGGAGCGAGGGTGATCTGCTCGCCCTCGATCTTGCGGTCGATCAGCGCCAGGACGCGTTCGCGCACCTCGTCGCGGTAGCGGGACGGGTCGAACGACTCGCTGGCCGCCTGCTCGATGAACTGCTTCGCCAAGGCGAGCTCCGCCTCCCCAACTTCCGCCGACTCCACCGGAACCTCGTCGAAGGAGCGCACCTCCTCGGGGTAGTAGAGCTGCTCCAGGATGAGCCCCTCGCCGATCGGGCGGATCATGACGAGGCGCTGCTTGCCCCGGGCCGAGTGACGCGCAATCGCAACCCTGCCCATCTCGCGGAGCGCGGCCGAGAGGAGTCGATAGGCGCGGGAACCGCCACGGGCAGGACCCAGGTAGTAGGCGCGCTCCAGGTAGACACGGTCGATCTCGGTGGCGGGAACGAACTCCGTTATCTCGATCGACTCGTCGGACTGCGCTTCGATCGCTCCGAGCTCGTCGGGCTCGAAGGTGACATATTGGTTCTTTGCGAATTCGTAGCCCTTGACCAGACGGTCGCGCTCCACCGGCTCGCCGCTCTGACCGTCGACGTACCGGTACTTGACACGAGCGCCTGTATCCCGGTTGATCCAGTTGAAGCGCACCTTGGCCGACGACTGGCCGGTCGAGTAGAGCTTGACCGGGAGCGACACAAGGCCGAAGGAGACGGTTGACGTGGAGATCGGTCGGGGGGCCATCCGCTAACCTACAGAGATGGGGCGAATGCGGCCAACCGAGGTAGATGCGCCCCAGAGGCGAGGCGACGGGCCTGCGAGTCTCGACCACCGCTTGCAGCCGCCGGACACCGACAGGCGCCTCCAGCGCTACCGGGAGAAACGCTCCGCCTCGTCAACGGGTGAACCCTACGGCGGAGCCGGTGTGGACGGGGGCGGGACCTTCGTGGTGCAGAAGCACCGCGCCTCCTCGCTCCACTGGGACCTGCGCCTCGAGATGCACGGCGTGCTCGTCTCGTGGGCGGTCCCGAAGGGTCCGTCCCCCAGCCAGGCGGACAAGCGCCTCGCGGTGAAGGTCGAGGACCACCCGCTCGAATACGCCGACTTCGAGGGCGTGATTCCCGAGGGCAGCTACGGCGCGGGACCGTCCATCGTGTGGGATCGGGGGAGGTGGACGCCGGTCGAGGACCCAGACGAGGGGATGCGGAGCGGCAAGCTGCTCTTCGACCTGCACGGCTACAAGCTGCGCGGTCGGTGGACGCTGGTGAGGACGAAGGGCGGCGCCGACAACCACTGGCTCCTGATCAAGGAGCGGGACGACTACGAGGACCCCTCCTCGGGAACCGACGCCTACCCGGACGACTCGATACTCTCGGGGCTGACCGTGGAGGAGCTAGGTGCCGGTGGCGACTTCGGCGCCCGCCTCAGGGATCTGTGCGGGGACGCGGGAGGAGCGCTGGCCGAAGTGCGACCGGAAGAGGTGACCGTCATGACCGCCACGGCGCGCGACGAGCCCTTCTCGCGGACCGGATGGCTATTCGAGGTGAAGTACGACGGGTACCGTCTCCTGGGCGCGGCCGACCAGGGCGAAGCGCAGCTCTTCTCGCGAAGTGGCAATGAGCTGACGCGGACCTTTCCAGAGGTGGCCAGGGCGGTGGCCAGACTGCCGTACCGGTCGCTGATCCTGGACGGCGAGGTGGTCGTGAACGACTTCGAGGGACTTCCCTCCTTCGGGTTGGTGCAGCGGCGGGGCCAGCTAAGGCGAGAAGCCGATGTGGCGCGGGCGGCTGTCGCCCTCCCCGCCACCTACTACGCCTTCGACCTGCTCGCATGCGAGGGATACGACCTGCGCGGCATCCCGCTCGTCGCGAGGAAGGAGCTGCTGAGGGAGGCGCTCCCCACCGCTGGGCCGGTGCGCTACTCGGAGCACATCGCCAGCGAGGGGGTGGCGGTATATCGGCGCGTGGTCGATATGGGCCTCGAGGGCGTGGTCGCCAAGCGTGCCGACTCGCGGTACCTGCCGGGCCGAAGCGCCGCCTGGCTGAAGGTGTGCCGAGTGCGGACAGCGGACTTCGCAGTGCACGGCTACACCGAGCCGGAGGGCGACCGCCCTGGCTTCGGTGCCCTGCACCTGGCGTCGTGGCACGATGGCACCTATCGCTACGCGGGCCGGGTGGGGACCGGCTTCGACATGGAGATGCTGGAGGAGCTCGGCGCTCGGCTGCGCGAGGCCGCGGGGAGCGCCGGGCCGCCGATGGGCGCGGAGGCGGCCGGGACCGGCAGGCACCGCTGGGTAGCGCCGGAGCTCGTGGCCGAGGTGCGCTACAAGGAGGTCACCGGGTCGGGTGTTCTCCGTCAGCCCTCTCTGCTGCGCATACGGACCGACAAGGCACCGGAGGAGTGCGGCCCGGTAGAAGCCGAACGGTCGCTGCCCGAGCCCGAGCCTCTGGCAGAGACCCCACCGGATCGGGTCGTGCACTTCACCAACCTGGACAAGGTGCTCTGGCCGGACGCCGGCTACACCAAGGGCGACCTGGTCGAGTACTACCGGGCCGTCGCGCCTGTGCTCCTCCCCTACCTTGCCGATCGGCCCCTGGTGCTCACCCGGTATCCAGATGGGATCGATGGCAAATCGTTCTTCCAAAAGAACTTCCCCGATTTCGCCCCTGCGTGGATCCGCCGCGTGCGCCTCTACAGCGAGGGGTCCGAGAGGGGGCTGCAGTACTGCGTGGCCGACGACCTGGAATCGCTTCTCTACATCGCCAACAGCGCCAGCATCCCGCTCCACATCTGGCAGAGCCGCGCCGCGACCGTCGAGTCCCCCGACTTCTGCGTGCTCGACCTCGACCCGAAGGGGGCACCGCTCGCCGACGTCGTCACGATCGCCCTCTTCCTCCGGGAGCTATGCGATCTGATCGGGCTGCCGTCGTTCGTCAAGACGAGCGGCTCGACCGGACTGCACGTCCTGGTGCCGCTGGGGGGGCAGGTCACCTTCGAACAATCTCGGAGCATCGGCCACCTCCTGGCGCTGATCGCGACAAGGGAGCTCGGCGATATCGCGACGGTTGCGCGACTTCCCTCCCAACGGGATGGCAAGGTCTACATCGACTACGTGCAGAACGGACCCGGACGGCTGATCGCGGCCCCATACTGCGTGCGACCCCTGCCCGGTGCCCCCGTGTCGACCCCCCTCGAGTGGGGCGAGCTAGCGGTGACGCTGGAGCTCGGCGACTACACGATCCGGACGGTCCCCGCCCACGTGGGCGAAGGAGGGGACCCAATGGGGGGTGTGCTCACGGCGAGGCCCGACCTAGCGCAGGCGCTGACGCGCCTGGAGGAGAACGAAGCCACGGGCACGACATTGTAAACCACGGATTACATATTGTAAAGCAAACATTACAGTACGGAAGGGCGAGCGGAGCGGTCCAGCGGGGGTGCAGCTCCACCCGGATGCCGTGGGAGGCCTCGGTCAGCCGATCTCCGCTATCTCGATCCAGTCGACCGTCACGATACCCGCTCTGATTCTGCATCTGCTGGCCTTCAGCGTGACGCTGACCACCCCCTGGGACACCTCGGGTATCGTCTCGGAGAGGACCTCGTCGTCTTGCATCCAGACCGTGACGCCTCCCCCCCTGGACACCCGGATCTTGCTTTGCACTGAGCCGGGTATACGCTGCTGACCCGGCGATATCCCGATGGCCTCCCAGGCGTCCGGGCCATCACCTACCTGGAGGGACCAGTCAAAGACCGTGAAGACGGTGTCTGCATAGAAGCCGACTTCGAGGGCCCATGTGTGACGCCGCACATCGCCAGCATAGACCTGGATCGCCAAGCACGCCAAGCCAGCGGGCAGGTCTATGCTGGTTTCGAGCTCCCAACCGAGTCCGTAAGGATCGGGGAAGGCGTACGTCGCCTCGGGCGAGACCACTTGCCCGGCTGTCAGACGAAGGGACCCCTCCTCAACCGACACTCCCTCCGAGACCTGCCATCCAGACGCCAGCGAGTCGAAGTTGTCCCGAAAGGCCCGCAAACCGGTTTCGCCTCCGCACGCCGCCGCCGTAACGGCACCGACTGCCGCAAGGGCAGCCGTGCCCAGTGCTTTCCTCATTCCCTGCTCCTCCCCGAGATCCAGCCAACCGAAAGTGCGCTCCGGCGCGCACCGCCGGGCTCCTCTGAAGCTGGCGGGTTGCGGCCGTCCCCGTCAATACACGACTGCGGCCGGCTGTGTTCCGGGGCGAGCCTCACCGCATACCCGACCTCACCAATTCATCCGCCTCGACTCGGCGAATTCGCGCATCCGCTCCGCCTGTTCGTCGGTCAGCTCCCTCGGCACCTTCACCTGGATCTCGACGAACTGGTCGCCGGTGTCGCCACCCCGGCGGATTCCCTGCCCCTCTACGCGAAATCGCGTCCCCGGCTGGCTGCCGGCCGGGATGCGCAGGACCACCTTATTCCCCCAGATGGTGCCTACCCGAATGCGGGAGCCGAGGGTGGCCTGGGCCAGGTTGATCGGCACGGTGACGTGGATGTCGTTCCCCTCGCTCCTGAAGAAGCGGTGGGGGATCACCCGGAAGGTGACGATCAGATCGCCCGGCGATCCACCCTTCCGCCCCCGCTCGCCCTGCCCGCCGAGGCGCTGCTTCGAGCCGTCGCGCACCCCGGGCGGCACCGAGAGCTGAATCTTGCGGCTCTGGTGGACGCTCCCCTCCCCCCCGCACGCGCCGCACCGCTTCGCGGGCCTCTCGCCCCGCCCGGCGCAGGCGGGACAGGGGCGCTTGACCGCAAAGCCACCCTGCCCGAAGGAGACGGTGCCGGAGCCCTTGCACTCGGCGCACTTCGGCCAGTCGGTGCCGGGGGCCCCACCCGACCCCAGACAGGTGGCGCACTCCTCGTCGATCGGCACCTCCAGCTCCACTCTGCCCCCCTTGGCGGCCGTCATGAAGGGGACCTCCACGACCCGCTCCACCCTGCCCCCACGCCTGGGCGAGCCGGTGTCTCCGGGGCTCCTTCTCCGGCGCCCCCGATCGAAGAGCGAGGAGAAGATGTCCGAGAATCCGCCCAAGCCGCCCAGATCCTCGAAGGAAAAGCTCTGTTGCGAAGCACCGCCCGGCGACCCGCCGCCTCGCTGCCCGCCCAGACCGAAGGCGCCCAGCTTGCGCATCCGGTCGTACTTGCGGCGCTTGTCGGGGTCGGAGAGGACGCCGTTGGCCTCGCCGACCTCCTTGAAGCGCTCGGCTGCCCGGGGGTTGCCGGGGTTCGCGTCCGGGTGGTGGTCCTTGGCGAGAGCCCTGTACGCCTTCTTGATCGTCTCCGCGTCGGCGTCCTCCGAGACGCCCAGGATCTTGTAGTAGTCCTTTTCCGCCTTCGCCATCATCCCTTGTAGACGCTGACGCGCGCCGGCCGCACCAGCCGGCCCCTAAGGGCGTAGCCGCGCTGGAAGACTCTCTCCACCGTGTCCTCGAGGTCGTCCGACTCGGGTGGAACGCGCATCATCGCCTCCATCGTGTTCGGGTCGAAGGGCTCGCCGAGCGGATCGACGATCTCCACCCCGGCCTCATCGAGCACCTGGAGGAACTTGCGCTCGACCATCTCCACCCCCTCGACGATCGCCTCGACCGATGCGCTCTCGGGCTCGAGGGCGGTCACCCGGAGGAGGTCGTCCAGAGGGTCGAGGAGGCACGCGACGAGGTCGGCCTGAGCGAGATCCCAGCGCTGCCCGAGCCGATCCTCGGTGCGCTTGCGGTAGTTGTCGAAGTCGGCCGCCAGCCTCAAATGCCGGTCCCGGTAGCGGTCGCGCTCCCCCCGCAGACGGTCGCTCTCGTCGCCGACAGCCTCGTCGCCGACAAGCTCCTCCCCGTCGTCCGCACCCTCGGCGTCCGGCGCCTCCTCCGGTGGGGTCGAGGCGCTCTCGGCAGGATCGTCCGCCGAGTCCCCGGGGGGATCCGCTACCGCACCGTGCGCCTTCGCCTCGTCCACCGTCGCGAGATCCTGGTCGCCAATGGCCTCGGAGGCGTCTCTGGCGGACCGATGGGATTCGACCTCTGAGGGATTCAATGGAGCCGCCTTCCTGATCCGAAGCTGACCGGCCCGGCCGGATTGTGTGCGCCTGCCCCAAATTCGCAAAAAAGGGAGGTCCGGTCCACAGGAGGCGCTACACGGCTCAGCGCCGCCCCGTGACGACTTCCCGGTGCCGCCAGAGGTAGTCGGCCATGGAGGCTACGGTCAGCGCCACGGCCAGGGCGAGCGAAACCGCGATGAGAGAACCGTGGAAGTGTCTGAACCCCACCCAGAGCGCACCCGACCAGCCCCCTTCGGCCGCCGAGATCGCGGTCGGGTACCATAGCAGGAGCGCCCCGGCGAATACGCTCTGCGCCAGCGTCTTGTGCTTGCCGATCCTCCCGGCCGCGATCACGACGCCGCGCCTGGCGGCGTAGCCGCGAAATGCCGTGATAAGGAGCTCGCGCCCCAGCACGACGACGAGCACCCAGAGCGGCATCTCTCCCCACCAGGGCATCCCGCCCAGCTCGTCCCCACGGCGGGTCAGGAAGTAGAAGGGTACGAAGGTGCTGACGAGGAGGAGCTTGTCGGCGAGGGGGTCGAGGAGCTTGCCGGCGTCGGTGACCCACCGGTGCTTGCGGGCCAGGTGTCCGTCCCAGATGTCCGAGAGGGCCGCGGCCAGGAAGAGGAGGAAGGCGGCGTACCGGCTGGTGGTGCCGGGGGCCAGCGCCAGGTAGGCCACGAATGGGCACGCGGCGATGCGACCGAAGGTGATCGCGTTCGGGAGCGTCACGATCACCTACCCCCGCCCAGCTCGTGCACCATCCGGCCGAGGACCACGGTGGCGCGGTTTCTCAGCAGCCGGCCCGGCTCCCAGGCGCAGTAGTCGCGGAGCACGTTCACGTCCTCGACCGTGGCCGGCAGCCGGTTCAGGTACTGGAGCGCGGCGAGCCTGCGCAGCGGGCTGGGGCTGAAGAGGTCGCGCCGCCCGTGTCTCTCGACCGCCCGAAGCGTCAGCGAGGTCGCCGCGGCCGCCGCCACCGCCCCCACGACGAAGAGCCCTGCTCTACGGGAGAAGAGGCTCATCTCGACCTCTATCCGCCAGCGCAACCCCGCGCGGCCGCTCGCTCGCGGCCCGCATCTCGCGCCGGCCGTCGAGCGCCTCGGCGATGGTGGTGCCGCTCAGGTACTCCAGGTCGCTCCCGACGGGAATTCCCCTGGCCAGCCGGGTGACGCGCACGCCGAGCGGGCTCAGAAGGCCCTCGATGTAGACCGCGGTCGCCTCGCCTTCGATCGTGGCATTGGTCGCCAGTATCACCTCGCCGGGACCCTCCTCGGATTCGTTGACACGTCCAAGGAGCGCCTCGATCCCGAGTTCGTCGGGCCCGACGCCGTCGAGTGGCGCAAGGTGCCCCCCCAGGACGTGGTAGAGCCCGCGGTAGCTCCCCGTCCGCTCGATCGCGCCCACGTCGTATGCCTCCTCCACGACGCAGATCACCCCCCTGTCGCGCGACGGGTCCAGGCAGACGCGGCAGAGGCGGTCGCTGCAGTAGTTGCCGCAGCGGGGGCAGGGACGAACGCGGGCGGCGACATCCTCCAGCGCGTGGGCTAGGCCGCGCACCTCCTCCCCGGGTCCCTTGACGAGGTGGTAGGCGAGGCGGAGGGCCGTCTTGGTTCCAACGCCTGGGAGCTTGCGAAGCTCGCGGGTCAGCGCGTCAATGGCGTCCACGGGAGAACCCGAACCGTCCCGCCAGGCTCAGACCAGCCCCGGAAAGGAGAGCGGCAGTCCCCCGGATGCACCCCTCATGCGCTCTTCGGAGAAGTCCCGCGCCCGGCGCTGCGCCTCGGTGACGGCCGCCACGATCAGGTCCTCGAGCATCTCCGGGTCGTCGGGATCGACCACCTCGCGGTCGATGGAGATGCCCTTCAGGTCGCCCCTCCCGGTCACCCGGGCGGTCACCATGCCGCCCCCCGACGAGGCCGAGAGCTCCTCGCTCTGGAGGGTGTCCTGCAGCTCCTGCATTCTGGCCTGGAGCTGCTGCCCCACCTTCATCAGTTGTTGAATGTTCGTCATCTCGCGCACCTCGCAGGTGAAAATGCTACCGGCCCACAACCTCCAGATCGAGCTCGGCGACCGCGGACTCCAGCCGTGGTTCCGCCTCGATCGCCTCGCGCAGCCTCCGCTGTCTCTCCGATTCGGCGGCTGCCGCCGCCCCGATCCTCGCGCCTGTCGCGCCCCCGGGGTCCGCCTCTCCCGGAGCCTCCGCAGGCCCCCTTCCGCCCCCCCCACGGATGCGATCCCTTCGGGCGGGCCCGCCACCCGTACGGCGCACCGACCCTCGGCCCGGCCCGGCGATGGCCCCGGCCTTCGCGCCCCCGGGCTTCGGCTCCGCTGCCGGCGGGCGCCCAAGGGCCGACTCTCCGGGATCGTGTGCCCCCCCGAGCGCCTTCAGGAGCTCCTCCAACCCGACCGTGCGGTCCAGGTAGCTCATTCTCAGCAGTAGCATCTCGATCAGCAGACGCGGCCTGCCGGTGCGCATCAGACTCCCCTGCGACTCGATCTCCGAGCACATGGCGAGCATGCGCACCAGGTCGCCCGGCGAGAACTCCCCGGCCAGCCTGGCCATCGGCTCGCGGGCCTCCTCGGAGATACCCTCGGGGACATTGTCGGGGCCGAGCGAGATGCGGAGGAGGAGGCGCAGCCTCCGGGTTAGTCCGTGGTAGAACTCGACCAGGTCGTGCCCCTCGTCGGTCAGCCGCTCGACGAAGTCGAATACGCGGCCATGCTCCCGGTCGCCGATGATCTCGAGGAGCTCCACGTAGCGCTCGTCGGCGACGACCCCGAGGACGCGCAGCGCCGCGTCGGCGGTGACCACACCGCTGCAGAGGGCCAGGACCTGGTCCAGGAGGGAGAGGCCGTCGCGCATCCCGCCGTTGGCCTTTCGCGCGATCGCCAGGAGCGCTGCCGGCTCGGAGGAGATCCCCTCGCTCCCGAGGACGGTGGCGAGGCGGGCCACGATGTCGGAGGTGCCGATGCGGCGGAAGTCGAAGCGCTGACAGCGCGAGAGTATCGGGGAGGCGCTCTGCTGGATCTTGCGCGCCTCGGTGGTCGCGAAGACGAAGATGACTCTGGGCGGCGGCTCCTCGAGGATCTTGAGGAGCGCATTCCACGCCTCGCGTGTCAGCATGTGAGCCTCGTCGAGGATATAGACCTTGTGGCGGCCCTCGTCCGAGGGAGCGTACATCGCCCGCTCCCGCAGCTCGCGCGCATCGTCCACCCCCCGGTTCGAGGCCGCGTCGATCTCGACCACGTCGAGCGAGGTCCGGCCCGCCCAGACCGGGGTGCAGTCGTCGCACTCGCCGCAGGGTTCGCCGTCGTCGGAGCGCCGGGGGCAGTTTAGCGCCATCGCCAGGACCCGCGCCAGAGTCGTCTTTCCCACGCCCCTGGGGCCGCAGAAGAGGTAGGCGTGCCCGACCCGTCCCCCTACGACGGCGCGGCGCAACGTCTCGGAGACGTGCTCCTGAGTCGTCACCTCGCCGAATCGACGAGGGCGGTACTTCCGGGCGAGGGCGAGGTATGACAACGGTGCCGAGGCGGGTTGGGAAGGGCTGATATCGCGCAGGCGGGGTGCGCCCCAGGCACTCCGCGGCCACGGTCGCCGCACCTACCGCTGCTACCTGCACGGTCCTGACGGGATTCGGGGGCTTCCGCCCCGCGGACCTGGGGCACGGCGAAAGCTACCCGAAGCGGCGAAGCACTTCAACAAGGCGCGTACCCGTGGCTTCGCCCGGTGCTACGAGGGCCGCCATGCGTCGGGGATGTGGGAGATCTCGTGCCTGCCCCCACCTATTCGCACCGCGACGGCGTCGAAGCGGTACGCCACCCCGCTGGGCCCGTGCTCGTGGATCCACCGCCTTGCGGCAGCCTCGACGGCCCATCGCTTCGGCGCCCGGATCGGCTCGAGTGGGGTCCCCCCGGTCGCGGTCGCCCGGGTCTTCACCTCGACGAAGGCGACGACCCCGCCGCGCTCGGCGACGATGTCGATCTCCTTGGGTCCGGCGCGGTAGTTGCGGGCCAGGATGCGCCACCCCCGCTCCACCAGATAGGCTGCCGCCAGCTCCTCGCCGCGCCTCCCGACGCTCTGCCTTCTGGACATCGCGGAGCGCCGCTCCCGGCCCCGGCGCTACGGATCGCCGCCGGCTGCCGGCGCCGCCGTAGGCGAGGCAAGCGAGCGCCCCACTGCGCGGGCCACCGCTTCGCACTCGGGGACCAGCTCGCGGAGCTGACCGGGGTAGATGCTCTGGTCGCCATCGGAGCGGGCCTCGGAGGGATTCGTGTGAACCTCGACGATGATTCCGTCCGCCCCCGCAGCCACGGCGGCCCGGGCCATCGGCGCCACATGGGCCCGCACTCCGGTTCCGTGACTGGGATCGGCGACCAGGGGCAGGTGCGTCAGGGCGCGGAGGAGGGGGATGGCGTTCAGGTCGAAGACACGGGGCGCGGCGGGGTCGAATCCCCTGACGCCGCGCTCGCAGAGCGCCACGGCCTCGTTGCCCTCCGCCAGGATGTACTCCGCCGCCAGGAGCAGCTCGTCGACCGTCGCCCCCACGCCGCGCTTGAGGAGCACCCGCTTGCCCGTCCCCCCTACGCGCCTGAGCAGCCCGAAGTTCTGCATGTTGCGTGCGCCCACCTGGATCATGTCGGCGTACTCGGCCACGAGCGGGACGCTCTCGGTGTCCACCGCCTCCGTGACCACGGGCATGCCGGTAGCCGCCCTGGCCTCGGCGAGGAGCTCCAGCCCCCGGACGCCCAGCCCCTGGAAGGAGTGCGGAGAGGTGCGGGGCTTGAAGGCGCCGCCGCGCAGGACGGCCGCCCCCGCGGCGCGCGCCGCTTCGGCGATCTCGAGCATCTGTGTGCGCCCCTCGACCGCGCACGGCCCTGCCATGACGACGACCTCGGGCCCTCCCAGGAGGACGCCACGGCCCAGATCGACGACCGTCCCCTCCGGGCGCAGCTCGCGCGAGACCCGCCAGCGCGGCCTGGCACCTACGTGCGGATCGTCGCTCACGATGCCGAGGCCGGGGCTTCGTGCCGCTCCAACTGGACGCCCACGAGCGAGGATATTCCAGGCTCCTCCATCGTCACCCCGTAGATCCAGTCCGCCGCCTCGATGGTGCGGGGATTGTGGGTGATGACGACGAACTGGGTCTCCCCCTTGAAGTCGTGCAGCAGCCGGACGAAGCGCCCGATGTTGGACTCGTCCAGCGGGGCATCCACCTCGTCCAGAACGCAGAAGGGGCTCGGCTTGACCAGGTAGATGCCGAAGAGGAGCGCCAGAGCGGTGAGCGCTCGCTCGCCGCCGGAGAGCAGGTCGATTCGCTGGGTCCGCTTGCCCTCGGGCGCGGCCTGAATCTCGATCGGCGACTCGAGCGGATCCTCCGGCTCGGCGAGCCGGACCTTCGCGTCGCCTCCGCTGAAGAGGTGCCTGAAGGTGCGTTGGAAGTTTTCCTGAATCGCCTCGAAGCTCGCCTCGAAGAGCTCGGTCGCGGTTGCGTTGATCCGCCGGACGGCCGCCTGCAGGTCGCGGCGAGCGGCCACCAGGTCCTCGTGCTGCCCCTCCAGGAACTCCAGCCGCTCGCTCTCCTCGGCGTGCTCCTCGACCGCCAGCATGTTCACGGCGCCGATCCTGGCCAGTCTCGCCCCCAGCTCGGCCGCCTCGCCAGCCAGCTCCTCCGAGTCGCCCTCGACCGGCTCCGACTCGGCGATCAGCGTCGCCAGCGACTGGCCCCACTCGGCCTCGAGGCGCTCCTCGATGCGCGCCGCCGAGGTGCGGGCCTCCTGGATCTCCATCGCCAGAGCGTGACCCCGCCCCACCGCCTCGCGCTCCAGGCCGCGGGTCTCCCGGAGCTCCCGATCGGCGTCGGCCACCGCCGTGGCGACGATCTCCAGCGCCCGGTCGCGCTCGGCGAGGTGGCGCTCCAGCCCCCTCCGCTCCGCGAAGAGGCGCTCCAGCTCGTCGCCTCCAGCGTCCCGGGCCGCCCGGGCCTCGGCGATCCGGCGTCCGAGCTCCTCGGCCTCCCGGGCGAGCTCCGCCCTCCGCTCGGCGGCCCGCCGCGACGCGGCCCGATTGTCGTTCAGCCGCCCCTGCAGGCGAGCCGCCTCGCTCTCGAGCCGCGCGGCGCGGACGGCAATCTCGGCCTCCGTGTCGCGCGCCAGCTCCCAGCTCCGCTCGGTCTCGTCCTGCCGAGCGCGCACTTCCCGCAATTCCCGCGCTGTCGCCTCTTCCCGATCGCGCAGCAGAGCAAGTTCGCGCTCCGCCTCCTCCTCCTGAACCAGCGCGCGCTCCCGCGCCGCCCGCGAGCTCCGGATCCGTTGGGCCGTCTCTTCGCGCTGCCGCTCCAGGCGGCGACGGCGAGATCCGTGGGCGTCGCTCTCGGCCTCGGCCGCGCGCACTTCGTCGCGGCTCGCGAGGAGCCGCTCGGCGGCCGCCTCCGCATCGGCCTCGAGCCGCTCGCACTCCTCGCTCAGGGCGATCCTCGCCGCACGGGCCCCGGCGGCGGCGGCGCTGGCGGACTCCAGCTCCCCCTGCAGCGCGCTGGCGCGGCTTCGGCGGGCGAAGTGGCCCTCGCCCATCTCGTCCGGAAGGAGATGGATCGCGCCCCGCAGATCGCTCCAGCGCCCGCCGCCTCCGGGGGCACCCCGATCGCTCCGGCCCAGGCGCACGCCACCCAGGAGCGCCTCCACCCAGGGGGCGCCATCTCCCTGTGCCCGGACGCCTGCAGGGATCGGCCCGCCCGGCGGCGGCGCCGAGTCGAGCGGAAGGAGGACGAGACCGCTGGATCTCCCGCCGCCGAGACGGTACCACTCGGCCACCGCCTCGCCCGCCTCCCTGTCGGGGACCAGCACCGCCGCGCTCATCCTGCCCAGGATGTCGTCGACCACAGCCGCGACATCCTCGTCCACCCGGATGTAGTCCGAGAGGAGCCCGAGCGCACGGCCCGGCTGCGCCTCCACCGCGCTCTGGGCGAGATCCTCCCCACCGTCCTGCCACTCCGAGCTCCGCTGGAGGGTGTGCAGCTCCGCGGCCAGCGACGACTCCCTCGCCTCGGCCAGGCGCTCCTCCTCGACCGCTTCGCGCAACGTCGTGCGCGCCTGGGCCAGTTGGCCGCGCAAATCCTCGGCCGCCCGGCTCGCCTCGGTGGCGCGCTGGGCCGCATCCCGGCTGCGGCTGGAGAAGAGATCGCCCTGCGAATCCAGCTCGCGGGCCGCATCCGCGATCCGCCGCGAATCAATCTCCAGGCGCTCCATGCGCACCCCCAGCTCGCGCGCATGCCGCCCAGCCGCTTCGCGCTCCCCCCCGGCGCGAGCCATCTCCCGATGGACACCCCGGGCGCGCTCCTCCAGCTCCGCGATCCCTTCCCGTCCGCGCTCCATGCGCGCCCGCACCTCGGCCGCGACATTCGATGACGTTGACAACTCCTCTTTACATTTTGTCAACTGCACATTACATTCTGCGTATTGATCCTTCAGCGCAGCCGCCTCGTCGACGGACCGCGTCTCGATCTGGGCGAGCGACTCCTCCTCCGCTGCGAGCTGGGCCAGCCTGCCTTCGCCGCCCTCGATCCGCTCCTGGGCGACGGCTACCTCGCGCTCCACGCGCGCGAGCCCGCGCGCCACCCGCTCCATCCTCCCCGCCACCTCGGTCCGCTCCCTCTCGGCGTCCAGCCGCGCCGCCTTCCGCTCCTCCAGCGCGGCCTCCCCGGCGGCGAGACGGGTCGCGAGCCGCACGCCCTCCTCCCCGCTCCGCCTCTCGGCCGCGTCGAGCTCGCCGAGCCGCTCCTGGAGCGCCCCCAGCTCGAGGCGGGCCAGAGCGACCTCCAGATTCAGGCGTCGCCTCCTCATCGTTCGGTATCGCTCCGCCTTCCCCCTCTGGCGGGCGAGCGAGCGAACCTTGCTCCGCACCTCGGCGATCAGGTCCTCGAGCCGAAGGAGGTCGGCCTCCGAACTGCCGAGGCGGGAGAGCGCCGCACGGCGCCGGTCCTTGTACTTGCCGACCCCGGCCGCCTCCTCGAAGAGCGAGCGGCGCTCGCCGGCGTGGTCGGAGAGGATGGCGTCGATCATGCGTCCCTCGATGACCGTGTAGGCGTTGGCCCCCAGCCCGGTGTCGCGGCACAGATCCAGGATGTCGCGCAGTCGGCAGGAGGCTCGGTTCAGCCGGTAGTCGCTCCCCCCGTCGCGGAAGACGATCCTTCCGATCTCGACTTCGCCGTAGGGCACCGGGAGCTTTCCGTCCTCGTTCGAGACCACCATCGAGACCGCGCCCCGATTGACGGCCCGCCTCGTCGCGGTGCCCTGGAAGATCACCTCCTCCATCCTGGCGCCCCGAATTGCGCGCGGGCGCTGCTCGCCGAGCACCCACCGGATCGCGTCGGCGATATTCGACTTTCCGCACCCGTTGGGGCCCACGATCGTCGTCATGCCGTCGTGGAAGCGGATCTTCGTCCGGTCCGGGAAGGACTTGAAGCCGTGCAGTTGGAGCGACCTGAGCTTCACCGCCTCACAGCTCCTCGAGCTCGATCCGGCGCCCGTCCCCCCAGAGCGCCTCCAGACGGTAGAAGTCGCGCACCTCGGGGTGGAAGAGGTGGATCACGTAGTGGATATAGTCGATCAGCACCCAGCGCCCCTGGTCCATCCCCTCAACGTGGTTGGGGCGACGGCCCTCTTGGCGCGACGAGCGGAGGATGTGCTCGGAGATCGCGCGCACCTGGACATCGGAGCGTCCGCTGGCTATCAGGAAGTAGTCCGTCGCCGAAGAGAGCCCGCGCAGGTCGAGGACGACGACCCCGACGGCCTTGCGTTCCCGCGCGAGCTCGACAGCCCGCCCGAGCCCCGCGGGGATGCGCCCCACCTCCTCGCTCATCGGGATCCGCGGCTGCCCGTCCCCGGCACCCCTCCTCGATCTCCACCACCACCCGCAGCTTGGCCTCGACATCGGCGTGCAGGCGAACCGGAAGCTCGTGCTCGCCGACCGTCTTGATCGGCCCATCGAGCTCCAGCGTCCGCCTGTCGAGCGCGAATCCGCCGTGCGTGCGGCTCACCTCGTCGCATATCTCCTTGGCGGTCACGGACCCGAAGAGCTGGCCCTCCTCGCCGGCGCGCCTCGCGAAGGTGAGGGCGAGGCTCTCCAGGACCGCCGCCTGCCGACTGGCCTCGAGGTAGTCCCTGCGCCGCCGCTCGCCCCTTAGCCGCGCCTCTTCCTCCACGCGCCGGAGGTTCCGATCGGTGGCCATGTACGCCAGACCCCTCGGCAGGAGATAGTTGCGGCCATATCCGGGCTTGACGCGCACAGCGTCGCCGGCAGCGCCGAGGTGGGCCACGTCCTCTCTGAGTATCAGCTTCATCGGTCAGCTCCCGTGCTCGCGGACGTATGGGATCAGCCCCAGAAAGCGCGCCCGCTTGACGGCCGTGCCGAGCCTTCTCTGGAAGCGGGCGCTCACCCGGGTGGTGCGCTTCGGCAGAATCTTTCCCTGATCGTTCAGGAAGCGGGAGAGAGTCGCCACATCCTTGTAGTTGAGGCGCACGATCGGAGGACCGTCGCGGCGGCGACCCCTTCCCCGCACTCCGGCGTATTCGGGAGGACCCGATCGCCCCTGGAGGCGAGGCGACTCGTGCTTGGCCTCCACCGCCGCGTCTGTGGACTTCTCCTCCGTGTCCGTGGCCTCGTCGGCGCCCCCTTCGGCGTCGGCGTCCAAACCCTCTCCCGCACCCTCCTCGGAGGCGCCGTCCGACTCTCCGCCCTGCTGCGCCGCGCCCCCGGCCTCCTGGCCGGCGTCCTCGGCGGCCCGATCCTCCGGGGCCGCCTCGCCTTCGCTCTCCGGCGCGACGTCGCGGGGTCGGTGGACCGCTGCCAGAATCGATTCCCCCGACGTTGGCAGACCGTCGTCCAATACGACGAGGTAGCGGAGCGTTTCGCGGTCGAGCTTGACGATCCTCTCGAACTCGGGGAGGGCGTCGGCCCGGGCGCTGACGCGCACGACGACGTAGTAGCCGCTCCTGGACCTCTGGATCGGGTACGCCAGCTCCCTGGCGCCCCAGTGGTCGATCTTCGCGACCTCGCCGCCGAGCACCCGATGGAACGCCTCGAGCTTTTCCTCGACCGCGCCCGGCTCGAGCGCGGGGTCGAAGATGTAGACAATCTCGTAGGGCCTCATCCGTCCTTAGGACTCCCTTGGACCGTGTTCGCTACGGGCCCCGCCTCCCGGCGGAGCGGGAACGCCGACTCGGCGGGCCGCAGGAGAGTAGATGCCACCGCTCCCCTCGGTCGCCTGCCCAGCCGGACCCAAATATAACCGGTGCGGGGTCCCCGCGCGATTCACCGCGAGTCGGGGCGGCCCCGCCCTCCAACTCCCCACCCAGATAAAGGCCGCCCCCGGCCGGGCTAACCCGACCGGGGGCGCTCCCACCCTTCAGGGAACTCGCGAACTACCTAGCCGCCAGATCCCCTTCCGAAGCGCTGCACCTACTACTTCTCGGTGTCGAGCACGGTGAATCTGATCACGTACTCCTGCTCAGCTCCTCCGATGAAGTACCCGTTGTCGTTGGTGTCGTCCGACTCATACGCCTCGAACCTCACTGTATAACTGCCCGCACCCACCCCGTCCGGCGCAGTGACAACCACATTCATTTCGAACCTAGTCTGACCCAACGAAACATCGGCTGTGGTTACGATGTTGCCGCCAACGCTAAACTGACAGGTCCATTCCTCCGGACAACCGCGAACCAAATCCAGGGTATCGAAGACCACGGCGTCGTCGAGTATTAGAACGTTATTGACATCCGTTGCTTGGCGTTTCCACAAAATCACTCTCGTGCTGTCCGCGCGTTCAGGAACGATGTTGGCCGCCTGCGTCTGTACCACAAGCTGATAGTCCGCACTGTCAACCCAGTTCACGGCGATGTCCGGATAGTTGACACCGTCGTATCCGCCGCCTCTGGCGCCCACCTCAATGTCAAAGTCGTCTCCATCCACGTCGCCGAAGACGTTGAAGGTGGCCCCAGTATCCCAATCAGCCGCATCGATATCCAGCGACCGCACGTCAGCGCCTCCACCACTCGTCGGATAGATATTCAAAGTCACAGCCTCATCGACTAGAGGGTCTCCTGCCATCGGCCGCGTACCCAGCGTCGTGACAACCGCTGTCCGGAAATCGTTACCGTCGCCGTCGTCAGCCGTGACACCTCCGATTGCCGAGATCTCCGTCGGACCCACAAACTGCTTGACGTCGTTGTCCACGAACTTCACGTGGAACGTCCCGTCGCCCTCGTGACCGGTGTCACCCCCAGTCGCCGTAATGGTATAGGTAGAATCCTCGTCCTCGCCGTCTTCGTCTTCAAGGTCTTCGGAGACTGGAGGGTCGGATCTACCCCCATGGAACATCTCATATGTGCTGTCGTAATCGGTACTGGTGAAGGTCCACGTACTGTCCCTAAACTCAACGGTAACATTGTTACCGTCGGTTGGCGCGGCCCAGAGCGACACGACCAGCTCCACCGCCAGCGTATCGCCCTCCATCACCTTAACCGTGTCGTTGGCGGTGACCATCACCGTGTCCTTCTCTCCAGGCGTTAGCTGGACAATCTTCTTGATCTTGACGCGATCGGTAGTCCGATAAATGTTGATCGTATACGTGGCCTTCGTTTCGCCGTCCTCCGCCGTGCCGGTGACCGTGGAGGTTGTCGTACGTCCTTCGGATTTCAGGAACAACCAGCCGATACCGCCCGACACACTCGCATGGTCGTCGGTCGCAGTGGCGGCGATTAAAACCGAGTCAACATCCCAGCCGACAGTTAAGTCGTAGCTGTTGCCGCCGGGATCGCCGGGCGAAAATCCTGGCACGTCATCGCCGTCGACCGTCAGGTTCTTCAGCGTCGCGTCGATTCCAGTCCGATAAATGACGATCGTGTACCCGGCGGTCGTTATCCCGTCCTCCGCCGTGCCGGTGACCGTGAAGCCTGTCCTTTCTCCGGCGGTTAGGCTCTTCGTACCGATATCGCCCGACACGCTCGCATGTTCGTCGGTGGCCGCGGCGGCGATTACGATCGAGCCACGATCCCCGCCGACAGTCATCTCGTAGCTGCTGCCGTCGGGATCGCCGGCCGCAAATCCCGGCACCGTCTCGCCGTCGACCGTCAGGTTCTTCAGCGTCGCGTCGCTTCCGAGCAGGTTTCGGTCGCTGACCTTGAAGATGGTTTCGCGGTCGTACACCCCCTCGTCCCGTTGACCGTCGTCGCGCTCCTGGTAGAACACATACAGGGTGTCAAGATAGGAATTGGCGTCGACCTCCTCACCCTCCCCATGCTGGCCGCCCGAGTACGAGTAGCTGGCGGAGTCCAGCTCGTACCTTCCGGTCTCGGCGGTCCTCAGGATGTATACCCCGTCGTTCACCTCGCCCCACTCGAAGTCCTTATCCGTGGCGATGGAGGAGTCGACGTTCGCAGTCGGGCTGACGCCCTCCAGCGTGACGGTCATATCCTCTCCGAGATTCTCGTTCTCACTGTGCGGGTACCCATCGTAGTGGCGCGGCCAGAACTCGCCGTCCACCCAGCCGTTCTTCCACTGGTACCCGTGCGTGACGCAGTCGTCGTTGTCGCCGGAAGACTCGCCGCACAGCCACATCTCCGGGTGGCCGCCGCCATCCGCGCCGAAGGTGTTGAAGACGCCGGTGACATTCGTCAGATCGAAGGCGTCCATCACCTCGTCACCCAAATAGTGGCTCTTGTGTTCGCCGATGTCCGTCAGACTGATCTTGAGCTCGGTGTCGGTCGGGATCCTCGGAAAGCGCACCACCCAGTCGCTCACCCACTCGGCTGCGTCGTCGGCACCTACGTCCTCGGTATCGGGGTCGCCGTCGTGATCCCACTCGAATGTCACATAGCGACCGCCCCCGTCCGGGGATCTGAATGTCCAGCTCACGTCGTCCTCGAGGTGATCGCCGACCGGACGATGGTCTACGGACACATCGCCGCCGCCGACCCATTCGTTCGTAAAGCCGGGCTGCCCGTCCACCTCGCGGTAGAAGCCGAAGTAGAGCGACTGTGTGGTCCAGTTGACCGAGATCGTGCCGATGTCGGCGACGGCGGCACCGGGCAGATCGAGCCCGGTGTGCGTGTACGACAGCGTCCCGCTGCTCTCCCACTCCTCCCCGGTTGCGTCGGGCTGGCCCTCGGTGTCCAGCGTTACCGTGTATCTTTTCGGAATATCCGCGACGGCGATGCCCACTTCGGCTGGGGCCATCTCGGCGTAGCCGTCGGTGCCGGTCGGCGGAGTGTTGATGCCCCTCACGCTTACCGTCCATCCTTCCAGAGGCTCCCCACCGACCTCCCTCTCGGCGCTCATCACGCGCCACTTGAACTGCGAAGCGGTGTTGACAAGCTTGATCGCCCCGTTCGTGTCGGCAGTCCGCTCGGTGAAGGCGAAAACCGCCTCGAACAGACCGGTGGGCTCGACCATCGCCAGATCGTCGTGGTAGCTGGAACCGTCGGCGTCGATCCCGACGATGACCACGCCGTCGCTCTCCGTTCCCGGCCCGCCCGGGCCGTAGTCGTCCGCCCGGGCGAAGGTCACCGCCGCGACGCCGCTGGCCGCAGTGGTGCCACTACCGAGCACATCGTTGCCTTCCTGTGCCGCCTTAAGGTTCGGATAGACCTCGAAGGCCACACCCGCCACGCCGGTGGTCGTCGTGACGGACCGGTTGGCCATGACCGCACCGATGTTGAGCGTCTGCTTGACGATCTCGTACGGAAGGTCCACCGTCTCCTCGGAGGGGCCGGTGAGCTCGACGCTCACGCCGGCGGAGTCGCCCGCGAAGGCGTAGCCGGCGTTGTACAGGTCGCCGTCGCTGGTCTTGTCGTGCTTCAGGGTGTACGTCCCGGCCTTGAGCCCCTTGAACTCGTAGGCCCCCGTCGAGTTCGCGCTCGTGCGCAGCGTACTGCCGTCCTCGTCCTCCAGGATCAACTTGGCCATGGTCGCGGCCGAGCCGTCGAAGACGGGCTCGCCGTCGTCCCGGTCGCCGTTCTTGGCGACCTCGTCCAGGAATAGCATGCCGCTGATGGAGGCCTCGTGGACGTGCGTGGCACGGAAGTCGACGATTCTTCCATCGTCGGAATCCAGCTCGTCGACGGCCACCTCGGTCACCTCGAAGGTGTACCTGTCCGCGTCGGGGTTGGTGATCGAAACCGTGTAGTCGCCGCCGGCGAGACGCGGGAAGTTGTACTGGCCGTTGGCGTCGGTCGTCGTCTCGCCGTCCGCATCTCCCGAGAGCATCACCGTAACGTCCTCGAGGGCGTGCCCCTCGACGTGCACCTGGCCGCTGATGCTGGCCTCGCGCAGCACCGAGCCGGCGAAGGAGACGTCGTCCTGCACCTGACCGACCGCGACGTTGATGTCGCGCTCCATGGTCGGGAAGTCGTACATCTCCGCGTCGGGGTTGGCGATCGAAATCGTGTAGTCGCCCTTGCGCAGGCCGTCGAACATGTACATGCCGTCGGCATCGGTCATCATCGTGTTGTCGTCCGGCGCATGCTCGCCCTCGATCATGACCTCGATGTCCATGATGGGATCGCCGTCCGCCGTCACCTCGCCGCCGACCATCGCGGTCCTGATGATCGTGCCGGTGAAGTTGGCCATCGCCGTATCGTCGGTGGCGACGTACCCGCTCCACGCCACAAACTCCTGGCCAGCCAGGGGGATCTTCGGGAAGTCGTACTCGGCGTCGTACCGCGTGATCACAACGGCGTAAGTGTCGTCAAGCAGGTCGTCGAAGATGAACTCGCCCATCTCGTCCGTGAGCTGGGTGCCGTCTACGACCGGGACGATCTCGGTCAGGGTGATCACCCTATAGAGACTCGCGTTCGCGCCGGTGATCATCTCGCCCTCCGCCGTGACCGCGCCCGTGATGACCACGGTGCGGAGCGACCGGCCCGCGAAGTTCTGGATCATGCCCTCGCCGAGCATCAGCGTGACGTCGAGGCTCTCCGGCGTGTACTCGTACTCCTCGGTGTCGAAGCCGCTGAGCTCGAGCGTGTAGTCCCCAGCCGGGAGGCCCGGGAAGTTGTACTGGCCGTTGGCGGTCGTCTCCATCTCGGCTTCCTGCTCGCCGCTCAGGGTGATGGTGATGTCCTCAGCGGGATCGCCGCCAATCGTGATGCGGCCGCTGATGCTGGCGGTGCGGAGCGGAATGCCGTGTTCGAAGAGGACCTCGCGCATCTCGCCCAGTACGACCGTTACCGACTGCTCGGCCGGGTCGAACTTGAACTCGTCCCCGTCGTATTCGGAGATGGCAACCGTGTAGTCGCCAGCGTGGAGACGGTCGAGCGAGTACGCGCCTGCGGCGTCGGTGGTCGCGATGACCGTCTCGTTTGCCCTGCCGCCCGATACCGTCACGGTGACGTCGGCCAGCGGCTCGCCTTCGACGGCTACTGCACCGAAGATCTCGACCGTGCGGAGCTTGACGCCCGGGAAGCTGACCGGGACCATCGCGCCCAGCTCGGCCATGATCGGCTGCGACGTCGGCTCGAACTCGTATTCGT
This sequence comes from Gemmatimonadota bacterium, assembly GCA_021295835.1. Classification (GTDB taxonomy): domain Bacteria; phylum Gemmatimonadota; class Gemmatimonadetes; order Longimicrobiales; family Gaopeijiaceae; genus Bin94. The sequence goes on along the minus strand of JAGWBP010000011.1, from coordinate 9,372 downwards.
CTGTGTCGAAGCCGGAGATGGTGACCGTGTAGTCGCCCGCGTGCAGGCGACCAACCGAGTACGAGCCCTTCATGTCGGTGGTCGCGATGACCGTCTCGTCGGCCCTGCCACCCGATATCGTCACGGTGACGCCGGCGAGCGGCTCGCGGTCGGTGGTTACGGTACCCATGATCTCGACCGTGCGGAGCATAATTCCGTCGAAGTCGACCGTAGCGGTCTTCTTGAGCGCGACCGTCACGTTGGCGGAGGTCTCGTCGAAGCCGTACTCGTCGGTGTCGAAGCCCGAGATGCCGACCGCGTAGCTGCCCGCGTGCAGACGGGTGAACGTCCACTGGCCAGCCGCGTTGGTGACCACCGACAGATCCGCGCCCTCGCCGGTCAGGCTGACGGTGACGCCCTCAAGGCCGGTGCGCTCGATCGTTACCGCGCCGCTTACTGCCGCCGTGCGAAGCGCGATTCCGTCGAAGTCCGCGGACGCGGTCTCGTCGTAGGCGACCGTAAGGGTCTGCGAAGTCACTTCGAAGCCGTACTCGTCGGGGTCGTAACGCGAAATCGCGAGCGAGTACTCGCCCTTGCGAAGGTCCGAGAAGTTGAACTTCGAGGTTCCGGTCCACGCCCTGCAGGCTGACCGTGACTCCAGCCAGCCCCTTGCCCTCTATGGTCACCTGGCCCATGACGGCCGAGGCGCGCAGATAGCTGGCCTGGAAGTCGAGCTCTTCGGTCGCGCCGACCGCGACCTCGGCAACCGCAGAGGTAGCGGAGAAGCCGATGTCCTCGTTGTCAAAGCCCGATATCTCGACGGTGTGGACGCCCGCCCGGAGGCCGGTGAAGCTGTAGGCCCCGGTGGCGCTCGTCGTCGTCTCGTCTTCGGACATGCCCGTGAGCTTCACGACCACTCCTTCGAGTCCGGTCCCCTCCACCGTCACCGCACCCATAACGGCCGAGGTGCGGATCCAGGCGCCAGTGAAGTTGACCGTAACCTTCTGGCCGTCGGTCGCGATCGTCGCGGACTGGTCGGTCTTGTCGAAGCGCTGATCGTAAGGGTGTAGGTCCCGGCCTCGACGTCGTCGAAGCCGAAGGAACCCGTGCTCGTCGTGGTGGCGGTGGCGCCGTTGTTGAGCTTGACCGTGACGCCGGCCTGCTGCTCACCCTCGATCACCACCTGGCCGGTTATCGACCCCACAGGCGTGGGTTTAACCGATTCCCCGCAGGCGTTGATCAAAGGGACCGCAAGCAAAGCGGCTGCCGCCAGTAGCTTGAGTCTGTTCATCGTCTTCCGTTCCTCTTGTGGGATGGGAGGTTTTTCGCTGCCCCGGTCTTCCCAGCCGGCCTCGCGCCGGGGGATCCGCAGGCAGAGAGAATCTATGGTGAGCGTCTCCCGGGAGGGCCGCATGCGCGGTCGCCCGAGAGACGGTGCTCTGGGGTTGTCAAAGTCCAGTCCAGCGGACGGGGACACACCCTGCAAGAGGTGTGCCAGTTCCTGCAAATGCTGCAAGTGATTGTGCAGATGTGATTTACGCGTCTCGCCAGTTCGGTGTCGGCGGTCACAATGCGCCCGCCGGTCAGTTTTCGCATCCCCTTCCCGGCTTCCCGGGCAGGCGCGCGCCCGGCGTCCCCGGTGGAGAGGTCGCCATGGGCGTCCCCGCCGCAGGTTGCCACAGGCGTCGAATATCGCGGACTTCGCCTACGACTGCAAGTACGATTCAGCGACGTTGACGAGGGAGGCCGAGCCGAGGAAGAGCGGGGTGCGGTCGTGGAGGCCCGTCGGAACGATCGACGTTATGTCGCGGCGGCCGTCGGACGCCCTTCCCCCAGCCGCCTCGAAGACGAGCGCCAGGGGGGCCGCCTCGTAGAGAACGCGGAGCTTGCCGGCCGGGGCGCGGGTCTCGGCCGGATACATGAAGAGGCCGCCCTGCAGGAGGGTGCGGTGGGCATCGGAGACGAGCGAGCCGATGTAGCGGGACTTGTAGCCCTCTGGATCGTGTCCCCCGCCCTCGTCGCGGCCGCTCCGGAAGTGGTCGGTGAGGCGGCGCTGCGGCTCGGACCAGCGCGAGTAGTACGCCTCGTTCACCGAGTAGACCCTGGCGGGGGGGTCGGGGATTCGGATGTGGGGGTTGCTCAGCAGGAACTCGCCGATCGACGGGTCGAGGGTGAAGCCGTGCACGCCCCCCTCCACCCCGGTCGTGTAGACGAGCATCGTGGAGGAGCCGTAGATGACGTACCCGGCGGCAAGCTGGCGCGACCCGGGCTGGAGGCAGTCGGACGTCGTCCCGGGGGTGCCGGCTGGGGTGACGCGCTGGTGGATCGAGAAGATCGTCCCGATCGAGACGTTCACGTTGATGTTCGAGGAGCCGTCGAGCGGATCGAAGAGGAGGACGTAGTTGCCGAGCTCGAAGCGCTCCGGGATCGCGATGATCTCGTCACACTCCTCCGAGACCATGCAGCAGAGGTGCCCTGCGTGGTCCATCGCCTTGACGATCACCTCCTGGGCGAAGGCGTCGAGCTTCTGGACCTGCTCGCCGTGCACGTTCCGCTCCCCGGTGCGCCCGAGCACGTCGATCAGCCCCGCCATGTTCACCTCGCGCGAGATGATCTTAGCCGCCAGCGCGATGTCGTAGAGGAGCGCCGAGAAGCGCCCGGATGCACCGGGGTGGTTGCGCTCCTGGTCGATGATGTGCCGGTCGATGGTGACGACTTTGCTTCGCATGGCGGAAGATCGTGGGGGGTGGGCCGGGCCGGCAAGTGGTTATCCGTCAAGGTGTCGAGCGCCTCATCGGGGGCGGAGTCGTTGCGGATTGCGGGGGGGCGCGGGAGGCTCGATGCGCACCTCGCGCCCCGGGGGAGGCCAGCGGACGGAGCCCGGCGGCGGAGGGATCACGCGGATGACGCGGCCGTCGGCATCAAGGACGGTGACGGGTCCCCACACGACATCGTTGCTCAGATCGAAGACTGCACTGCCAGCGCCCCCGGCGGTGGGACGGTTGGGTCGGGCAGTTCGTAGTCGTCGGCTCTGGACACGTCCACCCTGTAGCCGGCTACCGTAGTCTACGCTACCTCGCTGAGCGCAAGCCACCGCTCGCCCCGCCAGTTCGCATTTCCTCCCGCATGCGCCGCACCACCTCCAGCCCCTCCAGCGACCGGTTCTCCAGAGCATAGTCCATCGGGGTCTTGCCATCGGTATCACGGGCGTTCGGATCGGCACCCAACCTCATGAGCAGCGGGAAGACGGCCGGGTGCGACCGGGCGGCGGCATGCAGCGGCGTGCGCCCGGACCGGTCGGCCTGCTCCATATCGGCACCGGCGCGCACCAGGACCTCGACGACCGCGGCATTCCACTCTGGCGGTCGCGCGACGCCCGACGACGCCATGAACAGCGGCGTACGGTCGTTCGGCCTGAGTCCGTAGGGCAAAATGTCGTCATCGGGGCCGCGCGCATCGACCTCCGCCCCGGCTCCGATCAGCGCGGTCGCGATCTCGGGATTGGCGTTGTTTGCGGCGGCCTCGTGCAGGGGCGTATGACCGCGGCCATCACGCGCGTTCACGTCGGCCCCGGCCTCCAGGAGGAGTCTCAGCACCTCGGGGTTCGAGTTCATGCGGGCGGCCACATGCAGCGGCGTTTCGACACCGCGTGGGAAGGCGTCCGCGTCCGCTCCGGCTTTCAACAGGACTGCGGTGACGGCGGGGTTCGGGTTCGTGGCGGCGTCGTGCAGTGGCGTCGTTGCCCGCTCCATGGCCGCGTCGAGGTCCGCCCCCGCCTCCAGGAGGGCCGAGATGACGCCGGGGTCCGGATTGGCTGCCGCCAGGTGCAGTGGAGTCCAGCTCCGCCCGCAGGGGATGGGGCACATTATGCGCTGCGACGCTACCGCGTTGGCGTCCGCACCGGCCTCCAGGAGTGCCCGCACAATCCCCGGGGTACCGTTCCGGGCGGCAACGTGGAGAGTCGTGAAGGGATGCTCGTTGAAGACGGCCCGCACATCCTTCCCGGCCTCGATGCAGCCGGAGACGATATCGGCGGTGGCGAAGCTGAAGAAGGTGCGGGTGCCCCAGCGCCTACAGGCGGCCGGATCGAACGGGTTGCCCGCACTGTTGCGGGCCGCCGGATCGGCGCCGAGCCGCAACAGGGCACGCACCGTGGCGGGGTCGTCGCGGCCCAGGGCGACGTGCAGCGGGGTCTGGCCATCGTAGTTGCGCGCGTCGAGCCTCGCGCCGGCGGCCGCCAGCAGGGGCACCAGGGCGCTCTGTTCCGCCGACACCGCGGTGTGCAGCGGTGTCGCACCCTCCGAGTCGCGCGCGTTCGGGTCGGCCCCCGCATCCAGCAGTGCCGATGTCACGAAGTCGCGGACCGAACCGAATGCTCCGACAGCCCGGTGGAGAGGAGTCCTCCCCAGCGTGTCCCGGGCGTTCACCTCCGCTCCGGCAGCCAGGAACAGGCGAAGGACATTCCCGAAATCGGCGCAGCAGGCGCTCGTGGAGACCATCCCCGCCAGGGGCGTGGCGCCTTCCCCATCGCGCGCGTCCACCGGGACCCCGCTCTCCAGGCATCCCTGCACGCTCTCGGCGGGAGAGTTGGCGAGAAAATTCCATGCGGAGAAGTGATCGCCGCCCGGGTCCCAGTAGCAGACGGCATCGGCGATCCTCCCGGCGTTGTCACGCACTTCGGGGTCGGCCCCCAGTTCCAGGAGTTTGCGCACTGCCGGCAGGTTGTGGCGAGCGCGGGCCGCGTGCCGGGGCGTCTGGCCCCTGTGATTCCGGGCGCTCACGTCCGCTCCGGCCTGCACGAGCCAGGATAGCGCGGCCGTGTCGGACTGCCGCGCCGAGTCGAGCCGCAGCACTGACAGGTGGAGGGGTGTGTCGCCCTCCCCCGTACGCACGTTCACATCCGCGCCGGCATCCAGCAATGCGGAAGCGCGCAGCTTCCAGTGTTCCCCGCGCGGCTCGACGGACAACATGCCCCTCGTGGAGAGCACCGCGTGGTGGAGGGGGGCGCGGGAGTTGTTGTCCCGGCCGTCGGTGTCGGCCCCGGCGTCCGCCAGGAGAGCGATCACCTCGGGGCCTGCACTCATCGCCGCGGCGTGAAGCGGCGACAGGCCGTAGTCGCCGGTTCGCGTGTTCGGGTCGGCGCCCGCCGCGAGCAAGGCGCGAATGGCCGACGGTTGGTTGGCGGAGGCTGCCTTGTACAGCGGGGTCGCGCCCTTGCGGTCCCGGGCGTTGGGATCGGCGCCAGCGTCCAGCAGGGCGACGACGACGGCCTCCCCGGCCCTCCTGTTCCCGGCGGCACGCATCAAGGGGGTGCCGTAGCCCCCGGCGCCTACGTTGACGTCCCCTCCGGCAACCAGCAGTGCAGTTACAATGTCCGCCCGCCCGCTGCGTGTGCCGGCGTGCAGGGGCGTGAATCCGCGACCCGCATCCGCATGGACGTCGGCTCCGGCCTCCAGCAAGATCGTCAAGATGTCCAGATTGCCCCGTTTGGCGGCCTCGTGGAGGGGCGTGGGCCCGCGGTGGAGGGGCGCGTTGACGTCCGCGCCTCCCTCCACCAGGAGCGCGATGACCTCGGGGCCCCGATTGTGCACCGCCAGGTTCAACGGGGTCCAGCCAACGTCGTCGGGCGCATTTACGTCCGCGCCCGCCTCCAGGAGGGTACGAACCAACGCCGGTCCGGCATAGGTCGTCCAGTGAAGCGGGGTCCGGCCCCCGTCACCGGGCGCGTTGACGTCCGCACCCCTCTCGATGCATGCCCGCACGAGCTGTGCCGAAGCCGACCGGAAGAACCACTGATCGCCCCAGTCGTCGCAGGTTGGCGTGTACACCCTGGGGGCTGCCGCGCAGGCCGCGGCGAGGAGGAGGAGCGGCGGTGTGATCGTGATCGTCGGCATTCTCATCGTCATCCTCCTGTCACCTTTGGATTACTTCCCCTTATTCACGGATGGCCGGGAGGCGAGGCGACGTGAGGCGGCCTCACTTCGACCTCCGTCCGGATCTCGGAGGGGTGCTTCCGGATTGCGGGGCGCGCGCGGGAAGCTCGATGCGCACCTCGCGCCCCGGGGGGGGCCAGCGGACGGAGCCCGGCGGAGGAGGGATCACGCGGATGACGCGGCCGTCGGCATCAAGGACGGTGACGGGTCCCCACACGACATCGTTGCCCAGATCGAAGACGGCACGGTCGCCCTTTGCCAGCGCCCCCGGCGGTGGGACGGCTGGGTCGGGCAGTTCGTAGTCGTCGGCTCTGGACACGTCCACCTCGTAGCCGATGTCGGCCATGGACTGCAGGGTGATGGCGCTGATGGGAACTTCGTCATTCTCCAGGTTGATCGAAGGAGTCATGATCTCGTCCTGGAAGACGTTTTCCCGCCAGTGGCTGTAGACCCATAGCTGAACCGGCACCTTCTCTCCGTCGTAGTCGTCGCCGCCCGCCTCATCGAAGGCCTCGATGGCCAGCTTGCCCTCGAAATGCGGGTCGTCGCCCTCGTCGAGCAGATCCAGCGCTGAAGCCGAGGGCGTGGGCCAGCTCATGGAACATCACCGGGACCAGGGCGTCCAGGTCCAGCATCCTCTCGACGTCGGCCTCGTCAATCCATGTGGCGGAGAGCAGGGGCGAGTCGTCGGCTAGCCGACGGTAGCAGTACCCCGCGTACGCCAGTATACCCCCTTCACCGTCGATACTGTCGACGTGCACGAAAATCAAATGGTCGTCCACGGTGCCGACAAAGCGCGAGATGCCGAGGCAACTGCGTGTCTCGTCGATCGTGACATCGTCCAGCCCCGTGTCCTCCAGGACCGCCTCCCATTCGTCCCTCGCATCCGCCACGTGCGAGCGAACGGTGCTCGAGACGCTGGAGGTGAATGCCATCTCCAGGTCGAACGACTCACCTGTGGACTGCGTGGCGGACAGGTCGCCCGGATCGGTGGCGGTGACGGTCATCGTGGCCGTCCCGGCCGCAACGGCCACCACCGTCAAAGTGCTGCCGGACATCGTGGCCGTCGCCACCGAGGGCCTCGAGGAATCGACGGAGTACGTCAGCTCGTCGCCGTCCGGATCGGTGAAGTAGTCCGTAACGTCGAGCGTGACCGCCCTCCCGACCTTGAGCGTCTGGGAGGGTATCGGGTCCCCCGCCACCGGAGCCCGGTTCGGAACCGTCACCTCGAATGTCTGCGTCGCGGCCAGCCCGCCGGGGTCCGTAGCCGTAACCATGACGTTGGTCGCCCCCTTGGCCACGGCCGTGACCGCCACCGTGGCGCCCGCCACCGTCACCGTGGCTGCTGCGGTGTTCGACGAGGTGGCGGAGTAGGTCAGCGTCTCTCCGTCCGGCTCGGCGAAGTATGAG
>JAGWBP010000011.1:0-1898 GCA_021295835.1 Gemmatimonadota bacterium | reverse complement strand
GCCGTGATTGTGATGGTGGCGCCCGAGATGGACGCCGTCGCCACGCCTTGGTTCGACGATGTGGCGGAGTACACGAGCGTGTCCCCGTTGGGATCGTCGAAGCACGCGGTGGCGGCGGCCGTCTCTCCCGCGTTGACGGTCACCTGCGGGATGGGGCCGCAGGGGGCGGGGGGCTCCTGGCTCTCGCAGGCGACGAATGCGAGAAGGAGGAGAACGACGAGGCGCTTCATCCAGAAACTTGTGTTTTCCACCCCCCGGCTGGCTGAAGCCGGTGGGCCTGCACCCCGCACCAGGGGCAAATCAGCGGCTGCGCGAGCCGCGTGCGGAGAGGAAGCCGTCACTGCCGATCGAGACGGTGACGGTGCCGTCGCGGTCGGTGACCCGGGCGCCGACGCGCGCCAGGCGGGCCAGGACGACCGGATGGGGATGGCCGTAGCGGTTGCGCGCCCCGACGGTGTCGAGCGCCTCATCGGGGGCGGAGTCGTTGCGGATTGCGGGGGGGCGCGGGAGGCTCTATGCGCACCTCGCGCCCCGGGGGGGGCCAGCGGACGGAGCCCGGCGGCGGAGGGATCACGCGGATGATGCGGCCATCGGCATCAAGGACGGTGACGGGTCCCCACACGACATCGTTGCTCAGATCGAAGACTGCACGGCCACCCTTGGCCAGCGCCCCCGGCGGTGGGACGGTTGGGTCGGGAAGTTCGTAGTCGTCGGCCCGAGACACGTCCACCTCGTAGCCGGCGTCGGCCATCGCCTGCAGGGTGATGGCGCTGATGGGAAGCTCGTCATTCTCCAGGTTGATAAAAGGAGTCATGATCTCGTCTCTGAAGACGGACTCCCGCCAATGATTGACCTTCTCTCCGTCGTAGTCCTCGCCTCCCGCCTCATCGAAGGCCTCGATGGCCAGCTCGCCCTCGAAATGCGGGTCGTAGTCCTCGTCCTCGTCGAGCAAGGCCAGCCTGCCCCAGTGCCTTCCGCTGAAGCCGAGGGCGTGGGCCAGCTCATGGAACGCCACCGGGACCAGGGCGTCCTCGTCCAGCATCCTCTCGACGTCGGCCGAGTCGATCCATGTGGCGGAGAGCACGGGCGAGTCGTCGGCTAGCCGACGGTAGCAGTACCCCGCATAGGCCAGCCAACCCCCTTCACCGTCGATACTGTCGACGTGCACGAGAATCAGATGGTCGTCCACGGTGCCGACATAGCGCGAGATGCCGAGGCAACTGCGTTCCTCGTCGATCGTGACCTCGTCCAGCTCCGTGTCCTCCAGGACCGCCTCCCATTCGTCCCTCGCATCCCTCACGTGCGAGCGAACGGTGCTCGAGACGCTGGAGGTGAAAGCTATCTCCAGGTCGAACAATGGGCCGGGGTACACGAGCGTGTCCCCGCTGGGGTCGTCGAAGCACCCGGTGACGGTGGCCGTCTCTCCCGCGTTGACGGTCACCTGCGGGATGGGGCCGCAGGCGGCGGGGGGCGGCTCCTGGCTCTCGCAGGCAGCGAATGCGAGCAGGAGCACAACGACGAGGCGCTTCATCCAGAAACTGCTCCTGACTTCGAGGGTCAACATATGGGGACCCTGCTTTCCCCACACGGTGCCGCTCGGAACTCCGGGCAAGCGCGATGCCGGATAACAATCGCGAATCGCCGGACCGGCGGCGAAGCCACGCGACCAGCTCAAGTAGTAGGGGAGGACTGCGGAGGTGTCAAACCGAAGTGGAGAGTGTCCCCCCTGGATGTGTGTTTTCCACCCCCCGGGCCGGCTGAAGCCGGGGAGCCTGCACCAGAGGCGAATCAGCGGCTGCGCGAGCCACGTGCGGAGAGGGAGCCGTCACTGCCGATCGAGACGGTGACGGTGCCGTCGCGGTCGGTGCGATAGACCCGGGCGCCGACGCGCGCCAGGC
>JAGWBP010000036.1 GCA_021295835.1 Gemmatimonadota bacterium | reverse complement strand
CGCTCGAAGCGCCGGAAGTCCCCGATCTCGGTCACCAGCACCATCGCCGCCTGCGTCGAAATCCCCTTGAGGCAGCAAAAACGAACATACCGCCTAGTTGTGTATCAGGATCTCCCGGGCTTTTCGACGCCTAGACCGGAAGCCGCCAACGTTTCTCGTAACCTCGACGACGTCGATCTTAAACCCTTGGCCCAAGGCTCGACCCTCTTCGCAATCCGCGTAGGACACCAGGAATCGGCAGTGCTTCGAGTGGAGGTTCTCCAAATGGAGCCTCAGGCGTTGAAGGTCCGATGCACCAAAGCCGCCCGATACATACTCATTGAACACCCTCACACCCTGGATGCTGTAGGGAGGGTCGAGATAGACGAAGTCACCCGGTTCAACATGGGTCAGTGTCTCTGAGAAATCCCCGGGTACCAGCAGTGTCCAGCGGATTAGCTTGGAGAATCGTAAGAGATCCTCACGAGTGACTGAGGGTCCGACGCGATTGCCACCAAAGGGGACGTTGAAGTGACCGAGCTTGTTGGTTCGGTAGATTCCGTTGAAGCACCACCGATTCAGGTACAAGAACCGCGCCGCCCTCACCTCGGGCGCGAGGCTCTCGGGCAGTGTGGCGCGAACCTCGTAATACTCGTCCTTCTCACCCGCCCATCTATGCAACGCGTTCGCCACTCGATTGGGGTGGTCACGGACGGGCTCATACATGCTGATTAGATCGCCGTTCATATCCCCGAGCACCGCACGCTTGGCCTCGATCGAGCAGAACAGGGCCGCAGATCCCGCAAACGGCTCTACATACCGTGTCGAGCCAGATGCGTTCCAGTAGTCCGCAAGCTTACTGACGATGCGGCGCTTGCTTCCCGCCCAGCGGAGAATCGGCCTCATACTAGAACTTCGCTTGCGGATTCGAGGGCCGGATCTTCCCACCGATCGTGCGCGTGTGGCATCGGAGTCGACCAAATCGTCGTCAACGCATGTAGGTTCCCAGAGGAAGCTCGATCGACCGGCTCGCCCGCCTCCCCCGAGGAAATTCTCCACACGCTCACATCCCGGTACCGAGTCGCTACTAGGAAGCACAAGAGTCCGAACAGCTTGGGTCCGTTGCTGGTCAACACGACCTGGTGTTGACGACCAAGCGCGTTGCAGGCCGCGTCGAGGACATGGAAAGTCACAAAGGGATCGTGAAGTGGATACTTACCCCACGTCCTTGGATCAACGGCCCTTGCAAGGTCTTCATTGGCCTTCATGACGTCGTCGATGAATCTCTCATCGGCACCGGGATCGGCATACAGGCACAATGTGGCTGTCGGATCGATCTCAGCCAGGACTCCCATCGCACGACCCGGCTCGTACCCCAGGCCCATGAGCAGGGCCGAGGAAGCGTCCGGAAAGGCCAATCCGGCAAAGCCGTGCACAGGGCCGACGATTTCGTTGAGCGATCTGGTCTCCGGTGGTGGTCGATATGCTCCCGGCATGTATGCGAACGTGACCTCAAGACGTGACAATGACGACGCGCCCATCAAAGCTCGGATCACGGCAGCATACCAACACCGGGTCATCGAGGAGATGTCGACTAGGATTTTGCCACCCGATTGCGGTAGACCACCACTAAGAAGCGACCTAGCGGCGCGGTCGGCGGCGTCGTCATCGTTTGCATTCAACGAAACGAAATCGGCTGAAAGTGTCCTAAAATACTCATCGTTGGCGACACGATGACCCGCCTGAAGGTGATCCTTAAAAGCCCACACCACCTTCCGGGAGGATGCTTTGGCGACCTCTTTAGCAACTGCCGTAGCACGTGCTTCATAACCAGACGCGAATAAGCAACAATCATAGGACTCCGAGGGTCCCAGGGATGGCGTCCTCCGAATATTCGAGATAGAGAGCATCAAGTGGGATCCTTGTCGAGTAGCGAAAACAGATCGAGGTCGTCGCGCTGCTCTAATAGTGATGTCAAAATTACGTCCCGATAGCTTCGGAGCGGAAGGCGATAGAGCGGGGCCAGCCGATAACTGAGCCGCAGGCGCGACCCTTCCAACTTGTTCGGTGTAACCTGCTTCCTCCCGCCAACATATATGAACGCGCCTGCATCTAGTCCCGCCTCTACAAGTTTCTCGATTTGCGGAGGTTGTCCCTGATCCATTCTGAACGTTCCGACTGGATCCAACGAGAATGGACTAAAAAGAAGCCGATTACTCAATGCCTTAGCCACGTTGCCAACAAGGTCACCAAGAGTCCAACGATGTCGCTCTTCTTCTTCCCCTGACTGGCGTACAGTCCGGGCAGTTAGTTCGTCGTGGAAGCGTCGCGCGAACGATAGCAAGATCTCGGCCTGGGCTTGGGGAGAGACCACGACTTCAGACCTTCTCGACCCCTTCCTGCAGGGATTGTTGAGGTCGGAGATGAGCCCTAGAAGCCATCTTGGGTTCCCCTCGCACACGTCATATAGGACCTCTATGCCCGAGTAAAGCTCTGGCACTTTCCTTCGACTGCGGAGTCGATTGTCCTTGCCTAAGAACGCAAGGCGCAGCACCACGAGTGGTCGGATCTTCCGTAGAAGACTGTCTTTGAGTCTAGTGTTTTTTGTAAAGGGGTCGCTCGGATCCAAACCTTTCTCGTGAAGGAGCTGGGCAAAGGAATCGTCACGCTTCGCCAGTTTGACAAAGTCCTTGTATTCTCGGGAATCGCGATCGTATTTCGCTGAGCTGGTGGACTCTTCATCTGCCTCCTCGTGAACCGAGCTATGACCGAAGATTCCTTTAGGGGTGGCATCGGGGCCGAAGTGGTCGCGAACGAACCGACTCGCCAGTTGACAGGCGAATGGCCGCGCATCATGCGCACGACCGTGCCAGAGCATGATCTGCTTGAAGTCATGGTCACGAGCCGCCGAGCCAAGAGCCTCCAGCGGGAAAACAGGAGTCCCAGTGAGTTTGAGCAGATACGGCTGGGTTACGCTGCGCAAGGAAACGAGAAGCTCTTGACGGAGCCAGGGTGGAGCTATTTCCAGTTCGTCGAAGCAGAATGCCCACCGTTCGCCACGGACCTTGTGACCCGCATGTCTGTTGAATATGTCACAAAGCAAAATCGGGACGTCGAGCGCACCACTGGTCCAATCCTTGGGCAGCCGACTGACGAGGGTAGCAATGTCATCGGCATTGCGCCGATTTACTACTCCTCGGATCTGGTTTGAAGCGACTGTGACAGCGGTGGACAGCTGCGTCAGAGTCGCTGGGGCCGGCGCCCGAAGTGACCAGTTATTCACCACGAATTCTTTGACGACTTCGCTCTCTAGTAGGCGATCGTCTTTGGAGCACAGCAACGATAGAGTCCTCGCAACCGCTTGAATTGAACTGGCGGTTACGAGAAATCTCTGCAAGAGCACGGCAGGTTCACTACCCACAGCAGGGTCGTCGCTTAGAGCCGATAACTCAATGGACCACCGAACATCTGACGGAAGATAGACCGCCTCGAACGAAGGCAAGGCCAGGTTGGCAGCCGGTTCCGGATCCTCCTCAAGCAGCGTGCTCCAGGTGTTGAGGGCCCGCCTCGTCAGCATCTTGAGAAGCGTGGTCTTGCCGGATCCTCGCGGTCCGAGCAGGACGGCATGATGCGTACTCACAAGCTCCTCAAAAGCCGGTACGGGAACGAAGTTCTCAGCGACTTCTGCCGGTGAGAGCCACCGAGCATTGAACGCCCGACTGGCGCGGCTTCTGTCCTTAGCTTCCGTCATTAACACGTCCAGCGACGCAGGTGTCCCCACTCGTCCAGCGATGCAGGTGTCCCCACTCGTCCAGCTCAGGTTGTATCGAACGGTGGACGCGCAATCGCTCCGTGACTTCGTCGAGCTCGTCGGGGGTAAGATTGAGAAGCTCGGGATGGGCTTTGACGGCTTGCTTCCATGACAACCACTGAGGTGTCTTCGCTTTGGTGCTGGCCTCGACGGCGTTCGTCAAGGTATCAAGGGATGGGCGTGGCGACGCGAACCTGGCCACATGCGGAATCCGCGCCGACTTGGTGGAGGCCCGGGACCACCCGTACCCGCGGTTGAACTCCCAAGACCGTACTTCACCTCGAAGCAGGTCCCCCTCAAGCTCCAACTTTACGAAGTGAAGGAGGTTGCGTGTGATCGGTGAAAGCTCTCTTAGCGCGATGGAGAATGACCCCGCTGCAAAAACAACCAGGTCGTGCTTAGGGCCTCTTCGGAACCGAGGTTCGTGTCGATGCCCGTGAATCACCCATTTCACTCCGTTCGAGCCGAGAACGTCGAGAAGGTCATCACCGGTGGGTAAGACTTCGCTTGAGTCTGCCAAACGATTCGAGTGCACGATCGGGTGGTGGTGAAGCACCGCCATCTGAACCTTGCCCTTGAAGCACTGCAGCCGCTGCTCGAGGGCCAAGATCGCTGCGGCATCGAATGTTCCCGCTCTAGCCTCATGCTCTGTGTAGTGATGCATCGCCGAGTTAATGACGATCACGCTCCAGGCTTTGTCGATGCTGGTAATCGTCGAGCCTTTGGTCCAGAATTCTTCGATTTCAGAAGGATTTCGAACCGGGAACTGCGGGAGACGCCGGGCAAAGGAGAAGGGATCGCTAGACCTTTCCTTTGAGGCACAGTCATGGTTCCCCATAGTCCCGATCAGTGGGACGTTGCCCAGCTCATAGGCAAGTAATCGGAGTCGCTCCCATCCGACCTTAAAGCCGGTTTCCGACGCCTTATGACAGACGTCACCCGGCACAATAATAGCCTGTGCGGCGACGCTCTCCTTGGCCACCATCTCCAACATCGAGTCAACGGGATCCTCATCCCGGTGCTTTGCGATCTCGCCCGCTGCCCACCACGACTCGCGATGCGAGCTACTGTCCGGAAGCTCCCCCTGTACATGGGGATCGGAGAGGACTAGCAGACGTAATTCCATGGGCGCCGGTGACAGCTTAATGGTTTGATGACCTGGCGTAGACCGCTGATCCTTGGCATGGCGTCGTGTCGCTCTCAATCTCGTACGGGGTCAGGCGGCAAGGGGGACGTCGATAAGATACGCATGTGTCGGCTCTCTAACAAGCGGAACGCTCTATCGCGGAGTCGCGAGCGAATCCGCAGCCCGGCATCTTTCAGGCGCCGCTTGAGGAGCTGCCGAATGGTTCACGCCCGATGCTCCCGGTGCCGAGCCGCGTCTCGGTGTGCCAGTTGCCCTGGCGAAAAAGCGGCGACTCCTTCGCCTGGAGCGGGTACTCGAGTACTCGAACGGTCGCTCCAGCGCGGAAAGCCAAGGTCCTGGACCCATCCACGAGGGAGATCGCCTCGTTCCGGGGCTCTGAGGGCCTCCGGCCCGGGCTCTCCGGCCGCGCTTTCGCGCGGGGCTGTACCTGGTGCTCGGCACGACGTCCAGGCTATTGGAAAAGCGAGCAGGCCGGCCGGCCCGCGGGAGCAAGCGGCGACGAGGGTGGCACAGACCACGTCTGGAAAGGAACGGCGGAGAGGTGAACGGGTCATCATTGGAGCTCCCGGTGAGGGGGGCCGACGCCGGAGCCCTGGAGTACCGGATCGTCGGCCGTGGTGGCGTCGTTGTGGTGACCCTCCGGTCGACTGAGTTGAATATCCTCGCTCTTCACCTGAACCGAAGGCGAGCCGCCGAAGCCGGTTGCTTCCTTCTTCTGAGTCCATTTCTCCAACCAGCGGCGGTCATAGGCGACGATCGCCTTCCGGTTGCGCGAGTATCCGACGAGCAGATCGACTGCCCCATCCGTGTCGAAGTCGGTCGTTGTGGTCGGCCCGTTGGTGATCTGGATACGAAACTCATCTGCACTCCGCACCGTCGGCCCACCGCCGCCATGAGTGATGTCGAAGGCCCAGAGGCGGTAGCGCAGCACGCGACCGTCCACATGCCACCGAATCTGCAGCGGATTGGTCTGCATGCCAGGTGCACCTGTGCAGACATAGCCGGCACTCTCGAAGCCGGCCAGCATGTCCCGATGGTCCGTCTGCGAAAGTGCCATGCCCTTGGATCACCTTACTCGTTTTCGTCCCCGGCTTCCCTCGCCCATGCCTCACGAATAACAGCTTAGCTCCTGCCCGAGCGAAGGGCATGGCTTCCGGCCGAGCGTCAGTGTACCACGCGACACCATCAAGGTAACCGAGTGGACAGCATATCGCTTCGCCTGGGCTGGGTCTCCGGGCCGTGGCAAGGGGCCGCCATTCAACCCCGCTACAACTTCCTGGAGACCCATACCGCCCGTCCGACGACGCGGATCTCCTCGGCGAGGCGTTCGTAGCTGTCGTACTCGGGATTGAGGGACTTGAGCACGACTTTCGGCGGCTCGGAGTGGGGGACGTGCTCGATCCGCTTGGCTACGAGCCCCATGCCGTCCCAGATGACGAAGATGCCGGGCGGGACCGGCACCGTGCGGCTCACGTCGATGAGGATGCGGTCGCCGCTTGAGAGCGTCGGCTCCATCGAGTCCCCGTCCACGGTGATGATCCGCAGATCCTCCGGCTTGGCCCTGAACTCGTGGCGGATGAGCGGATCGGCGAACAGCCACGTTTCAGCGGCCTCCTCGAACTTGTCGTTCCACGCCCCCGGGCCCGCAGACGCGCGCACGTCGATCACCGGCACCGCGCTGTAGCCCCTCGGGGCCGCGTAGGGGCTCGGCGTCGCCGGCTTCGGACGCGCCCGGCGCGTCAACCTTCGGTCGTGCCTGAGCAAGTCGGGGCTGCACCCCAGGTGCTCGGCCAGGGCCTCGCGGTCGTCCTCGGCCAGCACCTTGGGCGTGCCCCGGTGGATGAACTGGTGCAGGTAGGAGGAGTTGCGCTCGATGGCGAGCGAGGCGGTGCGCAGGTTCGTGCTGCTGTCGGCCACCATCCTGAGCAGCCTCCGGCGCACCGGGTCCAGTTGATCGGCGTCCCTCTTTCTTCGTCCCATAGGTGGGAAATTACCCACGAGTCGCCGCCAACGCAATGGGACGGTTCCAGATTAAGGCATCCGATGACCCTCCGCGCTAGGGTATGCCCGAGGCCAACACCCTACACGATTCCCCTCACGGGGGTTCCGGGGCACCCTGTCGGATCTGCGTCCCGTGATCCCATGCGGGAACGCTGTTGGAGCGCCAACGGGGGTGTTCTCCACCCCGCTGGCGGTGGGGTGCCGGAACCTCGGTTCCGTATCTTGTTGTCTCTCAACGATGTGGGACATAGGCTATTTCCTACCATCTTGCGCACGTTGCCGACACCATGTTCTGGTTTTCGGGCGATGGAGAACCTGACGAAGGAGTTCGAGCGGCGCGTGACGGCGTTCCTGCGGAGGACGGGGCTGTCGGCATCGGAATTCGGGGAGCGCGCGGTCGGCGACCGGAAGTTCGTGGGCGACGTGCGCCGGGGGCGTTCGCCGAGGCTGGCCACGGTGGACCGGGTTCTGGCCTTCATGGCGGCCTACGAGCACGCGCCCCGACCGGATGGTTCTCGGGATTCGAAAACCGGACCCGCGCGGCGGAGAGCCCGCCGCCCACCGACCCCTCCAGGGAAAGGAAGAAAACGATGAGGACGTTGCTGACGACGATGTGGGCTGCGCTGTGGCTGCTGGTGCCCGCCCGGCTCCTGGCCCAGGGCACGAGCCCGTGGGTGGACGCGGTGAACGAGCTTCAGACGCAGTTCACGGGACCGATCGCGCGCGGGCTGTTGGGCGGGCTGATGTTCGCGTTCGGCGAGGGCGGGAGCAAGCGCACGCTGGCCGGGATCATCTTCGGGATCGGGATGGCCGTGGGCGCGGTGAACTTCCTGGGCTGGCTCTTCTGATGCGTGGCCTCAGGCGCTGGTCGGGCTACGGCGCGCTGAACCGTCCGCTGACGGTGCTGGGCGTGGAGCGGCGGCTGTTCCTGCTGGGGGCGACGCTCGCCGTCGCGGTGTGGAACGCGACGGCCTCGCTGGTGGCGGGCGGCGCGGTCTTCGCCGGATGTTACGGCGCGGGCTGGCTCGCGGGCCGGAGAGACCCGGCCATGCTGGCCGTGCTTCGCGCGGCGGCGCGTTACCCGGCCCGGTACGATCCGGGCAAGTGGGCGGACGAGCCGTGGCACCTGAAGATCCGGGGACGCGGCGAGTGAGGGTGGCCGAGGAGTTGCGGGCCTACGAGGCGGCGGGGTCGTTGGCCGAGGAGCTGCCCTACTGGGGCTGGCTCGACGACGGCCGCACCTGCCTGGCGCGCTCGGGCGAGCTCATCGCGGCGGGCCGGATCACACCAGCGGTCACGGACGGCCGCACGCCCGAGCAGATCGACCGGGTGCTGGGCCTGTGGCAGCGGCTGCTGTCCGGGCTCGGTCCCGATGCGCGCCTGTACTTCCACATGCTCCGGCGTCCGCCGGGCAGCCCCGAGACGGCCGTGGGGAGCGGGTCCGGTGTCGCGTCCCTGTCGGCCCGGAAGCGCCAGGCATTCCTTGCCGGGCGCGTCCAGAGGCTTGACGCCTACGTCGTCTGGTCCCTTGCCTCCGGCCTGCGCGCGGCCGCCCGGAGCTCCAGGGCGGGACCGCTCTCCCGGCTCGCCGGGTGGAGGAAGCGCCGGAGAAGCGCGCCGACCTACCTGGCCTCCGAGATCGAGGCGGCCGCGGACCGGTTCCGCGCCATGATCGACGCGGGCCGCTCGCTCGTGGCCGAGCACACGCCCGTCGAGATGCTGGAGGCCGCCGAAGGCTCCCGGCTGCTCTCCGAACTGGTCAACCGGCCCGGCACGTACTGGGACGGCGCGACGGGCAGCGGCATGAACTGGCGGCTCGCGCTGTCGGAGCTTGAAGCGGAGCGGTCGCACCTGAGGCTCGACGGGGAGCCCATGATCCTCTACTCGCTCCTGTCGCCGCCGGGCCAAGCGCACGCGAACCTGCTCCGGGATCTCTACTGCCTGGAAGCGGTGACGACCGTGTCGCTCGAATGGCGGCCGTGGACGGTCGAGGCGGCGCGGCGCCGGATCCGAAGCGCCCAGCGCCACTACTTCTCGCGGCGCTACTCGATGATGGCGCACGCGCAGGACGCGCAGGGCACGGCGGCGGCGATGGTCGATTCGGCGGCCGCAGCGGAATCGGACCGTCTGGGCGCCGCGCTCGTCGAACTCGAAGCCGACGGCGTGGCCTACGGCGAGGCTTCGCTCACCGTGGCGCTCCACGGCGAACTCGAAGGGATCGAACGGCTGGACGGAGACGTGCGCCGCCTGTTCGCCGCGCACGACGCGAAGGTGATCCGGGAGGGCTACGGCCAGATGCCTGCGTGGTTCGCCCGGCTCCCGGCCCAGCCGCGCAAGCGTCAGGTGCGGAAGGTGTTCGTGTCGGCGGGAGTCGCGGCGTGCCTCGCGCCCGTGTTCGGGCCGCCCAAGGGGAACCGAACGAGCCGTCATCTGGGCCGGGAGCCGCTGGCGGCGTTCGAGACGCCGTGGCGCACGGCGTACCGCTACGACCTGTTCGCGGGCGACGTGGGCCACACGCTGATCCTGGGCGCGACGGGGTCGGGCAAGAGTTTCACCCTGAACTTCCTGCTGGTCGAGGCGCTCAAGTATGATCCGCGCATCCTGATCCTGGACCTGGGCGGCTCCTACCGCTGGCTGACCCGGTTCCTCGGGGGCCGGTACCTGGAGCTCGCGCCCGGCGAGGCGGAGCCGACGCTCCGGCTCACACCGTTCGCGCTGCCCGCCGCCACGCGGACGTTCCAGTTCCTGACCGGGTGGGTGCTCCGGCTGCTGAAGCTGGGCGGCTTCGAGGCGAGCGGCGCGGACACGAGCGAGATCCGCGCGCGGATCGAGGACCTCTACGCGCTCGGGACGGAGCGCCGGACGCTGAGCGTCCTGGCCGGTTCGCTCCCGTCCGCGATGTGGCCCGCGCTGAGCCGCTGGGCGGAGGGCGGCGCCTGGGGCGCGTTCTTCGACAACCCCCCGTCGGGCGCGACGGACATCGAGTTCCGGGACTGGCAGGTGATCGACCTGGCGGGCGCGGCGGAGCACGCGGACCTGTGCGAGGCGGCGCTCTCGTACCTGCTAGAGCGGATGCGCCTGGAGATCGAGGACCCGGCCGAGACCGCGCGGCTCAAGCTGATGGTCGTGGACGAGGCGTGGCGGTACATGCAGGACCCCGCCGTGCTGAACTACCTGGCCGAGGCGGCCAAGACGTGGCGGAAGAAGAACGCGGCGCTCGTGCTCGCCACGCAGTCCGCCGTGGACGTGACCGGGACGCCTGGCGCCTCGGCGCTTCTCGAATCGATCCCGACCAAGCTGTTCCTGGCCAACGCCGAACTGCCCGCGGAGGCCGGGGCGCTGTTCCGGCTGAACGAGTCGGAGGTCGCCCGGATCCGGGAGCTGACGCCCAAGCGCGAACTGTATCTCCGCCGCCCGGACGAGGCGGCGGTCCTCCGCCTCGAAGTCGACGCGCAAAGCTACTGGCTCTACACCTCCTCGCCGCTCGACGCGGAGAGGCGCGCCGAAGCCGTGGCGAGGCACGGCCTAGGCCGGGCGCTCGAAGCGCTCGCGGGCCGGAGCCACCCCACCCCACCAACCGAAAGGACGTGAACACCATGAGAGCAACTCCAACCGCGGCGATCCTGTTAGGCGTAGTCGTAGTCCTGCTGACGGTGCTCCTGACGGCGTTGCCCTGCGATGCCGCCGCACAACAAGCGACCGGCGGCGAAGCCCGGCTGACCGTGCCGGACGAGGGCGGGGACCGCATCCACCGGCTTCGCGCGCGCGTGCGCCACACAACCCTGATCGTGCTTCCGGTGGGAGAGCGGATCCTCGACTTCGTGGTCGGCGACTCCGAGTACTGGCACCTGACCGGCGCGGCGAACGTCGCGTACCTGAAGCCCCTAGCCGAAGACGCCGCGACCAACGTCGCGCTCGTCTGCGAATCCGGGCGCATCTACTCGTTCCTCGTCTCCGAGCACGCCGAGGACCCAACCCACCTGGTCTTTCGGGTCGAGGCGGGCGCGGAGGCGGCGGGCATGTCGCCAGGCAGTGCGGGCGGACCGGCGTTCGTCGCGCGGAGCGAAGTCGCCGCCTACCGGGAGATGGCGGCCGAGGCGGCCGAAGCCGCCCGCAGGGCACAGGAACAGGCCGAGGCGGGGATCCTCGAAGCCCGGCGGCGGGCGGAGGCCGAGATCGAGGCGTTCCGGGCGGAGTATCCCGCACGGCTCGCGTTCGAGTACCGGCTGGACCGGGGAGCGTCGGGACGGCCGTTCCTGTTCGAGGCGATGTGGCACGACGGCAAGTTCACCTTCATCCGCTCGCGCGCGCAGGAGTCGCCAGCGCTCTACGAGATGAAGGACGGCGAGCCGAGCATGGTCGCCTACGACCTCACGGAGGACGGGCTGTACGTCGCCCGCCGCGTGCTGGGCGACGGGTGGCTCCAGATCGGGGACCGGCGGGCTGGCTGGCGGTTCGAGCCCCGGGAGGGCTCCCGATGAGCGGCTGGAAGAAGTGGGTGAAGGAGCCGAAGGGCGCGCTGCCGGGCGGCTTCGTCACGAAGGCCGGGATCGTCCTGATCGCCGTGCTGGTCGCCGGGCTGCTGTTCTCGTCGTCGCTCGCCGGTCCCGGTGAAGACGAGGCCGCCGCCGGAGCGCCAGCGCCGCCGCGGGCGGTGAACGACCGCGAGGGCCGGTCGTTCGAGGAGGGTCTCCGCGACGAGACGGAGCGGGAGACGCAACGGGCCGCCACCGAGGACCGCGACGATCCGCCGGATCGGGATGCCGAAGCCCCCTCCGGCGCGGGGTCCGCCTGGGTTGATGCCAGCGGAGGCGGCCGAGCCCCCGGCGTGGGCCGCGCCGAGTTCGAGTTGCGCGAGGCGCTCCGGCTCGAAGAGGTCGAGCGCAGGACGCGCTCGCTTCGCTCGTTCCCGGTCGCGCAGTCGGACCGGGATCCGGACCGGGCTTCGGATGCGGCGGCGGCGTCTCCCCTGGCGCCCGAGTCTCCCGATGCGGCGCTCGACGGGGCGCTCGCGTCCCTTGGGCAGTCCCTCGCCGCCCTTGAGGCCGAGATGGTGGCCGGAGGGCCGCCGCCCACCGCGGACGGTTCGGCGGCGCGGACCGGTCTACGCGCGCCCGGCACATCCGAGCCCGGCCGTGTGGTCCGGCCGCATGACCCGCCGGGCTGGGAACGCATCCACGAGGGCTCGTTCCTGGACGCGGTGCTGGTCACCCAGTTGTCGGGCGAGTTCCCCGGCCCGGTGCTCGCCATGGTGTCGGCGCCGCTGTATTCGGCCGACCGCCAGCGGGTGCTGGTCCCGCGCGGCGCGCGCGTCGTCGGCACCGCCAGGGCGGTCCAGGACCGGGACCAGACCCGTCTCGCCGTCGCGTTCCACCGGCTGCTGCTGCCCGGCGGCAGCTGGGTGGACCTTGAGTTCACCGGCCTGAACCAGGTGGGCGAGAGCGCGCTGCGCGACCAGGTGAGCCGCCACTACCTCTCGACGTTCGCCGCCGCCGGAGCGGTCGGCGCGCTGAGCGGTCTCACGCTTGCCGGAGCCTCGCCATACGGACTCCGGGCGGGCGTCGGCCAGGGGCTCGGCGGCAGCGCCACCTCGATGCTGGACCGGTACCTGAACCGGATGCCGGAGATCACGATCCGCGCGGGCCACCGGCTCCGCGTCTGGCTCACCTCCGATGTCCTGATCCCAACCCCCACCCGAATCACGCACCGCTGACACGAAAGGACTCCCCCATGCATCACCGCATCCTCATCCCCGCCCTTCTCGTCCCGCTCTTGCTGCTCGCGGGCGCTCGTCCCGCGAGCGCGCAGTTCGACTTCGGCAGCTGGCTCCAGCGCGCTCAGATCATCGCGAACCAGATCACGCAGATCTCGAACCAGGTCCGCCAGATCCGGTCGATGGCTCGCCAGCTTACAGAACTCCGGGGCCAGCTCGACCACATGGAGCGCGCCGCCCGAGGCGAGATCGAAGCGCTGCTCCAGCCGTTCTCCGACCTTGCGGCCGATCCCGTCGGCCTCGTCCGCGACGGACTCGCCTGGAGTTCCGACTTCACCGGGACGGGCCGCGACATGGTCGGTGCGGTCCGGGACTTCGGCACCGGCGACTCGTTCACCGGCCTATGGCGCACGGCACGGGGGGCGGCGGACCGTGTGACCGAAGCGGACATCCTGGCGCTGTACCGCGACCACCCGCCCGACCTGGCGACGCGCGCGCTTGAGGACTATCGGCGCGCCCGCGAGGCCGCCGACCGGCAGAGGGTCCTCGACTACGCGGCGCTCGACGCGGCGGCGGCGCTGACCGGGACCATCGAGAGCGCCCAAGGCTCGTTCGCCGATCTGACCGCGAACGGCAATCTCTCGAATACAGCTCTCCAGCAGGCCGGGGTCGCGGCCGCGCTGAGCCAGGGCCGCATCAACGCGGCGCTCGGCCAGGTGCTCGCCCATCAGACCGCCATGGAGGCCAGCCGGGCGCGCCAGGCCGAACTCGCACGCCTCGAACAGCTCGCCCAGTGGCGGGAGAGCCGGATGCGCGCGAACGGGTTCGCCCGGACGATGCAGGGTGCCGCGCTTCAAAACCGCGCCGCGCTCCGAGACGGGCTCCTGTTCCGCGTCCCGTCGTTCTACCGGTAGGGGCGCGACGGCAATGCAACTTCCTCCGCAGTCCATCGACCCCAACGTCCCAACGCAGATCCCGGGGGACCAACTCCAGGACTTCAAGAGCTTCCTGGACGTGGTGCTCGACACCGTCGTCGGCGGAGCCGCGCCCGACGTGCACACGCTCGGGCTCCAGCTCTGGGGCGGGCTCGCCGCCGTGATGGTCGCCTGGACGGGCCTCAAGATCGCGTTCAGCGGCACGTTCCAGCCCTGGGAGATCGTCAGGCTCGTGATCGGGATCGCGATCCCGCGTACGCTGCTCCACTACTACATCGTCCCGATCCCCGGCGTCGGGCTCACGTTCCCGGCCATGATCGCCGGAGGCGGGATCTGGCTTCAGAACCTGTTTCTCTCCGAGGTGGTGTCGGCAGGCTACACCGAGATGACCGCGCTCGTGCAGGCGTACAGCGCGCACCTGGGCGCGGCGTGGTCCACGGGCAACCTGCTCTCGATCGTGACGGCGGGCGCGACCGTGATCTTCTCCTCGCTGGTCACGCTCGTGATGGGCGCTTCGCTCGTGGTCTGCCTGCTGGCGCTGTTCTGCGTCACCTACGCGCAGGTGATCTGGGCGCAGGTCGCCATCGCCATCGCGATCCTGCTCGGTCCGGTGTTCATCGCGTTCCTGCTCTTCGAGCCGCTCTCGTTCCTGTTCTGGGGATGGTTCCGGACGCTCATGGTCTACACGCTCTACGGCGTCGTGGCCGGGGCCATCCTGAGGGTCTTCATGGGCGTCGGCATGGGCTACATCACGACCTACGCCGACGCGCTGATGGGCACCGGCACCGCCGACCCGGGCGAGCTCTGGCTCTGGGCCGTCGTCCTCATGCCGCTCGTCGTCTCCGGCCTCATGGCCGGGCTCAAGGTCGGCGAACTCGCCTCGATGCTCGTCTCCGGCTCCGGCTCCGCCGGGTCCGGGTTCGTCGCGCTCGTCATGCAGGGAGCCAGCAGGGCCGCCGCTCCCGCCAAGCCCCCCGTCTGATACGCAAGGAGTAGCCGATGATGAAACGTGAAAAGAGCGCGGGCCGGGAGTACGCCGAGATCTGGGGCGAGACCGTGCAGGCGAACCGGAAGCTCCGTACGATCCTGATCTTCCTCTCGGCAAGCATCGTCCTCGGCGTCTTCGTCCTGCTGCGGATCGCGGGCGCAGAGCCGCCCAAGCCGATCGTCATCCGGGTCGACGACGTGGGCCGCGCCGAGGCGCTGGCCTACGAGGCCGCGACCGCCCAGGCCGACCCGCTCGATCCGACGACCAAGTACTTCCTGAACCGGTTCGTGCACGACTTCCACTCGCGCCGCCGGGCGACGGCGCAGGAGCACTGGACCCGCAGCCTCCGGTTCCTCTCGACGGACCTCGCGAACGCCGCGTTCCAGAGGGACGGGGCCGAGGTCGCGGCCACGGCGGCCGGAACCGCCGAGACCGAACTCGAGGTCGAGCAGGTGGTGCTGCGCATCCACCCCGCGCCCGAGCCACCGCACGGCGCGACCGCGGACTTCGATCTCGTGCATCTGAGGGGCGAACAGGAGCTGCGGCGCGAACGCTGGTCGCTCACGCTCCGGTTCGAGTTCCTGGACTCGGTTCCGCCCGAGCTGGTCGTCCACAACCCGATGGGGCTCCTCGTCACCTACATGCGGGCCGACCTGGCGCTCGTGACCGGGGAGTCTCCGTGATCGCCCATCTGAAGGGCCGCGAGAAGGCGCTGGAGGTGTTCGGCTGGACGGGCCGCGAGGCCGAGTGGATCGCGCTCGTCTGTCTCCACAGCGGCGTGTTCACCCGCGACCAGATCTCCGACTGGCTCGGGATCCACCGGCGCAGCGCCCGCCGCTTCATCCGGGACATGTCGGACCGGAGGCTGGCATCCAGGGACCGGCTTGCGGGCCGGAGCGTCTGCCGGATCCACGCGCGTGCGGTCTACCGGGCGCTCGGGGCCGAGGACATCCGCCACCGCCGGATCGCCTCCGTCCCCGTGCTTCTCCGCCGCCTGCTCTCGCTCGACTACGTGATCGGCCACACCGGCCACGCGTGGCTGCCGACCGAGCCCGAAAAGGTCGCCGCGTTCGAGGCGCTCGGCATCGAGCGAGCGCTGCTGCCCGTGCGCGTGTACCGGGGCGGCGGCGGCAATACCCGCCGCTACTTCCCCCTCAAGCTGCCCGTCGCGCTCGGCGCCGGGGGCGCGGTGTTCGTCTACGCGGATCCGGGCCACGACACGGCGACGGGGCTCCATGCCTGGGGACGTGCCCACCGGGAACTCTGGGGCGCGCTGAGGGACCGTGGCCGCCCGGTCGAGGCCGTCGCGGTCGTCCTGGGCGACGGGGAGTTCGACCGGGCGGAGAGGGTTCTGGCCAACTGGACCGACCCGGCCCGGTCCACCGGCCGCTCGAAGGCGTCCGCGACCGGCCGCGAGATCCGCCGCGACATCGAGCGGATCGAACAGGGCATACGCGGCAGGGACGAGAGCGTGATCGGGGAGCACGGCAGCCTCCGGGGCTGCCTGGCGCGGCTCGCCGAACTCCGGGCCGCGCTCCCGACCGCGCCCTCGGAGGCGATGATCGACGGCTTCACCGTATGGCGTTCGAGCCGTCTTTCGGGGGACCCGTTTTGAGCGCCGGATGCCGGTGTTGGTGGCAAGTCCTGCGTGTCCGGCTCGCTTTGGGGGTCGCCGGACACGAAATCGCCGTTCGGCCGGACACGGCCCCGGCCGTCCATGTCGCTGGCGCGCTTGCGGTTGCACCACGGCCAGCGGAGCGCCGACGCCGGTCTGCGCTCCTTGGACGTGGCTGGGAGCGACCCCCCATCTCGGCATGCCTCGATTGGCGCCGGGGTGGATGGAGCCGGACAGCCCCATCCCCCCCGCCGCCGCGGGGTCGCTCCCAGCCAGCAGTCCCTCCGGGAAGGGTGTTCGGCCGATGAAGTCCGGTGCCCTCGCCATCATCGGTGCGGCCATCGGCGCCGCCGGTGCCCAGGCGCTCAAGGCGCCGTTCCCGCCCCCGGGCGCGAACCCCTACCTCGACCTGATCGCGTCGCACGATCCGGGCCTGTACGCCGCGCTCCGCGTCTGGCACCACGCCTGGCCCGCCGTCCTCGTCGTGCTCGCGGGCTCGTTCGCGCTGTCGGTCTGGCGCGTCTGGCTCCAGCCGCTCTTCCGGCTCCGGCGGCGGGGCAGGCTGCCCGAGTGGCCCGCTTCGCCCGAGGACGAGGCGCCCTCGCTCGTGATCGGCGAGCTGCACCATCCGACCGTGGCGCGCGAGAGCGAGCGGCCGTCATGGCTCGTGATCCCCGAGAAGGGGCTCTACACCGGCACGCTCATCGTGGGCGCCGTCGGCACCGGCAAGACCAGCGGCTGCATGTACCCCTTCGCCCGCCAGATCCTCTCTTGGCGCGCCGACGACTCGGGCCGTCGCGCGGGCGCGCTCGTGCTCGAAGTCAAGGGAGACTTCTGCCACCAGGTCCGCGGCATCCTGAAGGACGCCGGGCGCGCGGACGACTACCTCGAAATGGGCCTCGGCGGGTCGCTCCAGTGGAACCCGCTCGACGATCCGCTGCTCGACTCCTACTCGCTCGCCTACGGCGTGGCATCCCTCATCAACCAACTCTTCGGCAAGTCCCGGGAACCGTTCTGGCAACAGGCGTACACGAACCTCGTCCGGTGGATCGTCGAGCTTCACCGCCTCCTGCCGGGAGGCTGGGTCACGCTTCAGGACATCTACCGCTGCACGGTGGACGCGGAGCTTCTGGCCCGGAAGATCGGCGAGGCCCAGAAGATCGCGGACCAGGCATCCCCGGTGGACGCCGTCATCCCCGACGAAGTCATGATCGCCCAGGCCGACGCGCTCCAGAAGTGGGACTGGGAGCTGGTCGGCGACGACCGGGTGCGCTGCCGGCTGGACGCCGAGCTTCGGGCACAGCTCGCGAAGCTTGAGGTCACGTACGCGGTGGAGGCGGCCGGGGGAGGCGCGGGCGGCGAGTACCGGGAGCGCATCGAGGCCATCGAGCGGTGGTACGACAAGGACTGGTCGGCGCTCGACGCGAAGCTCCGAACCTCGATCGTCGAGGGGATCAGCGTGTTCCTCTCGCTCTTCGACCAGCCGGACGTGGCGGGCGTGTTCTGCCCGCCGCCGCCGGAGGCGCCCGAGCCGGAACCCAGGAGCGGCGGCGAAGCCGGAGGGGACGACGGCGCGAAGGCTCCGCCCATGCCAGGGCTTCGCAGGAGGCTGCCCCCGCTCTCCGAGCTGATCGAGGGCGGCAGGGTGTTGGCGCTCAACATGCCCGCCGGGGCGAACCCGGCCCTTGCCCGCGCCATCGGCGTCCTGCTCAAGAGCGCGTGGATGCAGGCGCTGCTCCGGAGGCCCGCCGAGGCCGCGCGCCGCCCGGACCGCTACATGCGGCCCGCCGTCTTCATCTGCGACGAGTACCAGGCGTTCGCGACCGTGGGCCAGGACGATCCTTCAGGCGACGAGAAGGCGTTCGCGCTCACGCGGCAGTGTCGCTGCATTCCCATCGTCGCCACGCAGTCGCTCTCGTCGCTCCGCTCCGTGCTGCCCTCGGGCGAGGCGTGGCGCACGCTCGTCCAGACGCTCCGCACCCGGGTCTTCCTGTCGCTCTCCGACGAGGCGTAGATGTGCGGCTCCGTCATGAAGACGCAGGCCTCCTACACGTTCACCGAGACCACGGGCAGGCCCGAGTTCTCGCTCCTTTCCGGCCGCGCCGGAGGCGGGCGCGGCACCATCGGCGCGAGCAAGTCGTTCCGGCAGTCCCGCGAGTCGGTGTTCACGCCGCGCGAGTTCGGGCTGCTCGCCAACTACCAGGCCATATGCCTGCCCTACGATGGCGTCGAGTCGCTCCCCGCCCGGCGGGTGTACCTCAAGCCGCACTACCTGCCGAGGGAGACGGGCTACTGGCGGCTCCGCGAGGAGGGCCGGATATGAAGCGCGCGAGCGGCGTCGGCCACCTGGCCCCGTTCCTTCCCGGCCTCCGAACCCTGCTCGAGGACCCGGAGGTCTCCGAGATCATGATCAACGGTCCCGCGAACGTCTGGGTCGAGCGCGGCGGCCGTCTCGAACCGCACGAGGCGCGCGAACTCACCGCAGCCTGGCTCCACCGCGCCGCCATCCACATCGCGCGGCCGCTCGGGCTCGATCCCGCCGCGCGGCCCATTCTGGACGCCCGGCTCGAAGACGGGTCTCGGGTCGCCATCTGCACGCCGCCCGCGAGTCCCGAGGTCGCGATCACCATCCGCCGGTTCGGGGGCCGCGCGTTCACGGCCGATGACCTGGTGCGCCTGGGCTCGCTGCCCGAGGACATCCTCGAAGCCGCTCGGAGCACGCTTGCGTCGCGCCAGAACATCCTAGTCTCCGGCGGCACCGGCTCGGGCAAGACCACGCTCCTGAACGCGCTGATCGAAAGCGGATCGTCGCCATCGAGGACACGCTCGAACTCAGGATCGACCGGGCGAACTGCCTCCGGTTCGAGGCCGGGGCCACCCTCTCCGAGACGCCGGTCGAGATCCGGGACCTGGTGCGCCACGCGCTCCGCCACCGGCCCGACCACATCGTCGTCGGCGAGGTCCGGGGCGGCGAGGCCGCCGACCTGCTGCAGGCGCTCAACACCGGACACGGCGGGTCGCTCACCACCATCCACGCCAACAACGCGCGCTCCGCGCTCTCGCGGCTCGCGAGCTGCGCCATGCAGGCCGGAGACGCGCTGCCTTGGGAGGTGACCTGCCGGGGCGTCGTGGACGGGATCGCGCTCGTCCTGCACGTGGCCCGCCGCAGCGGCGGGCGGTTCGTCGAGGACGCGCTCGAGGTATGCGGCTACGACGCGCCCACCGGCCACTGGATCACTGCCCCGCCTGGAGAGCGGCCCGACACACAACGGGAGAGCAGAACCCACACCCACCCACCGAAGGAGGTGAAGGCATGACCTGGAACGGCGAGACCATCCCCATCGAGACGTTCGAGGACTTCGACCGCGAGCTCGCCCGCGATGGCGGCGAGACGCTCGAAGTCCGGGCCTACCTGGCCGAGGAGTACGGCCTCTTTCCCGAGGACGTGGGGACAGAGGAAGAGATCGCGGCCGCCTGGGACGACCCGCACGGCGCCGCCGGTGAGGAGGTGGACGGATGAACCACGACGAGTATCACCGCAAGTTTGCCGACGCGATCATCGAGCAGATCAGGAAGGGCACCGCGCCCTGGCAGAAGCCCTGGGCACCCGGCGAGCGGGTCCTGCCCATGAACGTGGACACCGACCGCTCCTACCGGGGCGGGAACAGCCTGCATCTGGCCGCCGTCCAGCAGGAGAAGGGCTACGGCGACGTGCGCTGGGGCACCTACCGCCAGATCCAGGCGAGGGGCGGCCAAGTTCGAAAGGGGGAGCGCGGCACCCGCATCCTTTCCTTCCAGGACAGGAAGCGGACCCAAGTCACCGACGAGCGTGGACGTCCCAGGAGGGACGCGGAGGGCAAGCGCGTCTACCGCTACGAGAAGCTCAAGGCGCCGTTCGTCCGACAGTACACCGTGTTCAACGCCGAGCAGGCCGACGGGCTGCCCGAACGCGCCAATCCCACCCCCGAGCCGCTCTGGAAGGCCCACCAGGAGGCCGAGCGGGTGATGGAGGACGGAGGGGTCCCGATCCGGCACGTCGCGGGCGACCGCGCCTACTACCACATGAAGCGCGACGAGATCGTGCTGCCCGAGCGCGGCCAGTTCCCCTCCGCCAACCACTACTACCAGACCGCGCTCCACGAGCTGGGCCACAGCACCGGCCACAAGGACCGGATGAACCGCGAGACCCTCGTCGAGGGCATCGGGAACGGGTTCGGATCGCCGGCCTACGCGAGGGAGGAGCTGCGGGCCGAGATCAGCGCCATGATGACCGGCGAGCGCGTCGGCGTCGGACACGACCCGAGCAGGGGCGCGGCCTACGTCGAGGGCTGGATCCAGGCGCTCGAAGAGGACCCCCGCGAGATCCGGCGCGCCGCCGCGGACGCGCAGAAGATCTCCGACTTCGTGCTGGTGCGGCACCGCGAGCGCGTCGCTACGCGCGACCCCGTCGCCGTAGCCGCGGTCCGCACGCCCACGTCCGGACCCCAGCGGATCGTCGTACCGGTGCCGAAGCTCCCGGTGCCCGAGCGCAGCTTCGGGCCGAGCCGCTGACCCGTGAGAGGGAGGGAGATGTTCGGCCGCCCCGCGCCCCGCCGCGCCACCCAGCCGCAACAGCCAACGCTTGCGGGACGGCCACCGCCGAGAATACGCCGCGAGCCGGGAGCGCGGGTCCACCATCTCCCTTGAGGACCGCTGTGCCGGGGCGCTGACCGACATCGGCGTCTTCGGCGCGGTCTCCTACCGCGACCTCGCCGAGGCGCGCTTCGGCGGCCACCCCCACACCACCCGGAGGGCCGTGAACGCCTGGATCCGCAAGGGATGGGTCGAAGAGCACCGGGCCACTGGGCCGAAGGGCAATCCGTTCAAGATCCTCTCGCTCACCCGCGAGGGTGTCGCCGAGGCCCGGAAAAAAGCCGACCGGCGCGGGATGGATCCCGCACAGCGGATCCGGACCGAACGCATGAGGCCCGCTGAGGCCGGACACGACACCGCCATCTACCGCGCCGCCTGGAAGGAACGGCGGCGCCTCGCCGAAAAGGGCGCCACCGTCAAGCGCGTCCGGCTCGACGCCGAACTCAAGAGCGCCATCGCGCGCGGGGGCGAGGCCGTCCGGCTCAAGCACGGCAGGCAGGCGGCCGACGCCGAGCGCCACCGCATCGCCCGCGAACTCGGCCTTTCGGCCGATGAAGAAGGACGAGTGCTCTACCCCGACGCCCAGGTCGAGTACGAGGACGCCGACGGCCGGACCGGCCGCGTCAACATCGAGGCCGTCTCCGGCAACTACCGCGAACCGGCACTGCGCGCCAAGGCCGCCGCCGGGTTCGCGCTTCACGCCAACGGACCGGCAGCCGCGGGGCTCCTCGGCAGACTCGGCCTGGGCAGCGAGGACGGATCCTGGCTGCGCGGCCCCGCCGACCGCGACCCGGCCTCGGTCGAACTCTGACCCGGAAGGAGGATCAGCGCGGGCCTCACCGCCGCGATCGCCGGAACGGCGTTCCTGCTCGGCGGCTCGCGCCTCGACTACCTCGCGCCCCATTGGCCAGCGATCCTCGCCGGGCACGGCCTCGCGCTGGCCCTTCAGGCCGGACTCTTCCTCGCCGGTCTCGCTGCGGCCATCTACATCGTTGCCCGCACCACGGGGCTCGCCGACCTCGGGCGCCGTGTCGATCTGGCCGAGCGATCCGTCCGGCGTGGCGAGGGAGATGCAGACCTCGAAGACGCGCTCCGCAGGGACGCCGACGGTGACTGGGAGTAGACACCGGGGCCGGCGAACGCGGAAGCCGGTCGCAAACGGGTCCGTCCAGTCGTTGCTCGACGACTGGCTGAACCAGGCGGAGGCGCTCCGGCGCTACGGGGGCGGAAACCTGGCCGTCGTGCTTGAGAGATGCGCCGACGAACTTGAGGCCACCCTCCGGGAGCGCGACGAGACGACGCTGACGCTGACCGACGCGGCCCGCGAAAGCGGCTACACCAGGGAACACCTCGGAAGGCTCGTCCGCGACGGCAAGATCCCGAACGCCGGACGGCCCGGCGCACCCAGAATCGCCCTGAAGCATCTCCCCCGGAAGGCCCAGGACCAGGGGTCACCGTCTGGCCCGCGACTGGCGCGAACGCGAGGTCGGCGTGAGCTTTCCAATAGGCAGATCGTGGAGTCCATCATCGAGAAAGGAATCGAATGATGGCACGCACGAGACGTGGCTGGCGCAGCTATAGCGCCGGTGAATGGGGCCGGAACCGGGTGAGGGTCTTCCCTGATCCTAGGACCGGAATCATGCAGGTGGAGTGGCGCGAAGCAGCACGCAAGCTGCGGAGGTCGCTGAGGCACCGCGACTGGGCCCGAGCTAAAAGGCAGGCGGACGAGATCGCCGCCGGACTCGCCGAGCCGGTGGCCACGGACGCTACGGAAGCCGAGCCCGAGCCGCTCACCCTGAAGACGCTGTTTGACATCTACGGTGAAGAGGTGACACCCACCAAGGCGAAGGGGTCACGGAAGTACGACCGGGCCACGATGAAGATGTTCCTCCGGTTCTTCGGTAAGCGCCGCAAGGCCGCGACGCTTTCGCAACGCGACTGGGACCGCTTCATCCGAGCGCGGCGGGCGGGTAGGGCCGGTCGGAGCGGCAAGCCCGCCGCCGACCGGACTATCCAGCAGGACCTCAAGCTGTTGCTCGCGATCCTCAACTGGGCTGCGAGGTCGCGAGACGAGGAGGGACGGCTCCTCCTTGAGTCGAACCCGCTCCGGGGATTCAAAGCGCCGTCCGAGAAGAACCCGCACCGGGTGATGCTCACCCAGGCCGAGTACGAGGCGTTGCTCCGCGTGGCCGGGGAAGTGGAATGGCGGTTCCGGGTAGCGCTAGTGCTCGCGCACGAAACCGGACACCGCATCGGGGCGATCCGCAGCCTCAGGTGGTCGGATATCAACCTCGATGCCCGGACGATCCGGTGGCGTGGCGAGCATGAGAAAACGGGGTACGAGCACAGGACGCCGATCACCGCCATGGCACGGTCCGTTCTGGTCGAGGCGCGGAGGCATAACCCCGGGATCGGGGACGCGCCCGTGATGCCCGCGCCAAAGGACCCGTTCGCGTGCATGGGCCGCTCGCTGGCGCGCGACTGGTGGAAGAGGGCCGAAAAGCTCGCGGACCTCGAACCCAAGCGTGGACGGGGGTGGCATTCACTGAGGCGGAAATTCGCTTCCGACCTCATGGATGTGCCGCTCAAGGTGCTCTGTGACCTGGGCGGCTGGAAGACCGCTCAGACGGTCCTCGACGAGGACCGGCTCAGGAAGGCGCTTGAGGAGTACAGGGAGGCCGGGTCCGGGTCCAATTAGCAAGCCAATTGGAGAGCATAATTGTCGAGCATGGACCCCCGAAATCCCGCAACTTCAATGGGCCTGGGTAGATTCGAACTACCGACCTCACGCTTATCAGGCGTGCGCTCTAACCAACTGAGCTACAGGCCCCGGTGCCAGATAATGTCGCACGAGCGTCGGGGGTGGGGAAGCACGGCGGGCCGCCGCGATCTGGCGTCACATGAAGCCAAGGGACGCCCGGCCGCACGCCGCGCGGCTGCCACGTGGCCGTACGCAGTGCCACCGGTCTCGCCCCCCGGAAGGTGCCGGGGTCGGCCCGTTCGCCCCCAAGACAGTAGATTGACTGCCGACTCCCGCCCGCCGCCAATCAACCAGTCGAGCACATGAGCGACCCATTCAAGACTGCTTCGCGCACCAAGCGCTATCTGGAAGAGGCCGAACGCTACTCCGCCCACAACTACAACCCGCTGCCCGTCGTCCTCGAGCGCGGCGAGGGGTCGTGGGTGTGGGATGTCGACGGCAGGCGCTACCTCGACATGCTCAGCTCCTACTCGGCGCTCAACCAGGGGCACCGCCACCCGGCGATCGTCGCTGCGGCCCGCGAGCAGCTAGACCGCCTAAGCCTCACCTCGCGCGCCTTCCACAACGACCAGATGGGTCCCTTCCTGCGCGAGCTCTGCGAGGCGGCTGGGTACGATGCCGCCCTACCGATGAACACCGGGGCCGAGGCGGTCGAGACGGCGGTCAAGATGGTGCGGAGGTGGGGCTACGAGGTCAGCGGCGTGCCCCGCGACGAGGCGGAGATCGTCGTCTGCGAGAACAACTTCCACGGGCGCACCACGACGATCGTGGGCTTCTCTTCGGAGGAGCGGTACCGCGACGGCTTCGGACCCTTCGCACCCGGCTTCCGGATCGTGCCCTACGGCGACATCGAGGCGCTTGCCGGCGCGATCGGCCCCAGCACGGTCGCCTTCCTCGTGGAGCCGATCCAGGGGGAGGCCGGTGTGGTCGTGCCCCCGATGGGGTACCTGGCCGCGGCGGCCGAGCTCTGCAGGAGCCGGGGAGTGGCGCTGGTGGCCGACGAGATCCAGACGGGGCTCGGCCGTGCCGGTAGGCTGTTCTGCTGCGAATGGGAGGGCGCCCGGCCCGATGTCATGGTCCTGGGCAAGGCGCTGGGCGGCGGCGTCTATCCGGTATCGGCGGTCCTGGCCGACAAGGGGCTGATGGACGTCTTCAGGCCCGGTGACCACGGCTCGACCTTTGGCGGCAACCCCCTGGGCGCGGCGGTCGGGAGGGCGTCGCTCAGGGTGATTCTGGAGGAGGGACTCGCCGGGCGCTCGGCCGAGCTGGGCCGCTGGTTCATGGGGCGACTCCAGAGGATCGACTCGCCGCATGTGGAGGAGGTGAGGGGGCGGGGGCTGATGATCGGAGTCGTCATTCGGGAGTCGTCGGGCACGGCCCGGCCCTTCTGCGAGGCGCTGCAGGAGCGCGGGATCCTCGCCAAGGAGACCCACCGACAGGTGGTCCGCTTCGCCCCACCGCTCACCGTCGAGAAGGCCGACCTGGAGGCGGCGCTCGTCGAGATCGAGGCGGTGCTTCGGGGGTAGCGTCGGCGAAGCCGCAGGGGAGGAGCGGTCCGTGAGCCGGACTCACCCTTGCGGGTTCTCCGGGGGGGCGATCGTGCCCCGCCTCGAGGTGTCGACTTCGGCCACCTCCCCTTCGCCGAAGAGGACCGCCCCGACCTGGCCGTAGAGGAACTCCCGCGCCTCCGCCCGGCGCGGATTGAGGCCGAAGTGGTTGATCAGGAGGGCTTGGTGTTGAAGCCAGTCGCCCCAGCAGTCGGCGCAGATCTCGCGCTGAATCCGCTCGCCCAGCTCGGAGCGGAAGGGCGGTCGCTCCAGCCGCAGCCTCGGCTCGCCGGGGTGGTTGCGGCAGGCGATGGTCTCGGTATGCGTCATCTGATCGGTCCCGCCAACGCAGCCGCGATCAGCCCTCCATGCTCGCGCCCGTTCTCGATGAAGATCCTGTTCGCGTCGAACCCCGCCGCGACCACGCCCGCGACGTACGCGCCGGGGACGTTCGTCTCCATGGTCGCGGGGTGGTGGTCGGGGATTCCCGTGCGGGGATCGATCCGCACGCCGAGGCCGCTGAGCAGCTCGTGGTCGGGGCGCCATCCGGTCATTGCCAGCACCCAGTCGTTCGCGACGTCGGTGGCCGCCCCGGTGTCGTCGCGCGCGATGGTAGCCGTGCGGGGTCCCAGCGCCGCGATTCGGGACTTCCAGTGCATGACGATCTCGCCCTGCTCGATGCGGTTGTCGATGTCGGGGCGAACCCACGGCTTGACGCCCCGGTCGAGGACGTCGGCGAAGTGGACCATGCGCACGCGGACCCCGCTCCGGTGCAGCTCCAGCGCGGCCTCCACCGCCGAATTCCCGCCGCCCACCACGATCACGTCCTGGTCGAAGAAGGGGAACGGCTCCCTGTAGTAGTGGACGACGCGGCCTTCGGGCTCGCCGCCGGGCAGCTCCAGCCGATTGGGCTCGCCGAAACCTCCGGTGGCGACGGCGACGGCGCGGGCGCGCACCCGGTCCTTCCGCCCGTCGCGGTCGCGCGCGTGGACGATGAAGTCGCCGCGATCGCCGACGCTTCGGCACCTCGGTCCACCCTTGTTTGCCACCTCGGCCTCGGCGCGACGGTCGATTCGCGTCACCTCCTCGTACTGGCGCACCGCCACCCCGTGATGCGCGACCGCGTGGCGATAGTACGCCAGCGCCTCGCGCCGCGTCGGCTTGGCCTCCGGGATCGTGAACGGCACCCCCCCGATCTCTAGCAGCTCGGCCGTCGAGAAGAAGGTCATGTAGTGGGGGTAGCGGGTGAGGGACTCGGTGATCGCGCCACGGTCCAGGATGGCGAAGCGCAGACCCCGCTCCTTCGCCGCCACGGCCACGGCGAGACCGCAGGGGCCCGCGCCGACGATGGCGAGATCGAGGGTCAGGTTGGTCCTGGTCATCTGCGGGTCAACGGGTCGCTTGCCCTACACGGTCACCTGATCCGGACCCGCGCGAATCGTTCCACATCCGCGTCGGAGTACACTACATCGAGAGTCGCGGGAGGCGCAACTCTCAACGAGGAGGCGTACGCGGTGGGAGGGGGCCGCCTAACGTTACCTTTGTCAAGCGGGCGGCGGGACGGTCGAGGCCACTGGCTTCTCCCCGCCGGAGCCACGGTGACGAAGGGAGCAGCGATGTCGCTACCCATACCGAACGGAGGGGCGCGCTCCGAGAGCGACGAGGGACCCGTCCTCTCCAAGGAGCAGCTGGCCCACCTGGAGGAGCGGCTACTGGAGGAGCGTGAGCGGGCGCTCCGGGGTCTGGACCTCTTCAACGAGGCCGCCCAGGCCAACCGGGCGGCGGGCGACTCGAACCTCGCTGCCTACACCGACCACATGGCCGACCAGGGCACCGAGGCGATGGAACGCGAGAAGGCGGCGCTCTTCGCCACCAAGGAGGGCCGCTATCTGTACCGCCTGCAGGAGGCGCTCAGGAGGCTCTACCGCGATCCCGACAACTTCGGCCGCTGCCGGGCCACCGGGAGGCCGATCGGATTCGAGCGGCTCGACGCACTGCCGCACGCGCGCTACTGCATAGAGCACAAGCGCGAGCTGGAGGCCAGCGGGGGCTGACTGCCGCGCGGATTCCGCGGACTGACCGGTGTGGGCCCGCTACAGCGCCGCCAGGAGCTCCCTTCCGAGCAGGGCGACCTGCCACCGTCTCAACTCGGGCACGTCGCGGAGCTCCGAGAGGCTCGACGGCGCCAGGCGGGCTAGCGCACGCAGGACTTGGTTGGGCATGACGCGCCCGCGCTCTAGACCGAGACGGGTCGCCGCCTCGTTGCGCACCGCGGACAGACGCGCCAGGACGGCCTTCTCCTCGGGCGTCAGCCGCCGTTCCCTGCCAGTCGGAGCGGGGTACGACTCCAGGCTGCGCTCCGGGAGGCGTCGCGCGGCCGCCAGCTCCCCTAGGAGCGCCCGCGCCTCCGAAGGGGATCCGCGCCTCGGGAATCCCCTGACGCCGCGCAGCTCGTGCACCGTCGTTGGACTGGCCAGGACCGCCTCGATCAGCGCGGCGTCGGTGGCGACCCGAAAGGGCGCCCGGTCACGGCTTCGCGCCACCCGGTCGCGCCAGGCGACCGCTCGCCGAAGCGCCGTGACCTCGCGGGGCGCGAACTTCTTCGCCGCCCTGATCCGGGAGATGGGATCGACCTCGGCCTCCGCCGGTGGCTCGGAGGCGGCGAGCAGCATCCGCGAGCACTCCTCCTCGACCCAGGCCGTCCTTCCCAGCCCGGCCAGGCGCTCCTCGAGCCTCTCGGCCAATCGCTCCAGGTGCAGTACGTCGGCGGCCGCGTACTCGATCATCTCGCCGGTCAGCGGCCTGGCGGCCCAGTCGGCGCGCTGGTACTTCTTCCCGAGCACGACGTCCAGGTGCCTCTCGAGCAGCGCCTGAAGGCCGGTCGCGGTCTCGCCCAGGAAGCTGGCCGCCACCTGGGTGTCGAAGACGTGCCCCACCATAACGCCGAGATCGCGCCGGAGAAGACGCAGGTCGAAGCTTCCCCCGTGCATCAGGGTGCGGCGGCCGGGGTCGCCGAGTAGCCGCCCGAGGAGCTTCCCCGCCATCTCGGCCGTACCTTCGGCCAGCACGTCGATCACGAAGGCACTCCCGCCGGTCGCGATCTGGACCAGGCAGGCCCGGTCCGAGTAGCGGTGGTAGCCCGCCGCCTCGCAGTCGACTGCGACCTCGCCTGCGTCGCCGACCAGGTGCGCCAGCTCGGCCAGGCCCTCGCGATTGTCGATGTAGGCGGGGTCGGTCCTCATGAACCCGAAAGATGGCCAGCCGCGACCCCGCTGGGTAGCTTCGAAGCGGCTGCTGGAGTCGGTCGGCGATCGCTGCCGACGGCCGATGCGAGCGCTGACCCCGGAGATCCCAGGAAGAGGATGACGAGAACCAAGGTCGTCGCCACGATGGGCCCCGCCGTCTCGACGCCGGAGACGGTGACGAGGCTGGTGCGCGCCGGGATGGACATTGCGCGGATCAACATGTCCCATGGCGACCACGAACGCCACCGCCGGGGAATTGCCATGGTGCGCAGGGCGTCGCGCACGACGGGCCGCCCGGTCGCGATCCTGGCCGACCTGCAGGGCCCGCGCCTGCGGCTCGGGCGTCTGGCCTCGCCAGTGCGCCTGCGCGACGGCGCCATCGTCACGATCGCGCCGGAGGAGGAGTGCGGGGAAGACGAGCTTCCGACCTCCTACGTACGCCTCGCGGAGGAGGTGGAGCGTGGCACCCTCCTCCTCATGGACGACGGCCAGCTCGAGCTCGAGTGCGTCGGGAGCGACGGGAGGCGCGCCACCTTCAGGGTTCTGCGGGGCGGAATGGCCCACTCCCGCAAGGGGATCAACCTGCCGGGGGTTCGGATCAGCACGCCGGCGATGACCGAGAAGGACGAGCTCGACCTGGCGTTCGCCCTCGAGATGGATGTGGACTACGTGGGACTCTCCTTCGTACGCAATGTGGGCGATGTGATCCGGGTGCGCGACCGGATCGGCGGGCGCGCCTGGGTGGTGAGCAAGATCGAGAAGGCGCAGGCGCTGGACGCTCTCGACGGAATCCTGGCGCTCAGCGACGCGGTGATGGTCGCTCGCGGCGACCTCGGGGTCGAGCTCCCCTTCGCCTCTGTGCCGCTGGCGCAGAAGCGCATCATCCAGGCGGCCAACGGGCACGCCTGCCCGGTCATCACCGCGACCCAGATGCTCGACTCGATGACCACCTACCCGAGACCCACCCGCGCCGAGACCTCCGATGTGGCGAACGCGATCCTGGACGGCACCGACGCGGTCATGCTCTCCGGCGAGACGGCGATCGGGAACCACCCCGTGCGCACCGTCGAGACGATGGTGAGGATCGCAGCCGAGGTAGAGGCGAGCGGGGTGCTCAGGCAGGGCCCCCACTACCTCGAGCAGATGGGTCCGATCAAGCGCCGCGGCGCCTCGCCGCGCGAGCACGCGGTGGCGGCGTCCTCGGTGCGCTCGGCCCGCGACCTGAATGCGCCGGCGATCATCGTCATCACCCGGAGCGGCTTCTCGGCCCGCCTGGTCGCCTCCTACCGGCCGTCGGTCCCCATCTACTCGGTCTGCACCGAGCCGAAGGTCCATCGCCAGCTCGCGGGCGTCTGGGGGGTGCGGCCGGCGCTCGCCAACGAGGGCGATGTCACCTACGAGAACCTGACGGACTTCGGCAAGCGCGTGGTTCTTGGCTCCGGGGACGGACGGACCGGCGATCCTGTGATCGTCACCTCGGGGCTCCCCTTCCACGAAAGGGGCTCGACGAACACGATGCGTGTGGAGCAGTTGTGACCGGCTGCCCTGCGGTCGCATGACGGCGCGGCCCCGGGGGCCGGTGCTGGACCATGGCAATGCGCTCCACGAGGGACTGGGGGGCGCCGGAGTCGACCCGAAGCGACTCGAGGGCGACCTGGCCGATCGGTTTCGGGCAGCGCACGCCGCCGTGGAGGAGCGTAGGCGCACCGGAGAGATGGGCTTCTTCCGGCTCCCCGGCGACGAGGAGCTGGCGGCGAGGTCGCGCGCAGCCGCAGACGACCTGGGACGCGACGTGGATGCGCTCGTCGTGATCGGGATCGGCGGCTCGGCCCTCGGGCTGGCCGCGATCCGGGACGCACTGCTCCCTGCGGGGTGGAACGAGCTGGACGACGAGGCGCGCCGTGGGAGGCCCCGACTGTACATCCTCGCCAACCCGGACCCGGACACGCTGACGGCGCTCCTACCCCGGATCGACCCGGAGCGCACCCTCTTCAACGTCGTCAGCAAGTCGGGGACCACGGCCGAGACGCTGGCGCAGTTGATGGTGATCTGGTCCGGACTTGAGGCCGCCCTAGGGGCCGACGGTCTCCCCCGACGCCTAGTCGTCACGACATCGTCCGGTAGGGGCCCCCTCGCCGAGCTGGCGGCCAGCCGCGGCCTGAGGCTGCTCCCGATCCCCGAGGCGGTGGGCGGGCGCTTCTCGGTGCTGTCTCCAGTCGGTGCCTTCCCGGCCTCGGTGCTCGGCGTCGACATCGACGAGCTTCTCATGGGAGCCAGAGAGGCCGCCGCTCGCTCGGCCCATCCCACGCTTGCCGAGAACCCGGCCGGGATGCTGGCGACGCTCCTGCACCTGGCCGACACCGAGCTCGGGCACCCGGTGCAGCTCTTCATGCCCTACGCCGACGGGCTGCGGGGGTTCGCATACTGGGCGCAGCAGCTCTGGGCCGAGTCGCTCGGCAAGGCGCTCGACACCGAGGGGCGTCTGGTGGAGACCGGCCCCACGCCGCTCCCCGCCTTCGGGGCGACCGACCAGCACTCGATCCTGCAGCTCATGATGGAGGGGCCCAGGGACAAGGTCGTCGTCTTCCTGGCACCCGAGGCACCGAGGCGCGACATCGTTGTCCCGCCGGTACTTCGGGACTACCCCGCCCTCTCCTACCTGGGCGGCCACACGCTCTTCGAGCTCCTCCAGGGCGAGCGCCGCGCGACGGCGGAGGCGCTCCGCCGGGCCGGGCGGATGAACATGACGATCACCTTCGAGCGCCTGGATGCTCGCTCCCTCGGGGGTCTCTTCATGCTCTTCCAGATCGCCGTCGCCTACGCTGGTGCGCTCTACGGCGTCGACCCCCTCGACCAGCCGGGCGTGGAGCTCGGCAAGGTGCTGACCGGTGGCCTCCTGGGACGCAGCGGCTGCCCCGACCCCGAGATTCCGCCCGTGGCCTCTCGTTGGCGCATGTAGCGGGCCGCAATTAGCTTACCCGCCGTAGCATCTGACCGAGATCGGAGGAGACGATGAGCACTGCGAGCGGGGAAGGGGGGTCGGGCGGCCCCGGGCGCGACCATCTGACGGAGGCCTTGGCCTTTCTGATGGGTGCTGCCGTAGGCGCCGGGATTGCGCTCCTCCTTGCACCCACCTCGGGTGCCGAGACCCAGCGGCGGATTCGCGAGCAGGCCCGGAAGCTGAAGGAGATCACGGGCGACCGCGTACGGGACATCCGCGAAGACCTGGGCACCCGCCTGGAATCCGCCAAGGGAGTGGTGGACGAGGGCCGACGGGTCGCATCCGAGGCGCGCGAGGAGCTGGAGGAGAAGCTCGAGCGGACCAAGGCGGCCTACCGGGCCGGGATCGATGCGGCCCGCTCCGAGCCGCGGCGGGAGCTGCCGGGCGGCGACGGTGGCGGCTCCGACCAAGGGGCCTGACCCGACCCTCGATGAAGATCTTCCTCGACACAGCCAATCTGGGCGAGATCCGGGAGGCGGCGCGGTGGGGAATCCTCAGCGGCGTCACCACCAATCCCACCCTGATCGCCCGCGAGGAGGGGGCGGGCTTCGAGGAGACCATCCGCGCGATCGCCGAGATGGTGGACGGGCCGATCAGCGCCGAGACGGTATCGCAGGACGCCGACGGCATGGTGGCCGAGGGCGTCGAGTACGCCGCCTGGCACCCGAATGTGATCGTCAAGGTGCCGAGCACCCTGGCCGGTATCGAGGCCGTGTCCCGACTGGCGCGGCGGGGCATCCGGTGCAACGTCACCCTCGTCTTCAACCCGAACCAGGCTCTCCTGGCCGCCCTCGCCGGTGCATTCGTCGTCTCGCCCTTCATCGGCCGCCTCGAAGACATCTCGCACGACGGCATGGAGCTGATCAGGGAGATCGCGGCCGTCTTCGAGCTGGACCCGGATATCGAGACGCGCATTCTCTCCGCCTCGATCCGCCACCCCCGCCACATCGTGGAGTCGGCGCTGGCCGGTGCGCACATCGCGACATGCCCCTTCGGGGTGCTCCGGCAGTGCATGCGCCACCCCCTGACCGATAGCGGCAACGCCGCCTTCCTGGCCGACTGGCGCGCCCGGCAGGAGAGCGACCCACCGGACCAAGACGAGTAGCACAGGTGGCGGAATCTCCGCCGCAGAGTGGTGCCCGCAGGGTGGTCGCCCGGCACCGCAAGGCCCGCCGCGAGTACGAGGTGCTCGACAGTTGGGAGGCGGGGCTGGTGCTGAAGGGAACCGAGGTGAAGTCGATCCGGGCCGGAAACGTCGCATTCGGGGACGCCCACGCCCGCGCCGAGGCGGGGGAGCTCTGGCTCCACAACCTCCACATTGCACCCTACGATGCGGCCAACCGGTGGAACCACGACGAGCTGAGGGCGCGCAAGCTGCTGCTGAGGCGCGACCAGATCCGGCGCATCGTGGCGCGCTCCGAGGAGAAGGGTCTCGCCCTGGTGCCGCTCGACGTGTACTTCCGGGGGGGGCGCGCGAAGGTCACTCTCGCCCTCTGCCGGGGCAAGAAGCACCGCGACCGGCGCGAGGAGCTGAAGCGGAGGACTATGCGGCGCGAGGCCGAGCGGGCGATGAGGTCGGCTGGCCGACGGTGACCGAGGCCTTCGGGACCACCTTCTCGAGCCCGGTCCTCCTTGCGGCCGGGACGTGCGGATTCGGCGAGCCGCTCGTCGAATTCATGTCGCCCTCCGAGGTCGGCGGCCTGGTCACCAAGTCGGTGACGGTCGAGCCCAGATGGGGGAACCCGCCGCCCAGGGTCGCCGAGTTCGCGGACGGAATGCTCAATTCGGTCGGGCTGGCCAATCCCGGACTAGAGGCCGTGCGGAACGAGAAGCTCCCCTGGATCAGGCGGACGCTGGGCGGACTCCCGGTCTTCGTTTCGGTGGCGGGCAGCGCGCCCGACGAGTACGCCGCAATTGTCTCCGGACTCGACGGAGAGGACGGCTTCCTCGGCTTCGAGCTGAACCTGTCGTGCCCCAACGATTCCCACCTGAGGGGGAGCGCGAGCGGCCTCCCCTTCGGCCTGGATCCGGAGGCGCTCGCCCACCTGGTCGAGCTGGTCCGACCTCTCACCGAGCGGCCGCTGATCGTCAAGCTGGCCCCGAACGACCCGGAGATCGCGCGTTCGGCCAGCCGGGCGGTGGATTGCGGCGCCGACGGTGTGACGGCCGTGAACACGATGCCGGGGACGCTGCCCCCAGGCGGCGACGGCCCTCGACTCGGTGCCGGGAGCGGTGGGATGAGCGGACCCGCGCTGCTGCCGACGGCGCTGGGTGCGGTCGCCAGGGTGGCCGCGGCAGTCGATGTCCCGGTCCTCGGGGTCGGCGGTATCCTAAGCGCCCGCGACGCGCGCGCCTTCCTGGATGCGGGAGCTACGATGATCCAGATTGGGACCGCCTCCTTCGCGGACCCGCGCTCTGCCGCGGTGGTGGCCCGGGGGCTCGCCGAGTTGGCATAGTGTGGATCACACCTCCTCACAACGTGTAATCTGCACTTTACATAATGACAACTACAGTTTACATTAATCAATGACGTCCAGAAAGATCATCGTCGCTCTCGATGTGCCGGACCGGAGTCGCGCACTTGCGCTGGTGGAGGCCATCGGACCGGCGTGCGACACCTACAAGGTCGGACTCGAGCTCTTCGCGGCTGCCGGGCCGAGTATCGTTGGCGAGCTCCGGGAGCGGGGGACTCAGGTCTTCCTGGACCTCAAGCTCCACGACATCCCGAACCAGGTGGCCGGCGCGGTGGCGCGGGCGGGCGAGATCGGCGCGGCGTACCTGACGGTGCACTCGCTTGGCGGGCGCGAGATGCTCCGGGCGGCGGCCCGGGCGGCACCCCCTGGGCTGGCTCTCCTGGTCGTGACGGTGCTGACTTCGCTCGATTCCAGGGCGCTGGGCGAGCTATTCGGGCGCGATGTGGACGATGCGGCCACCGAGG
The DNA here is from genome assembly GCA_021295835.1 of Gemmatimonadota bacterium. GTDB lineage: Bacteria > Gemmatimonadota > Gemmatimonadetes > Longimicrobiales > Gaopeijiaceae > Bin94. Next base: position 3,243 of record JAGWBP010000036.1, on the reverse strand, counting down.
CGGGGCGCCTGGCGCTAATCGCCACCGAGGAGGGGGCCCACGGGGTGGTATGCTCGGCCGCCGAGGCCGGGCGGATCAGGGAGAGCGTTGGTCCGGGCCCCCTGGTGGTGACTCCGGGCGTCCGTCCGACCGGTTCGCCGCTCCACGACCAGCGCCGCGTCGCCACCGCGGCCGACGCCTTCGCCGCCGGAGCGACTCACATCGTGGTGGGCCGTACCGTCACCCAGTCGCCCGATCCCGCCGAGGCGTACGCGCGGATCGCTGCCGAGGCGGACGCCCGTCGCTGACCGCACCGTGACCGCAGCCGCGCACTCTCTCTTCGCATGAAGCTCTACGACTCGCTCACCCGCCAGCTCCGCGACTTCACCCCGGGAAATCCCCCCCGCGTCACCGTCTACGGGTGCGGTCCCACGGTCTACGATCTGGCCCACATCGGCAACTTTCGCACCTTCGTCGCCTACGACCTCCTGCACCGCCACCTGCGCTGGCGGGGATTCGAGGTCGATTTCGTCGTCAACCTCACCGATGTGGACGACAAGACGATCCAGGGCGCGGCCGCGGCCGGGCTGCCACTCGGCGAGTACACCGAGCCCTTCGTCGAGGCCTTCCTGGAGGACGCCGCGACTCTCGGCTTCCTCCCCTTCGCGAGCCACCCCCGGGCGACCGCCTACATCCCCGAGATGGTGCGCCTGGTGGAGGGCCTCGAGCGGGGCGGGCACGCCTACCGGGGCGGCGACGGATCGATCTACTACGGCGTGGCGTCCTTCTCCGGCTACGGCCGCCTCTCGGGGAAGGGCGGGATCGAGTCGGAGGGCCGTTCGCGGATCGACGCCGAGGCCCTGGGAAAGCGCGATCCCCGCGACTTCGCCCTCTGGAAGCTCGCCGGCCCCGACGACGAGGCGGTGGGGGCGGCCTGGGAGTCGCCGTGGGGGAGGGGACGGCCCGGCTGGCACCTCGAGTGCTCGGCGATGGCGCGGTCGCTCGTGGGCGAGACGGTCGACATCCACATGGGGGGCGAAGACCTCCTCTTCCCCCACCACGAGAACGAGATCGCCCAGTCGGAGGCCGCCACCGGGAGGCCGCTCGCGCACCTCTGGGTGCATGTGCGGCACCTGAAGGTGGATGCGCAGAAGATGTCCAAGTCGGAGGGGAACTTCCACACCGTGCGCGAGCTGGTCGAGGAGGGGTACGACCCGGCCGCGATCCGCTGGGCGCTCCTCGGGGCCCACTACCGGAGCGAGCTCAACTTCACCTCCGCTGGCCTCGACGAGGCAACGGCGGCGCTGCAGCGGCTCCTCGACTTTCGCCGTCGGGTGGAGGAGCTGGCCGTTGCCGAGGGTGCGGAGGGCGAGCTTGCCGACCGCTCGGCCGAGCTGCTGGGGGACTTCGGGCGGGCCATGGACGACGACCTCAACGTGCCGCGGGCCCTTGCGGCCCTCTGGGCGCTCGTGCGCGAGGGGAACACGCGGCTGGATCGAGAGCCGACGATTGGCCCGGGCGACCGCACCGCGCTCCTTGCCGCGCTCGCCGAGATGGACGGTGTCCTGGGCGTGGTGGAGCTGGCGGCCGCAGCGCGAGAGAACGCCGGTGCGGGGAAGGGGCGGATTCAGCGCCTGGTCGAGGAGCGCGACCGAGCCCGAGCCGCACGCGACTTCGCCCTCGCCGACCGGATCAGGGGCGAGCTTGCGGCCGAGGGGATCCGCCTGGACGACACGCCGTCTGGCACCCGCTGGAGGAGGGTGAGGGTCACCGCTGGCCACGGACCTCCCCGAGATGGCTCGAAACCGGTAGAGTAGTGACGAGCGGCACGCGCAGGCGGGCCGCCGCTCGCTGACGTAGCTCAGCTGGCAGAGCAGCTGATTTGTAATCAGCAGGTCCGGGGTTCGAGTCCCCGCGTCAGCTCTATCGGATTGGGACCGGGTGTGGAGAGGCAGCAAGTCCGTGAGGGTCTCCCCACGCAACTGGAGGCTCCAGACACAGAACGCGTCCCCGGTGGACTCCGACGCCATTCGAAGGTGGGGGCTGTACAGCACCATGCTCCCGAAACGCAACCATCTACGCGTGGAGCAGGGGACCGGACCCTGGGCGGGGAGCTACTATCTCGACGGCGACCCGTGGGTTGGCGGTAGTCAGATGTTGATACATGAGGACCTGGCGCCCGGCGGCTGGCCGAAGTCTGCGGGCTGTCGGACCAGGACATCGACGTGCACTCGCTCAACAAGACGTGCGGCACCGTCGGCTTGCTGGACGGCTTTCGAGGGATGGTCGAAGCGCACGAGTACAAGCACCAGGACAGCCTCAACAAGTGCATCCGCGTCTTGAACCGTCGCAGGCTGCCGGACATCGAGGAGATCACCGGCAGTCAATATGACGTGGAAAGGTGGCTGGAATCGTGGCACCAGGTGGCCGACGATCTGGACGCCGCCCTGACGAGCTCCCAGCGGGACATGTGGAGCAGCGGCGAGGTCTGGTGGTGGAAGGGCGGCTGGCGGTACGAGCGCACGAAAGTCGAGGGCCACAGCGGCTGGGACGGCTGCTGACAACCGGAGAACCAGAGAAAGGAAACGACCGATGAAGAGGACCCTGACGACGACGGCCGCGCTGGCGGCGCTGGCCTGGCTGCTCCCTTCGACGACGGCGAGCGCCCAGGAGGAGACGACGATCGAAGAAGCGCTCGAGGCCCTGCAGCGGAAGAAGGACCCCCACCTCCCGGCCGTCGCGATCCTCCGCCAGGCGTCCGGCCCGCGCCCGGAGGCCGAGCTCGACGCGTTCGCCGACAGGCTGGCCGGGATGGTGGCCGACACCACGCTTCCACGCCAGCCTGGAGGCGTCCGGTGGAACGCCGCGGGTGCCTTGATGATCGCGGCGATCCCCAAAGCTGGCGTTGGCTATGAAGGCACGCCCTACCTCCGCGCCTTCGACCTGCTGGTGCAGGTGTACGAGGGCGGGGCCGACGACGTGCTGCGCACCATCCGGCTGGCGGATCCGGAGCGCGGCCCGGCCTACGTGCGGGAAGTCTTCGAGCGGAGCGAGCGGCCCACGCTGTGCCCGGTGATGCCCGGCAGCATGGGCCTCAGGCCCGGGGACACCATCTGGGCTGTCGACGGATCCGAACCGTTAGGGGTATGGGATCCACCCCCGGAGTGCGTGCGCGGGAGCAGGACGTTCCACAAGACGACGTGGTGCAAGGCGGGATGGGTTCTCTACGAGAAGATCGTGGGCGACGCCTCGGATCGGATGTGG
>JAGWBP010000035.1 GCA_021295835.1 Gemmatimonadota bacterium | reverse complement strand
CAACGCCATCCTCTTCCACCTCGGCGGCCTCGACCTCTACCCCGATGGCCTGCCCGCATGACCTGCTACCCACCAGAAAGGGGGAAGAACCTGCCCGAAGAACTTCCTATGACGTTGGAAACATAGGGACCGCCCGGCCGCCGCGCGAGAATGCGGGCAGCGTTCGGGGGGCCGTCGCCGGGGTCCAGCGGGCCGCTCCGGCAAGTCGCCTCCGGTCCGCTACGCGTGGCTAGCGGTCGGCGAGGGGGTCCGGAGTCGGGGGACGGGAGCGTTCGGTGGGCCTCTTGGCGCGTGGGCGGGCCGGGATGCCCGCATGCACCCGGTCGGGCTCCGTGTCGCGCGTCACCAGCGCGGCCGCGCCGACCATCGATCCCGGGGCGAGCTCGACGCCCGCGAGCACGGTGGCGTGGTAGGCGATCCGGCAGTCCGCGCCGATGACCGTCGGCGGTGTCCGCACCAGGCGGGCGTCGCCGATGTGGTGGGTGTGCGAGTAGACGTTGGCGTAGTCGGATACCGACGCCCGATCGCCGATCCGGATGCCGCCCCGGTCGTCGAGGAGGACATGGCGGTGGACAACCACGTCGTCACCCACCTCCAATCCGTACCCAAAGCTCATCTTCACCTGGTGGAAGGCTTTGAAGTTCCTTCCGCACCGCGAGAAGATCCGCCTGGCCAGGATTCGTCTGAAGCGGACGCCCAGGTGAACATTCTCGCCGAGCGGACTCCGGTCGAACATCTCCCAGAGCCAGATGAGCGGCTTGACGCGGTAGTAGCGCTCCACGTCGATCTCTCGGTAGTACTCGGGCTCGAGGGTGACGCTGCGGGGGTCGAGCTGGTCGCGCACGACGGAGCGCGTGAGCGATTCCCCCTCGTCTGGCTCCGATGGCGACCTACGGGTGCCCGGGGGGAGGAAGATCTCCTCCAGCACCCTGCGGCAGAGCGCGTAGCGGTCGGTGTCGGGGTCCGACAGCTCCGCGTCGATCCCGGCAAGCCAGCGGTCGTAGCGGCTCTTCTGTTGGGCATTGAGCTCGACGGCCCTGAGCGGGCGGAAGCGGAAGTCGGGGGGCGGGGCCATGCCATCTACTATGGGGACTTGCGCCCGGCGCTGGCTAGCGGCTTCTTACTTAGGCCATGCACGATGTCCTGAGAGCCCGCCTGGTGCGCGCCGCCGAGAGTCTCCCTGCGGATCAGCTCTACCAGCTTCTCGACTACATCGAGTTCCTGCAGTCGAAGTACGGAACCGAGGGGGAGCGGAGTCGAGCCGGTGGATTCCAGCGTCTCGCCGAGGGGATAGAGGACCGCCTGCGGAGCCGGTCGGTCGATCCCTCCGCGCTGCGCGAGGCCTTCCAGGTGCTCGCATCGGCGGACCGCGCCTTCAGCGGTCTGGCAAGCGCTGGCCGGCAGATACTCGACGAGCTGCGGGGGAGCGGTTCGACCCCGGAAGCTCCGGATCCTGAGCGCCGCTCCGCCTCGGAGGGAGCCGACCGCTCCAGCCGAGCTCGTGCGCCCCGGCAAAGGGACCCAGAATCGTGACAGATAACCGGCACAATCTGTCATATGTAAACTACGGTTTACATTTCGTAATCTGCGCATTACAGGGGGATTCCAACCCTCTGTCGCCCTATCCTCGCCTCCCGGCGAGATTGCCCGCGATCGGCTAGCGCCACTTCGGAAGACTATACCCGGGAGCTCCAATTGGCCCAAGGCGAGAAGGTCATCAAGGAAGCCTTCACCTTCGACGATGTTCTCCTCGTTCCCGGGCACTCCCGGGTGCACCCGAGCGAGACCAACGTCACCACCCGGCTCACGAACCGGATCGAGCTCTCCGTACCCTTCGTGTCGGCGGCGATGGACACCGTCACCGAGGCCGAGATGGCGATTGCCGTGGCCCGGGAGGGGGGCGTCGGGGTGATCCACAAGAACATGCCCGTGGATCGCCAGGTGCAGGAGGTCGACCGGGTGAAGCGCTCCGAGAGCGGCATGATCATGAACCCGATCACCCTGGGGCCGGAGGCTTCGATCAGGGAGGCGCTCGCCCTCATGTCGCGCTTCTCGATCAGCGGCGTGCCGATTGTGCGGCCGGACGGCGCGCTGGTGGGGATCATCACCAATCGCGACCTGCAGTTCGAGAGCGACCTGGACCGGCCAGTATCGGCGCTGATGACCTCGGAGAGGCTGGTGACCGCCCCGGTCGGCACCACCCTGGACGAGGCGCAGGAGATCCTTCACCGCCACCGCATCGAGAAGCTGCCGGTGGTTGGGCGGGATGGACGGCTCGAGGGGCTGATCACCGTCAAGGACATCTTCAAGCGCCGGCAATTCCCCAGCGCCTGCAAGGATGAGCATGGACGCCTGCGGGTGGGCGCCGCGGTGGGCGCGGCCTCCGTGGATCTGGAGCGGGCGCGCGAGCTGACCTCGGCCGGGGTGGACTTCATCGTGCTCGACACCGCGCACGGGCACTCGGAGGGGGTGCTGAGGGCGGTGGAGCGTCTGCGCGAGGCCCTTGGCGACCAGCAGATCGTCGCCGGGAATGTGGGGACGGCGGAGGGCGCCAGGGGTCTGGTCGAGCGCGGCGCCGACGCGGTGAAGGTTGGGATCGGTCCGGGATCGATCTGCACGACTCGGGTGGTGACCGGGGTGGGGCTCCCGCAGCTTACGGCCGTGATGGACGCCGTCGAGGGTACCGAAGGGCGGGTGCCTGTGATCGCGGACGGAGGCATTCGGTACTCCGGGGATGTGGCGAAGGCGCTGGCGGCGGGAGCGCACTCGGCGATGATGGGCTCGATGCTCGCTGGCACGTCGGAGTCGCCGGGGGAGGAGTTCCTCCTGGAGGGTCGCCGCTTCAAGACGGTAAGGGGCATGGGGTCGCTCTCGGCGATGGAGGAGGGATCGGCGGATCGGTACTTCCAGGAGAGCACCTCTCCCAGCAAGCTTGTCCCGGAGGGGATCGAGGCGCGCGTCGCCTTCCGCGGCCCGGTGGCAGACACGATCTTCCAGCTCGTCGGGGGACTTCGGAGCGGGATGGGCTACTGCGGGGCGGGGTCGCTCGCCGAGCTCAGAGCGAAGGCCCGCTTTGTGCGGGTGACCTCAGGAGGGCTGCGCGAATCCCACCCGCACGACGTCACGATTACCCGTGAGGCACCCAACTACAGCGTCTAGAGGCTGCTACCAGTCCGTGAACGATATCGCGCGAGCAGCGAGAGCGGCGAAGCGCTCCGCTGGCTAGCTCGGCCCGTCGGGTGCGCGGCCGAGACCGAGGAGCTGGCGGCGGACGCCTTGCCCCCAAGCTCCCGGTCCTCCTTCTGACGGCGATCCTCGCGGCGTGCGGACGGGGTGGGGCGCGGCCACCGGAGGCTGGAGCCACTCCGCCGGGTATGAACGGCCAGAGGATCGGCACCACATGGCTACGCCACGGCCACAGCGACCCCATACTCGCGTCATCCGAGACGCACGACGCCGCCATTCAGGAGCGCATCGACTGGTGGATGGGCTACTGGGACACCCGCGCCCGCGCCCGCTTCGGACGAGCGCTCGTCCGAATGGGCCGCTACGAGCACTTCGTCGACTCGCTCCTGGCCGCCCGTCGGCTTCCGGCTTCGCTCCGCTACCTGCCGATCATCGAGGCGAGCTACAACCCGACGGCCGAGTCGCGGGTGGGGGCGGCTGGCCTCTGGCAGTTCATGCCGCGGACGGCAAGGTGGATGGGCCTCAGGGTGGACGATCTCGTTGACGAGCGCCTCGATCCCTTTGCGGCCACTCCCCGTGCCCTCGACTACCTGGAGCGGCTGAATGCGCAATTCCCGTCGTGGTTCCTCACCCTTGCCGCCTACAACGCGGGCCCCGGGCGTGTGGGCCGCGCCATCCGCGCCTTGGGAGGGGGTGATGTGCGCGATGACGCCCTCTTCCTGAAGATCCGCGGCAGCCTTCCCCCGCAGACCCGCGACTTCGTTCCCAAGTACCTTGCCGCGGCCATAATCGCGGGCGATCCCGCTTCCTTCGGCTTCGACGGCCTGGCGAGGGACCGACGCTGGCTATTCGACGAGGCGCAGGTCGCAGGCGCCGCCTCGGTGGAGGCCATCGCGGACGCGGCGGGAGTTCCGGTCGCGGAGGTCGAGCGGCTGAATCCGCACCTGCGCCTCGGGCTGACCCCGGCCGACGCCCCTACTCTGGTCCGCCTGCCGCTGGGGAGCGGAGTGGAGTTCGCCGATCGGCTCGCCGCAATTCCGCGAGCGGCCAGGGTGGCGCGCTCCGTGCACACCGTGGCGCCGGGCGAGACGCTCTGGGAGATCGCGCGCTACTATCGGCTCTCCCTCGAGGAGCTGCGCACCGCCAACCCCACAGTCGAGCCGAAGCGCCTGCAGGTCGGCACCCGCCTGGTCATTCCCGGACGGGAGGGCGTGTACGCCAATCCGCCGCCGAAAGGCCACCGTTAGCGGTCCGCCGCTTACATTACCCTTGCAGGAGCCCCGCCGGGCGCGTACCATGGAACGAAGGGAAGGAATACACCGATGAATCGCCCCTCTGCCTCTGTTAGCTCACCCCTGCGGCAATACGGATCCCCTCTGCGCTGGTCGCCGCTCCCGGCTGCGGTCGTCTGCCTTTTCGCGTGTGGGGGGGGTTCCCCGCCTCCGGAGGATTCCGAGCCTCCCCGGGCGTGCGGCAGCATACCCCGACAAACCGTGTCGCGGGAGCAGGAGGTGCGCCTCATGCCGTGCTTCGAGGACCCGGAAGGGGAGGAACTGAAGCTGAGCGCGTCGTCGTCGGACATGGAAGTGGCCACCGTTGCCGTGCCGGATTCCACCATCAGCGTCAAGGGCATCTCGGCGGGTTCCGCGACCATTACGGTCGTGGCGACAGACCCCCACGATATGACCGCCCAGCACGAATTCGAAGTGACGGTGCTCAGCAACCGGCCACCGGAGGTATGTGAAACCATACCCCCACAAACCCTGTTGGTGGGGCAGTCCTTGCTTATCCAGCCCTGCTTCGAAGACCCGGATGGGGATATGCTCACGCTTAGCGTGTTGTCGTCGGACGTGGAGGTGGCCACTGTCTTCGTGTCGGGAGTTGCCATCTTGATCGAGGCCATCGCGACGGGTTCCGCGACCATTACGGTGGAGGCGACGGACCCCGGCGGTTTATCCGCTTCACTCGACATCGAGGTGACGGTCCTGTAGGCCGGAACGAAGGCACGGAAGTGGCCGAGAGCTGAGAAGGATCAGCAGGTTCCGGTCGGCTGCGGTGGGTGTCGACCGGATGGCGAGCGGCCGTGATATCACACCACAGGCATGAATGATATCATTCCTCATGCGTCCTTCGGCTCAGGTTCCAATAGGTGCCTTCGCCGTCGAGGTGGCGGGTGCGCCGATTACCTTGGAGGCGACCATCGCAGGTCCACCGTCTCGCTGTCCCATTGGCTTATCCAGTCCAGACAATCCCCGTAGCAGAGGGTCCGGTCCTCCGGGCCTCGGTTGCCGAACAGGGTTTCGGCCACCCTAACCAAACACCGGCGGTTCCGCTCCCTCTCCCTTTGGGCCGTCCGGGGGGCCGGAAAGGCCCGCTAGCGGTCCGCCGCCCTCCACTCGCCGCTCCTCCCGCCGGACTTTTCGAGGAGGCGGATCGACTCGATCCTCATGCCGCGATCTACGGCCTTCAGCATGTCGTAGGCGGTCAGGAGCGCCACCGAGACGGCGGTGAGCGCCTCCATCTCGACGCCTGTGGGCGCATTCACCTTCGCAGTCGCGGTCACCTGTAGGCCCGGCATCTCGGCAACCGGGTCGATAGCGACCTCGATGCTGGCTGCGGGGAGCTGATGGCAGAGGGGGATCAGCTCGGCGGTGCGCTTCCCCGCCATGATCCCGGCCACGCGGGCCACCTGCTCGACGTTGCCCTTGGGGTTGCCGCCCTCCATCAGAGTCCGATACGCCGCGGGCGAGCAGCGGAGCACTCCCCGCGCGGTCGCCCGGCGCGCGGTTACCTCCTTGGCACCGACATTCACCATCCTGGCCCGCCCGCGCTTGTCCAGGTGGGTTGGTTGCGGGTCTCTCGTCGTCATGCGGCGCCTCCTGGGCGAGCCGCGCCGTGCAGGGCGGCCTCGAGCTCCAGGAGCAGCCCGCCGATCAGCAGTTGGGGGTTCACATTGGCCGTAGCCAGCGCGGTTGCCTCCTCGATCCGGTCCATCGCTGCGCCCAGGCGGTCCGGGGTGGCCGACAATCGTACGGCCGCGCCCCTCAGGAAGGCCAGCTCGTCAATGTTGGCGACCCGCTCCTCGCGCCCCACCGAAGCGGCGGCGAGGTCGCGCAGCCAGAGCTGGAGAGCCGCCAGGAGCCCTAGCAGGCCCCTCGCGCCCCCGGGGCGCAGTCCGAGCGCCCTAGTGTAGTAGTGCGACCGGCGACGCTCCAGCGCGGCGCGAAGTAGCTCCAGCGACTCGCGCCTGACCGAGGCGGAGGCCCCGTCGGCATCCAGATGCCCCATGGCGGAGCCGATCGATCCCTGCGAGAGCGTCGCAGCCAGGGTGGCCGCCTCCGAATCCGCCCCGCACTCCCGCTCCAGGAAGGACGCCACCTCGCTCGTGGGGATCGGCGGCAGGTGAACCGGCAGGGCTCGGGAGCGGATCGTCTCCAGGAGCGCCTCCGGCCGACTCGAGGTGAGGACGAAGCGACTCCCGCTCGGGGGCTCCTCCAGCAGCTTCAGGAGCGCGTTCGCCGCCTCGGGGCTGGCCTCCTGCGATACCAGGTGCTCGGCGTCGCCGATCACGAACCACTGCGCCTCGCCGAGCGCCGGCCGCTTGTGCGCGCGGGAGCGGATCCCCAGCACGGTCGCGAGGTAGATCCCGACGACCCCATCCTCGAGGGGTGGGCGCAGGCGGGCGCGGCGATGCTCCTCCAGCCTCTCGAGGCGGGCATCCTCCAGAGCCTCGGCCATCTTCGCCGGGCTGGACGCTCCCTTGGGGCGGGGCAGAGGGAAGTACCAGTGGATGTCGGCGTGCTCGAGGCGGACCGCGAGGCGGCAATTGGTGCAGCGCTCGCAGGGGGGAGCGGGCTCTCGGCAGAGGTTCGCCCGCGCCATCCAGAGGGCGATGGTCTGCTTGCCGCACCCCCGGGCGCCGTGGACCAGGACGGTCGCCGGGAGCGTCTCGTCCCGTATCGCTCTCCGCAGCGACGCGAGGAGCGCATCGTGCCCCACGATGGCGGGCGCTGTGGGCGACTTGGCGGAGGCGCTCATGCTCCCGGCGCCATCTGCGGCGCAAAGACCCGAGACGACACCCTGCGGGACGCCAGCGTGGCCGCCAGCTCGAGCGCCGCCAGCATCGAGGAGGAGTCGGCCAGCCCAAGGCCGGCGATGTCGAAGGCGGTGCCGTGGTCCGGCGAGGTGCGCACGAATGGGAGCCCGAGGGTTACGTTCACGCCGCGTCCGAAGGCCACCGTCTTGAAGGCCGCCATCGCCACGTCGTGGTAGGGCGCGACCACCGCATCGAACTCTCCGGCGAAGGCCCGCCTGAAGACCGTGTCGGCGGGGATGGGGCCAGTCACCCGCCAGCGATCGCGCTCGAGCGCCCGGATGGCCGGCGCGTAGACCTCCCGCTCCTCGCTCCCGAAGGCACCCTCGTCGGAGGCGTGCGGATTCAGGGCGCAGAGAGCGATGCGCGGGGAGGCGATCCCCCAGTAGCTCACGAGCGATTCGCCCAGCAGCCGCGTCTGCGAGACGAGCAGCCCCGTTGTCACGCGCACGGGAACCTCGGCGAGCGGAAGGTGGGTCGTCGCCAGCAGCACCCTCCTGGGATCCCCGGCCCCCTCGTCGCACATGAGCATGCCCACCGTGTCGACCTCGGCGAGCGCGGCCAGCATCTCGGTGTGGCCGGCTGGGTATCCGGCCGCCGCCAGCGACGGCTTGTGCGTGGGCGCGGTGACGATCGCGCCCAACTGGCCCTCCATTGCCAGCTCGACGGCCCGCTCGATCGCCATCCCCGCAGCCTCGCCCGGGGTCAGGTCGACCCTCTCCCCGCCGACCGCCTCAAAGCGGCAGAGCGGCTCGAAGGCGCCCGCCAGCTCCACCGGCCCGATCGCGCGCACCGCGTCCAGCGGACGACTCCGGCCCATCGAGGTCAGCGCCTTGGCGGCCACCTCGGGGCCGATGCCCCGCGGGTCGCCCAACGTCACCCCGATTCCTGTACACTCTACTTTACACAATGTAAACTGTAGTTTACAATTCGTTCTTGATCTCGATGTACGCGCCGGCCCGCAGCCGCGCGATCAGCTCTTCGATGCGCTTGTCGCGGGTCAGACTCGCACGAATCGACGCGCGCAGGTCCTCGAAGGTGTACTCTCCCTCCTCGCGCGCCTCGAGGATCTTGATCACCGCGAAGTTCTCGCCGGCGGCGTAGTTGAACTGGACCGGACCCACCACCTCGCCCGCCTCGCGCCCTCCGAGCGCCGCCACGTACACAGCCGGGAGCATCTGCGCCACCTGCCGGACCGGAATCGTCGCCGAGTCTGGAATCGCCCCGGTGTGGTACTCGTCGATCAGATCCTGGAAGTCCTCGGTGGCGGCGCGGGCGGCGATCTCTTCGGCCAGTTGGCGGCTGCGCGTCAGGTCCTGGTAGTCGACCGTCGGGCGAATCAGGATGTGGCTCGCCTGGCGCTCGGAGAAGCGCACCCGGTCCACCTTGATGATGTGGAAGCCGTATTCGGTCTCGACGACGTTGCTGATCGTCCCCTCGAGGAGGGAGAATGCCGCGTTCTCGAAGGCCTCGGTCATCTGGCCCCGGCGGAACCACCCCAGACTGCCCCCCCCTGCGGCCGACACCGGGTCCTGGGAGTAGCTCGTCGCGAGCTCGGCGAAGTCCTCCCCTGCGCGCGCCCGTTCCAGGATCCCCTCTACCTGCGAGCGGGCCTTGGCCTTCGCGGAGTCGGTCGGGGCGACGGGCATCATCACCTGCTTGAAGGTCACCGTCGCGGGCCGCCTCTGCAGCCCCGCACGTCCCGCCTCGTAGGCCGCGAGCATCTCCTCCTCGGTGACCTCGACGGCGCTGCCCGTGGAGTTGCGCTGAAGGTAGAGGCCAACGAGCTGCTGCTGGGTGATCTGCTCGCGGCGCAGCTCGCGGAAGGCCTGCACCGACAGTCCCTCGGCAGCGAGGGCCCGCTCCATCTCCCCCCGACTCTGAAAGCCGCGCTCGAGCTGCTCCATCGCCTCGGTCACCCCCTCCTCGACCATCTCCTCGTCCACCCTGAGGAGGGTGTCTCGCAACGCGGCCTGGAGGATGAGCTGGGTGTTGACGAGTTCTTTGAGGACCCGCTGGCGTACGCTGTCGCGCCGGGGCGTGCCAACTGGCGGCAGGGTGCCCCCATCGGCCTGAATTCGGTTCTCGGACTGGATGACCTCGGAGAGGAGGACCACCGAATCCCCCACGATCGCCACCACCTGGTCCACCAGCCCCGCCTGACCCCGCGCCTCCGCAGCGGCGAGCGCGAGCGGCAGCGCGGCCAGAGTCAGTACGAAGCATGATCTCGATACCGTCATTCCCACCTTGCTCCTTTGGATCGGTCTACGAACCTCGCGCAATCTCGCGCGCCAGCGACACCGCCTCGCCGATTCGCCGTTCGTGAATCCGCCATGAGCCCTGGCTCCTGAGCAGCTCGGCAGCCCGGCCCAGCGGCACCAGGCTCCGCTCGCCCGAGAGGACTGCCGCTATTGCCTCCGCCACCGCCTCCTCGACCGAGGGTGGGGCCGAGTGAAGCGCTATCGGCGTGTCGGCACCAGCCGAGGTCGAGCTGTGCGCTTCGTCGCCCTCGGCCGCCTCTTCTCCGGCTTCGCTAGCGGCACCGCCCTCCGGAAGGCCGACCGCTCGCGCAAGATCGCGAATCGCCGCCCGTGTGGCTGCCTCGATCGAATCGGTCTCCTCCGCACTTGGCACCAGGTCGCGCGAACGCGCCTCGGCCACCAGCATCTCGCTCTCCGCCTGGCGCCGTAGCGTTTCCTCCCATTCCTCGTCCGAGGCCGCCGCGAGCCCAGAGAGGAGCTCGGGGGGAGCACCCGCAAGGCCGGCCTGCAGATCCCCGACTCGGTACGCGCCACCCTCCCAGGTGGCGAGATCGCGCTCCGCCGCCCCGGCGGGAAGGCGGCGGTCGGGCGAGGCAGCCAGCGCCCGCGCGGCACCCACGGCGCCTGCGGCCATGCGGAAGCCACGCGCCTCGGCCACCTCGGCGATGTACCTCGTCTCGGCCTGGGCCACGCGTTCGGCCCTGATGCGGAGGCGGAGCTGGTCCGCGACCTCGGAGAGGTGGGGGAGATCGATGTCGTCCAGACGGAGGATGTGGTACCCAATCGCGGACTCCACCGGGTGGCTCAGCTCGCCAGCGGTGAGGGCGAAGACCGCCGAGTCGACCTCGGGGAGCATCTCGCCCCTCTCGAAGGTGCCGAGGCTTCCACCGCTGGCGCGGCTCCCCGGATCGTCGCTGCTCCTGCGCGCCAGCGCCGCGAAGTCGGTGCCGCCCGCAAGCTCGGCGCGTAGCCTCTCGGCAACGCTCCGCACGCTGTCGCGCCTCTCCTCGGTGGCCTCCGGCCCGAAGAGGAGGAGGATCTGCGAGGCGGTGGCGCGGGCACCCGGGGTCTCGGCCGCGAACCGCTTGTTGAGCTCCTCGTCGGCGACGACGGTGTCGACCGAGATGTCGGCATCCCAGAGTCGCTCGAGCATCAGGCCGCCCAGCGTGACCTCGGCGACCGGGGCCACGTCGAGTGCGGCCAGCATCGTGTCCGCCTCCAGGCGGGTGGACAGGAGAGTGTAGTCGGTCCAGAGCTCGACGACCGCGCCCATCACCTGCGAATCGACCGGCAGGACGCTGTGGCGGCCGACGAGCTCGGCTGCTGCGTCCACCGTCAGCCGCCGCCCATCCGCCTCGGCGAGCACCGCAGGCCCGCAGCCCAGCAGCGCCAGCGCCAGCACCATCGGCCCGCAGGCCGCCGGGGCGGGATTCCGGTTGATCTCGTTGTGCTGGGTAATTGTCGAAGCCTCCCTGGCCGGCCGGTCGATGTGGAGGGTGTGGCTCCCGCCTTCGCGCAGGAACGAATCGGGTGGGGATTCACACTCCATTGACTCTACCGGATAACCGGGTTCGCTGCTACTCGCGCGCCGGAGCGCAGGGGTGCAAGGCCTAGCGGGTCAGGTCGCGGCGCCCAGGTCGCCTCGACGGCTATTCGCCGGGGAAACGACGTGTCCGGTTCGACCTCATTTGCCTTGCCGTCCTTGCCGGTCGGCAACACGAACACGAGATCGGCACCTTATCCGCCCGCCCGACCATCGGCACCCCGAACAAGTACGCTGCACCAGCGAGCCGCCGACTTGAAGAGCGCCCATCTAGCCCGCATTTCTCACACAGGCCGGCTGTAGGCCCGGGGAGGCGGGATTGAGGTGTGACCGGGGTGGTGGAAAGTGTCTAGAGGCGGGGAAAGAAGCCCGGAGGGGGTGTATTCGGGGCAGCAGACAAGGAGATCAACTGGCTGAAGAGGCCCGGACGGGTTCCAGGACGCAGTGGTCCTGGGAACGTGGTGCTGGGAAGGTGATCGGGGAAGCGGTCGGTGGGCCCTACCCCGGTAATCGAGCGTGGTCCCGGGCGAAGGCTGCGGAGGAGGGGTGTGCGGAGTCCATGGCTACCTTGACCCGGCGGTCCGAGACCGTGATGCGGGCACCGATCTTGAGGAGTCCGAGCCGGAGCGTTTCCGCAGTGGCGCGGGCCAGCCGGGTGCCGTGAAGGGCCTGTCTGAGAGCGTTGAAGAGGATCGACGCGAAGGCGGGGCCTCCACGATTGCCACGGATACCCCATTGGGTTACCATGGATTACCATGCAGACGGTTGCCGAGACACCCACCTTCTCCCGTCAGGCCGACAAGCCGTTCAACGAGCTCCAAGGAAGGCAGAGGAAATGAGCACGTTCGGAGAAGACCTGATCCAGTCCTTGAACGAGGCCTTGGACTATGCCAAGGGGGAGGGTCCCGCCATCGTTCACGCCCCGATCTCCCCCCGCGAGGTTCGGATGGAGGCGAAGCTGACGCAGATCCAAATGGCGGCACTGATGGGAATGAGCCTGTCCGGCTACCGAAAGTGGGAGCAGGGGAGACGACGTGTCAGCGGCCCGGCAGCGGCGCTTCTGCGCATCATCAAGCACGATCCCAACGCTGCGAGGCATGCACTGGTGCCGTCGCCATGACCGAGAGCCCCACCGCCCACCACGGGAGCGAGAGGTTGGCCAGGAAGTAGCCCTCCACCTCCTTGGTGCCCCGGGCGCGGCGCACGCCATTCTGCATCTCTCTGCCTCGCCCTACTCTAATCTCCCTTCCTCTCGTGTGTTGGCAGAGAGGGTGTCGCAATAGCCGCCACTGCTCCAACGTGAGCCCGTAACTGAATGACCCGGCCAGCTCGCCGTGCTCAATGCGGGAGGCTCACCCGATCCAGCGAAGGTCGTAAACGGCAACCGTGACGCGGCCTATCTCGTCACGCACGATCGTCAGGGCGGTCTGTCCGATCATCTGCACCAGCCCGACATGGCCCGGCAGTCGCATATGGCCGATGAAGACCCCTTCGGCATCGAAAACGTCCCAAACCTGATCTGCTGCCGCCACGTCAGCCGCCTCGGGGTCGGCGCTTCGCAACAGCCAAGCGTCACCCTGATCCGAGAAAACCAGGCCATCCCAATAGCGTCGCGCCTCCGGGATCGGCATGTCGGACACGTGCTCCTCGTAGATTCGAAGCAGCGATTCGGGATAGCGGCCGCCCCGCCTATCCTCAAGGAACTTCGTCACGGAGCGGTCATCGATCTGGCGGCGCGACCGATCGATCTCGACTCTGCGCTCGAGACCTGCAGGACCGTACACGGAGTATGACGCTTCCCCGACTCCATCGATCACGTAGACCCGGTCGTCCCAGAAGCTTGGTCGTGAACCGCTGGCGAACGGTACGGTGACCTGTCGTCCATCGCGGAAGTACCACAGTGCGCCCAGGGTCATCGACACCAGGGTCGGGGCTGTCCCGTCCACCGGCATAGTCCAGATCCTGACCGTGTCCCTCAGTATCGAGCCGTCGACCGGGCGGCGCTCCAGCATTTGCGGTATCTGACCAAAGAGACTTCCCGTCCGGGTCACATGAAGTGGCAGCGGCGAGATGCCGAGCGCTGAAACTCGCCGCTGCCTGAGAACACCGATAGTCGCCGGTGTTCGTGGTCGTACAGGAACGCGTTTCCTTCCCCATCGAACCCGAGGAATCGAATCTGCCGGAACTCGCCGGGGCCGTCGCCAAGCCCACCGATCGTGAACAGGTGCGCCCCGGAGTCGGGGTCGAATACCCGGATCTCCTGGGCTTGCGAATCCGCGATCCACAGCGCTCCGTTGGGGTGGAATCGAGCGGTGCCGACTCCGCCGAACAGTTCCGGGCCTTCTTTTTCGGAACCGAAGACACGCCTGGCCGGTTGAACGAGTTCCGCGCGACGCAACGGCTCATCCGCGTTCCGGACGATCTCCACCCCCGCGCTGTCCGTGAGGCTCGAACCGGTCGACGTACTCTGGTCGGAAACCCCGCACCCTGCGCAGAGCAAGACTGTGGTGGCGTGCCACCGTCGTCGCAGATGTGACGCCGACACAAAACGAGCGCGGACAGGAAGTTGGCGGATAATGGGTAAGACCTCGGAATTTCAGTGGTGTTCGTCTACATGTTTAATTTGAGTTACTAGGTCATCTTCATTGATCCCAGCGGGGATGCAGCGCCGCTCGAATGCAATGGGAGGTCTGTCCAAGGACCGCTAGTCGTCGCCATCGCCACCCAGAGCCTCCAGCGCATCCGCCACGACGGCGACGAGGCTCTCCCCGCCGCCGCACCTGAAGACAAGGGAAAGCGGAGCGAGCCGGGGCACCTCGACGGTGGCTTCCCTCCGCATCAGCGCTTCCTCCAGCGCCGACATCCGTGGGGTGGCCTCGGGCCAGAATCCCACTCGCGCCACCTCGCTCCGCACCGAGATGCGCTCCGCGCCCGCGCTCTTCCCCACGACGGCGAGGAGAGCCTTGGCCAGGAGAGACCGCGCCTCGGCGGGAAGCCGTCCGAAGCGGTCGGCGATCTCGGCCGTCAGCGCCTCCACCTCCCGCCGGCTCTTCGCGGCCGAGAGCCGCCGGTAGAGGTGCAGCTTCTGTCCGGTGTCGGCTACGTAGGAGTCCGGAAGGTAGGCGCCCGTCTCCAACGAGATCTCCGGGGCGGGGAACTCGCTTCTTCGGCTGCCGCCCGCCTCCAGCCGCCGGGCCGCCTGCTCGAGGAGGCGCATGTATGTGTCGATCCCGACCGCGTGGGCGAAGCCCGACTGGTCCTCACCGAGGAGGTTGCCGGCACCCCTCACCTCGAGGTCTCGCAGCGCGATCTGGTAGCCGCTCCCGAGCTCGGTGTAGTGCTCGAGCACCCTGAGTCGCCTCTCGGCCTCGGGGGTCAGCGACTCCGGCACCACCAGGTAGCAGTATGCGCGGCGGTCCCAGCGGCCCACCCGCCCGCGGATCTGGTAGAGCTGCGCCAGGCCGAAGCGGTCGGCGCGCGTCACGATCAGGGTGTTTGCGTTGGCGACGTCCAGTCCGTTCTCGATTATCGACGAGCAGACGAGGATGTCGATGCGTCCCGCGACGAAGCGGGTCATCGCCCGGTCCAGATCGGAGACGCTCATCTGGCCGTGAGCCACCTCCACCGTCGCACCGGGGAGAAGCCGGGCGACCCTCTCCGCGGCCGCTCCGATCGTCGCCACGCGGTTGTGCAGGAAGAAGACCTGCCCGCCACGGTCGAGCTCCCTCCGGCACGCCTCGGCGATCAACTGGTCGCTCCACTCGATCATGTGGGTGACGATCGCCATCCGGTCGCGCGGCGGGGTGCGTATCACCGAGAGGTCACGGATCCCGGAGAGCGACAGGTACAGGGTGCGCGGAATCGGCGTCGCCGAGAGGGTCAGGACGTCGACTGTGGTCCGGAGTCGCTTCAGACGCTCCTTCTGACGCACGCCGAGGCGCTGCTCCTCGTCGACGACTACGAGCCCGAGGTCCCGGAAGGCCACATCGCCCGAGAGGAGCCGATGGGTGCCGATCACTATGTCGACCGTCCCTGCGACGAGCCCCCGAAGCGTCTCGCGCTGCTCCCGGGGGCGGTCGAAGCGCGAGAGCGAGGCGACCACCACCGGGTAGTCCGCGAGGCGGTCGCCGAAGGTCTTCAGGTGCTGGGCCACGAGGACCGTGGTGGGCGCCAGCACCGCGACCTGCTTGCCGTCCTGAACCGCCTTGAAGGCCGCCCTGATCGCGACCTCGGTCTTCCCGTAGCCCGCGTCCCCGCAGACCAGCCGGTCCATCGTGCGGGGCTCCTCCATGTCCCGCTTGATCTCCTCCACGACAGTTCCCTGGTCGCGTGTGTCCTCGTAGAGGAAGGCCGACTCCATCTCGCGTTGCCACCGCGTGTCGGGCGAGAAGGCGTGTCCGGGGCGCGATCGCCTCTGCGCGTAGAGGTCGACCAGCTCGGCGGTCATCCTGTTGATCGCCGCCTCGGTGCGGCCCCGTAGCCGCTTCCAGCGCTTGCCGCCGATCCGGTGCAGATGATCCGGCTCGTCTCCGGGGTGTGCGCCGACCCACCGCTCGACCTGATCCAGGGAGTGGACCGGCACCCGCAGCACCTCGCCGCCGTCGTACTCGGCCACCAGCGCCTCGAGCGACTCCCCCCCCATCTCCAGCCGCTCCAGCCCGCGGAAGCGGCCGATGCCGTGCTCCATATGCACTATGTGGTCGCCTGGCGAGAGCTGGGCGAGGCTCTCGAGGGCGGCCGCCCCCCGAAAGCGCCTGATCCGCCTGAGGCCCCGGCTGCGGTCGAAGATCTCGTGATCCGTGAGGACGTTGACCGTCGGGTCCGAGTCCTCCAGGACGAAGCCGCCCGCAGTCGAGCCGACCGTCGTGTGGCACCCCGGCGGCAGGCTGCCCCGGCCCTCGGCGAGCAGCTCCTCCAGGCGCTGTGCCTGACCCTCGTTGTCGCAGAGGATCCAGCTCTCCTCGCCCCTCTCCGCCGCATCGTCCAGATAGCTCCGGAGCCGCTCCACATTCCTCTCGAAGCGAGGGGGTCGCCGAGCCCTGAGGACGAGGTCGCCGATGTGTTCCTCGGCGAAGCTCAGGCGGGGATGGCTGGCGATCCGCTCGGTGAAGACGCCGGGGTGGAGGAGCGTCGAGGGCGCGTCGGGAGTGCGAGAGTCGCCTTTCAGCTCGCTCTCGTCGCCTCCAGTGACAGATTCCCCCTCGAATCTGTCACTGGTCTGTTCCCGAACGCCCCGCTGCCACTCCTCGTGCGCCTCCAGCTCCCACTCTTGTCCGGACGGGTGAACGACGATCGAGTCGAGCGGTAGGCGCTCCAGGATCGAGGAACGGGTGGCGGCGCCACCGACCGGACCGGCCTCGAAGCGCACGGGCAGGATGTCGATGCGGTCGAGGGTGTCGGTCGAAAGCTGGTCGAGCACCCCGAATCGGCGAGCCGACTCCACCTCGTCGCCCCAGAACTCGATTCGCACCGGACCGGCGGCACCGTAGGAGAAGAGGTCCACGATTCCGCCCCGCACGGCGTAGCGGCCGACCTCCTCGACGAGCCCATCGCGCACGAAGCCCCGTTCCTCGAGCGCCGCCACCAGGTCGTCCGGCCGCAGCTCGTCCCCGACGGCGATCGTGACGCGCAGCTCGGCGAGCTCCTCGGGGATGGCGGCCACCTCCTGAAGCGCCCGCGAGGTCGCCACCAGGATGCGCGCGTCCCCCGCGAAGAGCGCCTCGACGGCCTCGATGCGCTCCCCCTCGGCTGGGTCGCCCGAAGCGCCATGGGTGGCGTCGTCGGTGTCCCGGGCCTCCCTCTCGGGAAAGTTGACGGCTGCGCCGGGGCCGAGCAGCGTCGCCAGGTCGTCGTGGCATCTCCCCGCCTCGGTGCTCGACGGGGCCACGAGCACCCATAGTCGGCTCGGCAATTGAGTGGAGAGCGCCGCCAGCGTCACGAGCCGAAGCGATCCGGCCGCCCCCCCGACCGCCAGCTCCTGGCCCGGTGCGGGGAGGGAGTTGGCTAGGGTGGGGAACGCGCTGGCTCGGAGGACAGCCGCGACAGCCGGGTGGAGAGTGGTCTCCGCCGCCTGTTTCCCGGTCCTTGGGTGATCTGGCATGGCCTCGTCGCGGTGGTACATTGCGTGCGCCGATAATCTCGCACCATTCCGATCCCCCTCGTCGCAGAGTCAACACTTGCCGGCCGACCTCATCCGCAACTTCTGCATCATCGCCCACGTCGACCACGGCAAGTCGACGCTGGCGGACCGGCTGCTCGAAGCCACCAGTACGCTCGACCGCCGCCAGATGCGCGACCAGGTGCTCGACACCAACGAGCTGGAGCGGGAGCGCGGGATCACGATCAAGCTTCACGCCGTGCGGATGGAGTACACCGCCGCCGATGGGCGCTCGTACGCCTTCAACCTGATCGACACCCCCGGACACGTCGACTTCAGCTACGAGGTCTCGCGGTCGCTGGCCGCATGCGAGGGGGCGATCCTGGTCGTCGACGCCAGCCAGGGCGTGCAGGCCCAGACGCTCTCCAACCTCTTCCTGGCCCTCGAGGCCGACCTCGAGGTCGTTCCGGTGCTGAACAAGATCGATCTGCCCGGGGCGGAGGTCGAGCAACGCCGGGACGAAGTCGCCGACCTCATGGGGATCGACGCCGACCGGGTGCTTCAGGCGTCGGCGAAGGATGGGGTCGGCGTCGAAGCCATCCTGGAGGCGATCGTCGACCGCGTTCCCCCGCCGGGGGGAGATCCGCAGGCACCGCTCAGGGCGCTGATATTCGACTCCTTCTACGATCGCTACCAGGGCGCCGTGCCGAGCATTCGGGTCGTCGACGGCGAGCTGCGAGCCGGGATGACTGTGACCTTCGGGACCGTGGAGACGCGCTACGAGGCGACGGAGGTCGGGCACCTGCGGCTCGGCCGGATCCCCGCCCCCTCGCTCGGCCCGGGCGAGGTCGGGTACCTGGTGGCGGCGATCAAGGCGGTGAGCGACACCCGCGTGGGCGACACCGTGCTGGACGCCCGACGCCGCTCCGCCGAGCTCCTGCCGGGGTACCAGGAGGCCCGCCCGATGGTCTTCGCCGGGCTCTACCCGTCGGACGCCGACGGCTACGAGGAGCTCCGGGACGCGCTTGAGCGGCTGAAGCTGAACGACGCGTCGCTCCACTTCGAGCCGGAGACCTCGCGGGCGCTCGGATTCGGCTTCCGCTGCGGCTTCCTTGGGCTCCTCCACCTCGAGATAGTGCAGGAGCGCCTCGACCGCGAGTTCGGAGTGGGGCTCGTCACCACCGTGCCGAGCGTCAAGTACCGCGTGAAGCTCTCCGACGGCTCCGAGCGCTCGATCGAGAACCCCACCGACCTACCCGACCGCGCACTCGTCGAGTCGGTGGCCGAGCCGGTGGTCCGCGCCCGCATCGTCACGCCTTCCGACTACATCGGCAATGTGCAGCGGCTTTGCCACGAGCGGCGCGGGCGCTTTCGCGGCATGCACTACCTCGATCCGAGGCGCGTCGAGATGGCGTACGAGCTGCCGCTCGCCGAGATCGTGCTGGACTTCTACGGTCGGCTGAAGGGTGGGACTCGGGGCTATGCCGCTCTGGACTATGAATTCCACGAGTACCGGGTATCCGATCTGGTGAAGATCGATGTGCTGGTGAACCACGAGCCGGTCGACGCCTTCTCCGTGATTCTGCACCGCGACAGCGCCCAGAAGCACGGCCGCGCCCTGGTGCGCAAGCTGCGCGACCTCATCCCCAGGCAGCAGTTCCAGGTGGCGCTGCAAGCCGCGATTGGCGGGCAGGTGATCGCGCGAGCCAATGTGAAGGCGGTGCGCAAGAACGTCACCGCCAAGTGCTACGGCGGCGACATCACCCGCAAGCGGAAGCTCCTGGAGCGCCAGAAGGAGGGGAAGAAGCGGATGAAGCAGGTGGGCTCCGTCGAAATTCCGCAGAAGGCCTTCATGGCGGTCCTGCAACTGGACGGGGACGGCGGATGAGCGAGATGGCGTGCGGGTAGTCGAGGTCCCTCGGTCGCTGGACTACCGGACGGTCGAGTCGCTGCATGCGGCCGTCGGCCAGGGGGACCAGCTCCCAACGCTCTTCGACGCGCGCCGCATCGAGTGGATCGACCCGAACGGCATGCTCGCTCTCCTGGCCGCGGGCACCGTGGCGGGGATGGGAGGCACGCTCCCGCGCATCTCCCTCCCCGAGCGCTCCGAGGTGCTGGGCTACCTTAACCGGATGGGCTTCGCCCGCGCCGCCCGCGGCATCTTCTCGCCACCACCTCCCGGCGACGGCCGCCGACAGTCGCACCGCGCCTCCGATGTCCTCCTCGAGATCACCCCCGTGACCACCAACTCCGATGTCCACCAGGTGGTCGACCGGGTGCAGAGCCGCGCCGGCGCCATCCTCGCCCAGACGCTCCGCTACCCGGCGCACGCCGTGGTGCGCTTCTCGGTGATCCTCTCCGAGGTCTGCCAGAACATCATCGAGCACGCCGACGCGCCGGGGTGGGTCGCGGCGCAGGCCTACAACTGGAGCCGACGGCTTGGGCGCCATGTGGCGGTGATCGCCGTCTGCGACCTGGGCCGGGGCTTCTCCGCCTCGCTCGCCGAAGAGCACGCCCAGCGCTTCGGGGGGCGATGGGGCGACGCGGCCGCCCTCGAGGCCGCCTTCCTGCACGGCTACACCCGCTTTCGCGATGCAGGCCGAGGGCAGGGGATCCAGCAGATTCGGAGACAGGTTGCCCGCTGGGACGGCCTGCTCTCCATCAGGAGCGGGACGGCCCGGATCGCGGATGCGCCGGCGTGGAGCCAGAGCCCCCGGATGCTCGAGAATCTTCCGGCCTTCCCGGGCGCCCAGATCAACATCGTGCTGCCGGGACTGCGCGATGGCTGAATCCACGCCCAGCCCACTCGGAGGCAGCCCGGCCGTCGCATCGGGAGGGGCACTTACGGTCGATGTCGGCCGCCTGATGAGCGAGCGCCTCGGCCTCTCGCAGAGCGACCTCATCACCCGTCCGACGGGCCGGGCGGTGCGCGAAGCGATCGAGGCGTGCACCGCGGACGCATCGGGTGGGAGTGTGGCGCTCGTCGAGCTCTCCGGCGTCAGGGTCATGGACTTCAGTTGCGCGGACGAGGTCGTCGCCAGACTGCTGCTCCGTGGCCAGGACTCGTCCCGCTCCGCCATGCGCTACTTCATCTTTCGCGGTCGCGAGCACCTGCACGGCCACGCGGTCGCCGAGGTCCTCTCGCGGCGTGGGCTCGCGGCGGCGTGCGCGTTCGGGGGCCGTCCCTTCCACCCGGTCGGCGAGGTGTCCGATGGCCAGCGTGCGGTCTGGCATGCCCTGGAGGAGCGGAGGAGCATCGCGCTGGGCGACGCGACGACGCTCCTCGGGCCGGGGGGGCGGGCGCGGCTCGTCCGGATCTGCGAGATGCGCCTTGCGCACTTGGGCTCCGGAGGCCAGGTGACGGCGCTGAGTCGGGTTGGCCGGGGGGGTGGGGACGGGGCGGTGCGCTCCCCGTCGAGCCCCGATGCGGACAGTGCCTCGCGGTCGAGGGCTTCGAGGGAGAGCCTGGATCTGGGAAGGTCTCCGCGTCGGGGAGCCTCTTGAAGCGCTCGCAGGGGATGGCCACGTCCTGCTGCCCGGTAGCATCTGCGGACGCGGCTGCTTCCACTCACCCTCTCGGTCGGGAATAGGCAGGGCCGGTGGTGGTTGAGGAAGGGCGAGAGGTGGTGCTGCCAGGAAGGCGCTGACCCGGAGCGCGAGGTGTTCGGGCACGTACCGGTGACCGAGCCACTTTCGGACGATGCTGCCGTTCTTCGACTCATAGTGCCCCCGATTTCTCTGGACAGTAGTTTAGCAACCCTTCCGGGGTCCAGGAGAGAGGAGGCACGGGATGTCTCGGAGTGCGAAAGAGCAGGATTTGGCGAAGAGCTGCGGCTGGCCGGAAGGTCTGCCGAAGCGGTGGAGTGCGCAGCGGAAGGCCGAGGTGGTGTTGCGGCTGTTGCGCGGCGAGGATATCGGCGAGGTGAGCCGGGAGATTCGGGTTGCACCGCCGGAGTTGGAGCGGTGGCGGCGGGAGTTCCTGGACGGTGGCCAGCAAGGGCTGAAGAAGAAGAACCGGCCGGGA
>JAGWBP010000034.1 GCA_021295835.1 Gemmatimonadota bacterium | reverse complement strand
GCCGTGCCTGAGACACGTCTCGCCGACCAGGTGTCCGGCCAGGCCTGCGGTCTCGCGCTCCGCCACCATCCAGCCCGTGGCGTAGCGGCTGTAGATGTCCAGGATCACGTACAGATAGAGGTACTGCCACTTCTCCGGCCCCAGCAGCCGGGTGATGTCCCAGGACCACACCTCGTCGGGCGTCCTGGCCACCACCTCGGGCTTCGGCCTCCGGCGACGGTAGAACGTGGCGCGCGCGACCCCGAGGGCCCTGCACGCCGCGCTTACGCCCACGTGCCCGGCCAAGCCGCTGGCCGCGCTCAAGAGCGCTTCCCGTCCCCGGGGCTCACCCCCAGCAGCCCCGCAACTTTTCCCTGGACATCGATGATGATGCGCGCCTTGCGGAGTTCCTCGCTCAGCCGCGCGTTCTCCCGCTCCAGCTTCCGCACCCTCCTCGCCTCACTCTTCCCGCCCGACGGCCTCGGGCCGCGCTTCCTCGCCAGCCTCCGCAGAGACCCTCCCCGCGCCGCCTTCCGCCACGACGACAGGTGCGAGCTGTACAGTCCCTCGCGCCGAAGCAGCTCTCCGATCTCGCCCGGCGTATCGCAGGCGTCCGCCTTCTCCACGATCGAAAGCTTGTACGCCGCCGTGAACCGCCGCCGCGTCGCCTTCGCCGACACCTCCGGATCCGCCGCCGAAGCTGCCGCGCTTCGCCTGCCCTCCCCCGAAGAGAGGGGCGTCCCGTTTGCGCCATTCCGCATCTCTCTGCCTCGCCCTACTCTAATCTCCTCTTCCTCTCGTGTCTCGCGCGTGTTGGCAGAGAGGGCATCTCTACGCCGAAGAATGTGACTATTTGGTACAGCTTCAGCGACCGACTGAATGTCCACACCCAGCGTCGCTGGAGATGAGCTGGGGCCCTGCTGATTCCGGCGCATGCCAATCCTGACCAGCTCCGGCGGACGCTCTCGCCGAGGGCACGGTGAGCGAAAATCGAACGCACCGATATTGATTTTCCACTAGATTGCCTGACGGTGCTCCAAGCTACCCCTTCCACACGCCACCAGGTCATAGCGCCACGATTCCACTGCGGCTCGGCCACCCACCCCTAGTCCTCTACATCCGTGCCCGTCCCCCGTCATCCCATCCTCCCGCGTCCCGGCCACGAGGCCGCCCTCCGGCGTCATCTGCGTCGCTTCCCGGTCGTGGGACTCATCGGTGCCCGCCAGGTGGGCAAGACCACGCTGGCACGCTCCCTGGCCGCAGGCGTGGACGGACCGGTCACCACCTTCGATCTGGAGGATCCCACCGATCTGGCGCGCTTCGCCGACCCGAAGCTGGTCCTCGAGCCGCTCGAGGGCCTGATTGTGATCGACGAGGTGCAGCACAGCCGCGATCTCTTCCGGCTCTTGCGCGTGCTGGTGGACAGGCCGGACAACCGCGCCACCTTCCTCGTGCTCGGCAGCGCCGACCCCGGGCTGCTGCGCCAGTCGTCCGAGTCGCTCGCGGGACGGATCGCCTATCACGCACTGGGTCCCTTCCAGTTGGACGAGACCGGCACGGCTCCCGGGGTGGTCGACCGTCTCTGGCTTCGGGGCGGCTTCCCGCGCTCCTTTCTGGCATCCGACGACGCGGGCAGCGTCGCCTGGCGCGCGGCGTTCGTCGCCACCTTCCTGACACGAGATCTCGGCCAGCTTGGAGTGACCGTGCCCGCAACCACCATGCGACGCTTCTGGACCATGGTCGCCCACTGCCACGGCAACCGTTGGAACGCCGCGGAGCTGGGCAGGTCGCTGGGCGTCAGCGCGCCGACGGTCAACCGCTATCTGGATGCGCTGGTCGATGCGCTTGTGGTTCGCAGGCTGACGCCCTGGTTCGAGAACGTGCGCAAGCGCCAGGTCAGGGCGCCGAAGATCTACCTCGCCGACACCGGCCTCCTCCACTCGCTGCTGGACATCGACATCGCCCGGGAGCTGCTGGGCCACCCCAAGTGCGGCGCGTCCTGGGAGGGCTTCGCGATCCACGAGGCGGTGCGGATTCTCGATGCGGCGTGGGACCGGTGCCACTATTGGGCGACCCATACCGGCGCTGAGATCGACCTGTTCACGGTGCGCGGAGGACGGCGGATCGGCGTCGAGGCGAAGCGCACCAGCGCGCCCGCGATGACCCGGTCCCTCCACACGGCGCTGAGCGATCTCCGGCTGGACCGGGCCTTCGTCCTCATTCCGGGAGAGGCGCGCTTTCGGCTGCACGAGCGCGTGGAGGCGGTGGGGTTGACACGGGCATGCACGGAGGGGCTGGAGTAGCAGAGGCTACCTTGGCGGATCTACCACCGGGGGCGTTGCGAACCCGGCGGTGCGTCCATCCGTGGCGCGAAATGGGAAAATCGAAAGTATCGCTAATGGTTTTCCGTATCAGATATCGATCTGACGCACCTCGCCCGCCCGCCCGTTCTCGGCTCGAAGGTCGTGGGGACCGTAATGCACGGTCCGGGGGATTGCCAGCAGGTCAATCGGCGCGGAAGAGGTCGCGCTGTCCCTTCGCGAGCCAGCGAGGTGGGCGGCCGTCCGCCCCCAGCAACGCCGGGTCGATCTCCTCGATCTCCTCGCCGCGCGCGCCGAGGAACCAGTCCGCTACGATGCGCCGATGACAGAAGCGCCGCGGAGGATCGAAGTCGGGACTGCACCAACAGAGCAGAACCGGTTCGCGCCCTTCCGCAGCGGTGTGCAGCGCATCCCAGCTCTGGCGGACGGACAGCTCATCCAACTCCCGCTCGAACCGCTCGACATAGCTTCTGTACCGCAACGCCGCGTCGCCGTCCGTCGTCTTGGCGTACCGGAACAACGGAGCTGACGGGGCGAGTTGCCGGAACACCGGAATGCCGCTTGGAACCCATTTCGGCACGGATCTCGAGATGCCGATGGGCGCGTACCGCCCGTGGCGGATGATCGTCTCGACGTGACGCCAGCAGGAGGTCTTCATGATATGGCCTCCAAGCCCTTCGCCCACCCCTTGAGCAGCAGCTCGATCTGGGCGGGCTCGCGTTCGGGCATGCGGAAGTCCATGTCGGTGCCCGCCACGATCACACGCATCCCCGAATCCGCAAGCGCGTCGGCGACTTCGCAGATGCCGGCGTCCAGGAACTGGGCCTCGTCGATCGCCCCGCTACGCCCTCGGCATCCGCCTGGACTCCCGTCGCGACATCCGGTCCAACAGCTTCCGCTCCTCGGGGGTCAGCGACTCGATTCCGTGGCTGGAGATCTTGTCGAGCACCGCGTCCACCCGGTCGAGCTCGTCGCGTTCCAACCGACCGGAACGCCGACGGCTTGCGTCCTGCCTCGTGGCGCCGTTGCCGAACCGCACCTCGCGCGCCGTGTCGGCACCGCTCCGACCACCTCGTGCGCCCTGGCGGCGTACTTCAGCGACCCAGCGGCGCAGGCGTCGCCCGATGCCATCCATCCCCACCGATCTTCCCCTCCGGCCGCGACCTCGCGACCTCGGCCCACCGGCCCCCGGTCCCCACGAGCCAGCGTCCGCCGCCCCACCGCCGTGCTTCGGCAGCCACCCGCTCGCCACCAGCAGGAAGCCGACCCCGGCCCCGCCGAGGTGGGCTAGGTGCGCAGTCCCGTCGCTGCCAGAGCCCATGGCGCTCATGAGGCTGAGCGCCACCAGGAAGGCGACCAGCCACTTCACCCGCACCGGGACCAGCGCCCAGATGTGGATCGTCCGGTTCGGCCAGGCGATGGCGAAGGCCAGCAGGAGGCCGTAGCACGCCGCCGACGCCCCCACTATCGACGAATCCGAGAATGCGAAGCTGAGCAGCGCGCCGCCGAGGCCGCAGATCAGGTAGAACTTGATAAAGCGGTCCGATCCCCAGCGTTCCTCGAGCGGCGGGCCGAAGAAGTAGATGATCAGCAGGTTCATTAGGAGGTGCCAGAGACCGGCGTGCACGAACATGTAGGTGAGCATCGCCCACGGCCTCGTCAGAGCCCGCGCCGGCGAGAAGGCCAGCGCGTCGAAGGCGCGTTCGTACCCGACGGCGATGGTCAGGAGGAAGATCGCCGCGTTGGCGATCAGCAGATTCCTGACCCAAGGCGTGGCCCGGGGAACCGCAGTCGGGCCTCCCCCTCCGTACGAGCCCCCCCGGTTGACGTAACGCATTCCTAGTGGGCCGCAGCGCCTGGGGGGTCCGGGGCGTGGGTTCCACCCTCTTGCGTGGCGGTGCTCAATCCGTCTCCCATGGGTCCGTTCCACTCCTCGCTCGTCGACCTCTCGGTCGGATCACGTCTTGGCCCTCGGAAGGTATCGCATCCCAGCCCGTCATTCCTCGAGTGCCTATACCGCAAACATCTCACCCAGCACATTGAGCGAGCGCCTGATCTCATCCTCGCTCAACCGTCCGGCGCGCCGCAAGAGCCGAGCGCGGTCAACGGTGCGGACTTGGTCCGCCACCACGAAACCGGCCCGTCCTTCGAACGAGCATGGGATTCGGAAAGGGTAGGGATGTCCGCCGGTGGTCATCGGCACCACAATGAAGGTGCCCAGGTGATCGTTGAGCTCGTCGGGCGACACCACCACGCAGGGTCCAGTCTTCCTGATCTCCCGCCTGCGGGTGGGGTCCAGCGACACCAGGTAGACGTCGCCTCGGCGCGGGGTGCCTACCACTCCCACTGGAAGGTGTCGAAGTCCGTTGGAGCCGGATCGTCCAGCAGGCCGGTTTCGCCGCGCTCTCGCATTTCCTGCGCGGCCGCGCTCCATCCGTCACGAGGTCTCGCCGCAGCTTCGATCAGCAAGCCGGACGCTGTGACTCGAAGTCGAAACGGGCCGCCGTCGAGTCCCGCTGCCTCGATGAACGCCTTGGGGATCCGGACCCCGCGCGAGTTGCCAATTCCGATGAGCTTTGTCGTCACCGCTCGCACACCTCCCTTGGATGACTCCGACCAGATCATGACGTGACTACAAAGTAATCTTGTCAAGCATCGCCGGTTTCCCGGCCCAGTCGCCTTGTCGTCCCCACACGTCTCAGCAGCTCGCACCCTATTCGCGCGATCCGGGTGAAGTGGGCGTCGCACGTGAGGACGACGCTCGATGTCCGCGCGGCGCAGGCGGCGATCCACACATCGTTGGTCGGGAGCGGCGTGCCGGCCCGTCGCAGATCGGCCATGAGCTGTCCGTACGCCCGTGCGACCGTATCGTCTACCGAAACGACGTCCACGAGCGGATGGGCGAGGAAGTCTCGCGTCCGCGCCAAGTCTTCCGGGCGGCCTCCCGCCAGGGCGTACCCCATGTGCAGCTCGCCCAGGACGATCGTGGGAACCCCGATCCAGCCGGCGGCGTCAATCTTCTCGGTGGTCGCCCGGTCTCCGCGCCAGTGGCCGATGTAGGCCGATGTGTCGAGGCAGTAGCGCGTCACCGCCACATCTCTTCGTCGATTTCCCCCAACGGAGCCATGGCCTCTTCGAGCGCCCGCGCCCGCTCCCGGCTGAGGCCTCCCGCGAGTCGCGCGAGTCCGTTGGAGCGGGGTCCGCCGACGCCGAGCGCTTGCCCGAGCAGGTCGATGACAGTGCGGTTCAGGGAGTGACCGCGCCGCAGCTTCTCGCTGTCGATGGCCTCGGCAAGGTCGGGGGGGATGTTCCTTACGGTGATGGCCTTCATGATGACTCCGATGAAGTGCAGTCAGATGACGGCACAAGATGACTGCACGCGTGGAGCCACGTCAAGGGTCCGACGGTCGGGCGCGTCGGCTGGTCGCGCCCTGGCTGCATCGGAGCTGACGCCGCGTCGCCCGCGAGCCCCTGGGTCGACGCGTCCGCGGCAGAGTGTAAGACGACAAGCCGATCGAACGCCGGAGCGTAAGACGATGTGCGGATCGATGACAATATCGTAAGACGGAAAAGGGACTGGGGCGCTGCGGGGTCGATCCCGGACGTGGTGGGGACCGTCCTGAAGTCGGCGGTGTCGAAGGTCGCGACGGTGCGCCGCAGAGCTTCCTCCGCCATTGAAACCGCCCCCCTTAGCGAGTAAATTCAGTGTGCCGCAGCCCTCTTCGGGCCCCCTAGCGCAGCTCCCAGCGGGCACCTCTCCGCTGCGGATGGGCCCCGCCTCCAATCCCACTTCGGATGACCGAAGACACTCGCACCGACATCGGACAGAGGGTTCTCGAGCGGATCCTCGAACAGGAGATGCGCGAGTCGTTCATCGACTACTCGATGAGCGTCAATGTGCAGCGGGCGCTACCCGATGTGCGCGACGGGCTGAAGCCGGTCCACCGGCGGATCCTCTACGCGATGTCCGAGCTGGGTCTCTCGCCCGGGCGTGCCTACAAGAAGTGCGCCACGGTCGTCGGCGAGGTGCTCGGTAAGTACCACCCGCACGGGGACGGTGCCGTCTACGACGCGCTTGTCCGGATGGTGCAGAACTTCTCGCTCCGCTATCCGCTCGTCGACGGGCAGGGGAACTTCGGCTCGGTGGACGGCGACTCGGCGGCCGCGTACCGGTACACCGAGGCCCGCCTGCAGCGGATCGCCACCGAGCTGCTCGTCGACATCGACAAGGACACGGTCCCCTTCGGCGACAACTTCGACGGTCGGCTCAGGGAGCCCGCCGTGCTCCCCTCCAAGGCCCCCAACCTGCTAATCAACGGGTCTTCCGGGATCGCGGTCGGGATGGCCACGAACATCCCGCCGCACAACCTGCGCGAGGTGGTGGCGGGGCTGCTGGAGCTGATCGACGACCCCGATCTCTCGCAGGCAAGGCTCGAGGAGATCGTAAGGGGGCCGGACTTCCCGACTGGCGGCCTCATCTGCGGCACCGACGGCATCCTCGAGGCGTACCGGACCGGCAGGGGCCGGATCATCATGAGGGCGGCCGCGACGATCGAGCACCCCGACGACGGCCCGGCGCGGATCATCGTCACCGAGATCCCATTCATGATCAACAAGGCACGGCTGATCGAGCAGATCGCGGCGCTGGTGCGCGAGAAGAAGGTCGTCGCGATCCGCGACCTGCGCGACGAGTCGGACAGAGACGGGATGCGCGTCGTGATCGAGCTCAAGCGCGACTCCGTGCCGCAGGTGGTGCTGAACCTCCTCTACAAGCACACCCAGATGCAGTCCACCTTCGGGGCCATCTTCCTGGCGCTGGTGGATGGCGTGCCGAAGATCATGCCGCTCGGCGAGATGCTTCAGCACTTCGTCGACCACCGCCACGAGGTGGTTGTGCGGAGGGCCCGCTTCGAGCTCAGGGCGGCGCAGGAGCGCGAGCACGTCCTGGTGGGGCTGCGCATCGCGGTCGACAACATCGACGAGGTGGTGCGGATCATTCGGGGGTCGCGCGATGCCGCCGAGGCTGCGGTGGGGCTGCGGAGCGCCTTCGAGCTCTCCGAACGGCAGGCCCGCGCCATTCTCGACATGCGCCTCGCCCGCCTTACCGGCCTCGAGATGGAGAAGCTCGACCTGGAGCTGGCCGAGGTGCGCGCACGCATCGCCGAGCTGGTGGCCATCCTGGACGACCGGAGTCTGCGGATGGAGCTCATCAAGGACGAGCTGCGCGAGATCGAGAGCAGGTACGGGGACGATCGCCGCTCGCGGATCGTCGAGTTCTCGGGCTCCCTGGAGGTGGAGGACCTGATCGCCGACGAGGAGGTGGTGATCACGATGTCCAGACAGGGGTACGTGAAGCGCATCCCGATCGACACCTACCGTGCGCAGAGGCGGGGCGGACGGGGGCTCCGGGGGATGGAGACGCGCGCCAAGGACTGGGTCGAGCACCTCTTCATCGCCTCCACCCACGACTACCTGATGGCCTTCACCGACCTGGGCCGATGCCACTGGGTGAAGGTCTGGGGGATTCCGCACGGCAGCCGCTATTCGAAGGGCAAGCCGATCGTCAACTTTCTGGAGCTCGCGCCCGGCGAGAAGGTGGCTTCGGTCCTGCCGGTCCGCGACTTCGCGAGCGACCGCTTCCTCCTCTTCTGCACCAGGAACGGGGTCGTCAAGAAGACGCCGCTCTCGGCCTACGGAAATGTGCGCGCGGCGGGGATCCACGCTATCAAGTTCCGGGGTGACGACGAGCTGATCGACGTTCGGATAACCGACGGCTCGAACGAGGTTGTGCTCGCCACCCGGCTGGGCAAGGCGATCCGCTTTCGCGAGTCCGACGCCCGTGCGATGGGCCGGGTCGCGGGGGGGGTGATCGGTGTGCGACTGGCAGAGGGCGACGAGGTCGTGGGAATGGTCGTCGTGCGCCGCCCGGAGGAGACGCTCCTGCTCGCCACCGAGCACGGAATGGGGAAGCGGAGCGAGATCGGCGACTATCGCCTGACGCGGAGGGGCGCTCAGGGGGTTATCGGCCTCAGGCTGACCGAGAAGTCGGGCCCGGTGGTGGCGGCGAAGGCTGTGACCGACGACGATCAGTTGATGGCGGTTACCCGGGGCGGGGTCGTGATCCGGCAGCGCGTCTCGGGGATCAGGGTGATCGGACGGGCCACCCAGGGTGTACGCATCGTGAACCTGGACGACGGCGACTCGCTGGTCGATGTAGCACTGGTTGGTGGGGGGGACGAGGGCGAAGGGGCGGATGACTCGGAAGGCGGCGAGGGAGAGGTTGCCGAGCAGCCCGTGGCCGCCGAGGAAGGCCGGGATTAGCGGCACCCTCGTCTCCCTCGACGAGGTTCGGGAGGCCGAGCGGCGGATCCGCGCCGATGTGCTCCGCACTCCCCTGATCCCCGACCCCCACCTCTCGGGGGTGCTCGACGCCGAGGTGCGCCTGAAGTGCGAATCGCTCCAGCGGACCGGGTCCTTCAAGGCGCGCGGCGCATGCAACTTCCTCGCGAAGCTGACGCCCGAGGAGCTGGAGCACGGGGTGATCACCTACTCCTCGGGGAATCACGCCCAGGCGGTCGCGCTGGCGGCGGGGCTCAGGAGAACGTCGGCCGTGGTCGTGATGCCCACGACGGCGCCGAAGGTCAAGGTCGAGGGTGCGGAGCGGCTGGGTGCGCGGGTCGAGCTTGCGGGCACGACGTCCGAGCACCGCCGCCAGCGTGCGGAAGAGATCGCGGGCTCGGAGGGTAGGGTGATGGCTCCGCCCTTCGATCACCGCTGGATCATCGCGGGTGCCGCCACGGTGGCGCACGAGGTGTTCGAGGAGTGGCCGGATGTGGAGACGCTGGTGGTTCCGATCGGGGGTGGCGGGCTCGCCTCAGGGTGCGCGGCGGCGCTACGGCGGCTGAAGCCGGAGAGCAGGGTGGTCGGCGTCGAGCCGTACGGTGCCCCGGCGATGCGGAGGGCGCTGGAGGCCGGAAGGCCTCTGACGCTGGAGGTGGAGGGAGCGCCCGATACGATCGCCGACGGCCTCGCGCCGATTCGCGTAGGCGACCTGACCCATGCCCACGCGGAGGCGCTTCTGGCCGGGGTCGAGCTGGTCGGCGACGACGAAATTCGCCGCGCTGCGGTTCACCTCCTGGAGCGGGCCAAGCTGGTGGTCGAGTTTTCGGGCGCGGCCGCCGTGGCTGCGCTCCTCGCTGGCCGGGTCGGCACCTCCGGGCGGAAGATCTGCGCGGTGCTCTCGGGGGGCAACATGGACCCTGCTCTTCTGGCGGGGCTCGTCGGCCGGAAGGGCTAGCCCCGCGCAATGCGATCCAGGAATTCCTCCTCCTCGCGGGTGAGCGCCCTGGGGCCCATCCGCCGTGCCTTCTCCAGCAGCCTCTCGACCTCCCGGCGGTTGACTTCGTGCAGCGTCGCGCTCCCTATCGACACCCACCGGGCCATCCTCTCCGCCTCCATTGCGGGCGAGACCCTGCGAGCCGACGATCGCCCGACGACCGCCGCCCGACGACGACGCTCCAACGCCTTCAGGAAGAGCCAGCCAGCCGCGAGTCCCCCCAAATGGGTAAAGTGGGCTATGCCGTCGCGGTTCCCCGAGAAGCCCGCGTAGAGGCTGGCCGCAACGAGCAGGATTGCCAGCACGCGCGCCTCGACCGGCAGAATTCCCCAGATGTAGATGCGCTCGCGTGGCCAGTAGCGGGCGAAGCCGGCGACCACCCCGAAGATCGCGCCCGACGCCCCCACGATCATCGAGTACGGGGTGGCGATCGATAGCACCGCGCCGCCTATGCCGCACCCCAGGTAGAAACGCAGGAACGTCTTGCTCCCCAAACGCTCCTCGAGCCTGGGACCGAAGCAGAGGAGCATCAGCATGTTGAGGAGGATGTGCGCCATCCCGCCGTGGAGGAACATGTAGGTGACCAGCGTCCACGGCCGCGTCAGGACCAGCACCGGAACGAGCGCGAAGGCCTCGACCATCGCAGGTAGCGTGGCCGATGCTAGGAACGCGAGTGCGTTCGCGAGCATCAGGCGCTTCACGCAGGGGGTGATCTGCATACTGTCCTCTCCAGCCTATTCGCAGGGGTCCTCTGGAGCTGCTATGACCCGCCGAAGACGGGCCTCCGCTTCTCGAGGAAGGCCGACATCCCCTCCTTCATGTCCGCAGTCGAGGCCAGGAGGCCGAAGAGGTTGGCTTCGAAGGCAAGCGAGTGCTCGATCGCGCTCTCTTCGGCTCGGTAAAGCGAAGCGAGCGCCAGCCGCACGGCGATCGGCGCGTTCGCGGCGATGCGCGCGGCCAGCTCCCGGGCCCTTTCCATGAGCTCGGCATGCGGCACCACCATGTTGGCGAGCCCGATCTCGCTGGCCCGGGCGCCGTCGATCATCCCTCCGGTCAGGATCAGCTCCGTCGCACGCCCCAGCCCCACCAACCGGGCAAGGCGGGCGGTACCGCCGTACCCGGGAATGATCCCGAGCCCCACCTCGGGGAGTCCGAAGCGGGCCTTCTCGCTCGCCACCCGGAGGTGGCACGCCAGCGCGAGCTCGCACCCCCCGCCGAGCGCGTAACCCCCGACAGCCGCGATCACCGGCTTGGGGAAGCGCTCGATGCGGCGGAAGACCTCCTGCCCCGCGCGGCTCACCTCGACTCCACCGATGGGGTCCATCTTCGCCAGCACTCCTATGTCGGCACCGGCGACGAAGGCCCTCTCCCCAGCGCCGGTCAGCACGACCGAACGAACCGCCGGATCGTCCCCAATTTCGGCGAAGACGGCGTCGATCTCGGAAATCACCTCGGGGTTCAGCGCATTCAGCTTCTTCTGTCGGTCGATCGTCACTGTGGCCACTTGGTCCGCCGCCACGGCCGTGACGTATCGTCTCTTGCTCATAGTTGATCAGCTCCGGGTAGGTGACGCTCGGCCACCGAATGTAGCAGCCCCCGGAGCACCGTGGCAGCGGACCACCCACTCGGCGCGGTGCAACGCCGATCGCGGCGCTCGCGCGAGATTATCCACGGACTGCTAGTAGCGTAGCTGCACGCCGAGCTGGGCCCGGCGCGTATCGCCCAGCCCGCTCCGGATCGTGCCGTCGAAGTTGTAGAGCAACGATCCCTGAGCGGTGTCGAGCGAGTTGTCCGCGTTCGTGGCGTTGAAGACCTCGAGGACAGGCTCGAGGCTCCAGCGGCCGGGCACGGCAAAGGCCCGCGACACCTTGATGTCCCACGTCAGAAACGCGTTGTCGCGGCGAAGCGTGTTTCGCTGCAGGACTCGCCCCCCGGCGCAGAGGCGGTCCGAGGGCGCGTCGGCTCGTTCGCCAGCGTCGTCGCACTTCTCGGAAACGGGCGACGCTGAATGGTAGCGCGCGATGTTGCCGACCCGAACCCCACCAGGTAGGGAGAGGGCCAGGTACCCCGTCGCCTTGTGGCGGCGGTCCCTGTCCGACCAGCCGTACTCGAGTTCCAGATTGGCGGGGTCGGCGTAGCGCAGAGTGAACGGGTCGCGCTCGTTGTCGTCGTCCGAGCGGTCGAAGGAGAGGGTGTAGCTCGCCTCCATCTCGACGAGCCCCCCCAGCGCCTCGCGGCTGGCAATCGTGGTGGTCAGGGCGTGGTACCTCGACTTGGCGGAGCTCTCGAGCACGGTCAGCGTGCCGATTCCCCCCCCGCTCGGGTGCGTCCCCGGCCCGAAGGGCGACCCGAAGGCTGCGTCGTTGCGGTCGATGAAGCGGAATAGATGATCGGTGCGAGCGTGCTGGTACGAGAAAGAGGCAGCAAGGCTGCGGGAGAGCGCCCGATCGACCTGTGCCCCGAACGACCAGGTGCGGGGCAGCTCCAAGTCCCTCGCGGTAACGTGAATGTCGGGGAGGAAGGGCTCGGTGGCGCTCCCGTCTATGAGCTCGTCGATCGCGGGAGGTCCCTGCGCGGGCAGCCCGAAGCTGCTGCGGATCAGGGTCTGCTGGTACGCTCCGTTGGTCGTGACGCTCTGGACGAATGCCAGCGACGGGATACGTGCGTGGTATGCGCCCGCGTTCAGCCGGAGCACGGTGCGCTCGCTGTCCCCCAGCCGCCAAGTCACCCCCAGACGCGGCTGGAGATTGTCCAGATCGTCCGGAATCGTGCCGTCCGATGGAAAGCGTGGGTCGGACAGGTAGGGCGCGTAGAACGTCTCCTCCGGCGTCACGATCAAGCCGGGGTGCCAGCTCCCCTCCCAGCGAAGTCCCAAGTTCAGCGTCACGCGGCGGCTCGGCCGCCAGGTGTCTTGCACGAAGATCGCCAGCTCGTCGCCCTGGTAGCTCCCCAGCCCCAGCCGGGCCGGATCCCTACCGGGCACGGTCGCCGCCTGCAGGTAGAGGAGAACCGGCCCCGTAATCTCCGCGCCCTGGCCACAGACGCCCTCCATGCTCTCGGATCCATCCGAACACGTCACGTAGCCCGGGCCATGCGTGACGAAGTTGATGAAACCGTCCACCGAGTCGAACAGGTAGCGGCCGTTGGCAAAGCCAATGAACTGCTGTCGGACGAGTGTGTGATTGTATTCGACGCCTGCCTTGAAGAGGTGCTCCCCGACATGCAATGACCAGTTGTCAACAAGCTGAGCGCGCCAGTCGTACGCGGGCTCGACGGGCAGGAAAAACGGCAGGCCGATACGGAATCCGTCCACCAGGTCCATGCCGATATCCGGAAATGGCCGTCCATCGAGCTTCGCAAATTGCGGAGTGGCGGGTGGGGTTGACTCGGGCATCAGCGGGCCGTCGTAGCCTCGGATGCGATCCTCGCGGGACCACTGGATACGAAGCTCGTGCGACAGAGAGCTGCCCAGCAGGGTGCGCCAGCTCGCGCCGACGGAGTGCGCCTCGTCCGTCTCGACGCCGTTGGCCGAGAGCCCCCAAGAGTCGACGTCGAAGGTGCCGTTCTGCTGCTCGGCCCGGCTGAAGCTGTAGCGCAGCGAGAGCTGGTTGCGTCCGTCAGGGTGGTAGTCGGCCTTGACAAGGAGCGCACGGGCGTCGTCGGTGCGGTCGATTGGACCGAACTCGGAGTCGAAGAGTCCGGGCCAGCGCTCGCCAAGAAAGTCGCGCAACCGGTTCAGGTTGTCGGGATTGACGACGCGACGCGACGACTGCTTGGTCTCGGATGCCCGCTGCTCGTCGTATGCAAGGAAGAAGAAGGCCCTGTCGCGCACAATTGGGCCTCCAAGGGTGAAGCCGAGCTGGCCGCGGGCTAAGTCTGGCTCTCCGGTACCCGATGCGGAGGGGTGTGCGGCCGACACCCCGTCCCACTGGCCGAAGTAGTGGGCCGAGCCAGCAAGCGTGTTCGTGCCGGACTTTGTGATTACGTTGACGAGGCCGCCAGCGGACCGGCCAAACTCGGCCGTCGCTCCCTGGTTTACAACGACCATCTCCTCGATCGCTGCCTGGCTAAAGGTGAAGGCGGGCCGCTGTCCGCCCCGCTGCTCGCCGAAGAACGGATTGTTGAAATCTCCCCCATCCACGACGAAGTTGTTGAAAATCCCTCTTTGGCCACCGATGTTGACCTCGTCGCCGTCGGGACCCTGTGAGATCGCAACGCCTGGCGCCAGCAGCGCAAAGTCCAGGAAGTTGCGGCCGTTGTTCGGAAGCGAATGCACCGTCCGCTCCGGTAGCCGCGTAAGGCTTGTCGTCTCGTCGCGGCGCAGGAGACGGTCGGCCCGTCGGCGCACCGTGATCTCCTCCAGCTCGACCGGGCCGAAGCGGAGCACGAGCGCGTGCTCGTCGCCGACTCGGAGGACCAGGCCTCGGATCGTCGCCTCGCCAGACGGGCCGCCCGCAGACGCCGAGACGTCGTACGTGCCGAGTGGCAGGAGGGGCCGCACGAAGGTGCCCGAGGGGGTCGTCCGGACCGAGGTTGCGAGGCCCGTCTCGCGGTGGCGAATCTCGACCGTTGCACCCGCGACCGGGGCGTCGACCGGATCCAGCACTACTCCGCGAATCACCCCGGTGGTCGCCTGACTCTGCGCCGAGAGAGCACGGCCGGATGTGGTCACGACGAGAGCAGGGAGGATCGCGGCAACAGCGGTGAAGGCACGGCGACCGCGGCATCGGCGCGGCCCCGTCGGGTCGTGGCGTGTGATCATCGGAATCGCGGGCATCTCCGGCTAGGCGGTCCGTTGCGACCAGTCCACTGATAATATCGCGCGAGCACCGCGAGCGGCGAAGCGCTGGGCTGGCAGCGTGCGACGAAGGGCTCGTAGCAGCGCTACCGACCCAAGGAGCAACGCGGTACGAGAATGTAATCCATGAATTACACAGTGTAAAGCGTCCTTTACATTGTCGACAGCGAGCGAGGCGATCCAGCGGGGATGCAGCGTTGCCAGGGGGCGATTGCAAGGCTGCGGTGACGATTGAACCTATGCGGATTCCGTGATAGTTCGACCTATCGCCTGGAGCTCCGCAGGCCACTGCGCGCTACGAGCCCGCACCGCGACGGGCTCTGCGTGCCCCACCCAAGCAGCGACGGGTAATTCGGGTCGACAAGGTCCGGACCGCCGCATGGAGCGTGCCAAGGCTCAGGTCGTGCCCCGACATGCCCGCACTACGCCCGGCAGGTCAGCGCGAAGCGGGGGCCGCTCGCGACGCTCCGGGCCGAAGACAGGTGGACGCAGGGAAGGAAAAACACGCCGCCGGGGGATCGAAGGAAAACCCCCTCGCCAGCCCCGCCGTGCAATACGGCGGGTAGGGCGCCCTACCCGCCGAAGCCCGGGAAGTCCGAAAGGGGAATCTCCACGGCGACTCCACAGAAGATGCCGTCAAAGGAATCGGGGAAATCGTCCTCGTCGCTGCCCTCGGCCACGACCGAAAGATCGGTCCCGTTCGCATTACGACCGGCCCCGGGGAATCTCCCATCACAGGTTTCGACATACCTCGGCGAATGCGAATACTCAGCGTAGAAATCTGCTTCCAGCGCCGCCTTGACGCGCCACCACGACTCGAATACGGTCCACTCGGAGGTGAAGGTGACGTCGCCGCTACTCGCGAGTCTAGGGTACGTGACCAGCCGGCATCCCAACATATCGAACGCCCACCTTCCGCGGAACGTCCGGGCCGTGTCGCCCAACTGTTCCTCATTGATCGCCACCGTGACGCTAGCCTCGCCGCCGAGGGCGCAGGGATAGGTGCCGGTCCCAGCCTCCGCCTCGTTCGCCATCTCGATCAGCCCGGACAGCACGCGCCAGGCCTCTTCGTCCCAGAGCCCCACAGGAGGAGTTACGGGTTCCTCTGTGCAGGCCAGCATCGTCGCGACGGCAGCGGCCAGGGCGATGTGTCTAGCGGTCTTCATTCTCTTCTCGCCTCCTCGTTAAAATCCCATTGCTCAGATTCTTGAGCCATGTACGCCGGATGTCGGGCCAGTGCCAGTCCGGCGGCTCCCTGGCCATCTCCCTGACGGTATCCGGTGCGTTGGTGTCCGGGAACACCGTGTCGTGAACCCCCGGGGTGACCAGCCTCTACCCCGCCGCCTGGAACCCCAGGGAAGCTCTCCCAGT
>JAGWBP010000010.1 GCA_021295835.1 Gemmatimonadota bacterium | reverse complement strand
CCCGCCGCAGACTTCGCCCACTTCCCAAATGCCCCCTGGGGCGCGCAATTAGGAGGAGCGGCGGCGCGGGGCCGCCCGGAGATCGAACGATCGGGGGCAGTTTTGGCGGGAAGGCTCGCCTCGAGCCCGTGGATCTGGAAGGACGGCGACTTCATCAGGTGGGAGGACGCCAACGTCCACATCCTGAGCCTTGCGGTTCAATTCGCCGCCTCGGTCTTCGAGGGGGTGCGCTGCTATGGGACCCCTCGGGGACCCGCCGTCTTCCGCCTGCACGACCACCTGCGCAGGCTCCAGACCTCCTGCCGCACCTACCGGATGGAGCCGGAGCACTCGATCGAGGAGCTGACGGAGGCGTCGCTGGCGACGATCCGGAAGAACGAGCTCACCTCCTGCTACGTCCGCCCGATGGTGCTCCGGGGCTTCGGCTCGGCCAGCATGCACCCCGAGCACAGCCCGATCGAGACGTACATCCCGGTGTGGCCGTGGGGCGCGTATCTAGGCGACGAAGCACTCGAGAAGGGGGTCGACGTCTGCGTATCGACGTGGAACCGGCCCCGCCCGAACACGATCCCGAGCGGCGCCAAGGCATCGGGCAACTACATCCTCTCGGCGCTGATGGTGATGGAGGCCAGGTCGCGAGGCTACGTCGAGGCGATCGGTCTCGGTCCCGGCGGCCTGGTCAGCGAGGGAAGCGGCCAGAACCTCTTCCTAGTGGTGGATGGCGAGGTGGTGACGCCGATCCTGGACGGCACCTCCCTCTCGGGGATCACCCGACACTCGGTGCTCAGGATCGCCGAGGCGGAGGGCGTCGTGGTGCGCGAGCAGCTCGTCTCGCGCGAGATGCTCTACGGGGCCGACGAGATGTTCTTCACGGGCACGGCGTCGGAGGTGACACCCATCCGTTCGGTCGACGACCTGCAGGTGGGCGACGGCAGGCGGGGCCCGGTCACCGAGCGGATTCAGTGCCGATTTCTGGCCGTGGCGAGGGGCGAAGCGCCGGATGAGTGGGGTTGGCTGACGTACCTATAGCTGTTCGCTGACCGTGGCCTGATCGCGCTCGCGCGGGCGGTAGTCAACGGACTCGCGATTGTGACGCCGGAGGGGGCGTTGGGGCACCGTCCCCTGCCGGTGCTCTCGTAGAGGCCGGGATGATCTGAGCCCCCGGGGCGCCGGCGGCTGAAACGAATGCATCGCACCTATGGCCGGAGTGTTCGCCGAAGACCTTCTGCATAGCGTCCGCAGCGCACTCCGCGACGTTGCGGTCCCGGCAGAGGGCGAAGACGGCAGGCCCCGAACCTGAGAGCCCCGCCCCCAGCGACCCCGCCTGGAGGGCGGCTGCCCTTGCCTCCCGAAACCCAGGCACCAGTCCGGCCCTGACGGGTTCGGCCACCTCGTCGCGCAGGCAGCGGGCAATCAGCTCCCAGTCCTCCCGGAAGAGCCCCGCCACCAGCCCGGCGGTGTTGCCCCACTGACTGACCCCGGCCGCAAGGGTGATCTCGGTGCCTAGGAGCCTTCTCGCCATCCTCGTCTCCACCTCGAGGTGCGGACGCGCGACCGCCACGGCAAGCCCTGTAGGCAGAGGCAGCCGCACTACGTCTAGCGGCCGCCCGGGCAGCGCCAGCACCAGCCCCCCGGTCAGCGAGGCGGCCACGTTGTCGGCGGCCTCCGACCCCGAACCGGAGAGCTCGCCCTGAAGTGCGCACTCGAGGAGCGTGCCTCCGTCCAGACGAGAACCCAGGAGCTCGTCGGTCGCCAGCGCCCCGGCTACCGCGCTCGCCGCACTTCCGCCCAGTCCGGAGGCGAAGGGTATCCCCTTGCGGAGGAGGATTTCGACTCCTGCATCCAGTCGCGATCGGTCGATCACGGCCTGAGCGGCCAGGGCGGCGGAGTTGCGGGTCGGGTCGCCTGGCACTCCAGCCTCCTCTCCGGTCACTCCGACGGCGACGACACCCCGCCCGGATGCGACGCTCGCAACCACCTCGTCGCCCGGGGCTTCCAGCGCGAGTCCCAGGACATCGAAGCCGCACCCGAGATTCGAGAGCGTGGCAGGGGCGAAGGCGTGGGCTCGCCGTGCGTTGCCGCCCGCAGGGGTGGGGCGTCCCACCGGGATGGGCGGGGAAGGTGGCGCAGGTGGGGGCATCGCTATAGGGCTGGAGACGCACGGTACCGTCCCATTCTGGGACGCATCGGTGCTCCTTGTCCAACTTTGGGCGGGGTCCGGCGTGGCCGCGATCGACGCAAAACCTGTCAATGTAATCGGTGCTTTACATAATGTAATGTATGATTTACAACACAAGACTAGCCACTGGGGTCATGGAGCGGTCAGCCGTCCTTGCCCGCAGCCCGCAACCGAGCCAATATCCCGTGCGAGAGCGATCTCCTCAGTGCCGTAGCTGGTCCCGAGCTCCCGCCGGGCCTCGGTTCGCGGCCCCACCGCGCCTCACTCGCACGGTCGCCCCGAACATGCCGCAAGGAACACAGGCAACCCCCGACTCGATCCGCTACCAGCCACGCGAGGAGGCCCTCTTCGCCGCCCGCCTCGGCCGTCTCCTTTGCCGAGCTCGCCGCCAGATTCCCGCGCTCCGGCGGCACCTACTGGCGATACAACAAGAAGCGGGCCCCCGGCGGGAAGTCCCGCCGAAGGCCACGACAGATTGACTTCACCCACCGGGGCCGGTAACCTACGCGCCCCCGAGAATCCACCAGCCGCCCGGGCATGAGACCGCACCCAACCGACCTCTGGAACCGCGTAGTCGAACAGGTTAAGGCCACCCTTCCCGAGCGGAGTGTTCGCGCCTGGTTCGTTGACGCCAGAGCCACTTCCTGGTCGGACGGGGTGCTGCGGGTTGTGGCCGACTCCGAGTTCCGAGCCCACTACCTGGAGGACAACTACGGGCCGCTTCTCGACCAGATCGTGCGGGATGTCGCGGGCGGCCCAGCCAGAGTCTCCATCTCCTTCGACGGCTCCGCCCCCGAGCGGGAGCTCCCGGAGGTCACCCTCTCGCGCGTCGCCGAGGGGGGGGTGACGGACGCCCCGGGGAGGCCCTCGCCCCCTGAGCCGCCGCCTCCTCCGCTGAACTCGCGCTATACCTTTGCCCGCTTCATAGTCGGCGCCAGCAACCGCCTCGCCAGTGCCGCCAGCTTCGCCGTCGCCGAGGGCCCGGCGCGCCGCTACAACCCGCTCTTCCTATACGGCGACACCGGGCTCGGCAAGACGCACCTCCTGCAGGCGATAGGCCACGCGCTCCTCGCCCGCCGCACCGGCGCCAGAGTCTGCTACACGCCCTCCGTGGAGTTCGTCAACGAGATGGTCGCCGCCATCTACGGCAACACCACCGAGGCCTTCCGCTCCCGCTACCACTCCTTCGACCTGCTCCTCGTCGACGACATCCAATTCCTCGGTGGGAAGGAGCGCAGCCAGGAGGAGTTCTTCCACACCTTCAACGTCCTATACAACACCGGTGCCCAGATTGTCCTCACCAGCGACCGTCGCCCGAAGGATCTCCTCGAGATGGAGGCTAGGCTCGTCTCGCGCTTCGAGTGGGGACTCGTTGCCGATGTGAGCCCCCCGGACTATGAGACCCGAGTCGCGATCCTGCGAAGGAAGGCGGATGAGGAGCGCATCGCGATCTCCGGCGAGATCGTCGAGCTAATCGCCGACCGGTGCACCTCGTCGGTGCGTGAGCTCGAGGGTGCTCTGATCAAGCTGCTGGCCTTCACATCGCTCACCGAGCAGGAGCTCACCCTGGAGACGGCCCGCTTCGCCCTGGCAGCCCTCTCCGCCGACAGCAATTCAAGTCCGCTCAGCGTCGGTGCCATCCAGGACCGCGTGGGCGAGCGCTGGAAGGTCCCCGGAGAGGCGCTCTCGTCGCCCCGGCGTACGCACGCCATCGCCGAGCCCCGACAGGTGGCGATGTTCCTCGCCCGCGAGCTCCTCGACACGCCCTTCAAGAAGATCGGGAGGGCATTCGGCGGGAGGGACCACTCCACCGTCATCCACTCGATCCGGCGGGTAGAGGAAAAGCTCCGCTCCGACGAGGCCTTCTGCACCAAGGTCAACGACCTGCGCAGGGAGCTGACCAGGTGCAGCGGCTAGCAGCCCCTGCGGTCCGTGGATGCACCCTGGCGGC
Source organism: Gemmatimonadota bacterium (assembly GCA_021295835.1). Taxonomy (GTDB): domain Bacteria; phylum Gemmatimonadota; class Gemmatimonadetes; order Longimicrobiales; family Gaopeijiaceae; genus Bin94. Next base: position 45,567 of record JAGWBP010000010.1, on the reverse strand, counting down.
ATTCGAGGGGCGCTGCATCCATGCTGGATCGCTTCGCTTCTGCGTTGCTTCTTGGGCGAATGGCTCTGCCATGCGCCCCGCGAAGCGCCTTGCCAGCGGTGCGCTTCGCCACTTCGGTGCGCTCGCGCGAAGTCTGCTCCACAGATCGCGAGCAGGCTGTGGAAAACCATGTGGAAAACCCTCTCAGATCCTCGTTCTTTCCACACTTGGCGCTCCGTCGCCCACTCCCCGGTCAGAGATCGAGATGGTTTCCCCCCACTCTTCCACACTCCCCACGGCGATCCGCACACCCCATCGCTTCAGTCTCTGGGACCGGGTCCCGGGTCACCTTTCCACTCTTTCCACACCCTTTACTACGACTAGCCTCTAATTACCTTACTACCACCAGTATGGAAATCGGCCATCGCTCTCGCTACTCTCTTCGTCCCCCGCTGCAGCCTGGCCGACGATCGGAGCATCCATCCTCCCCTCCATCCCAGCTAGGGTAGGCGATCCATGCGACTCACCGTCACCCGCCAGAACTTGCAACGCGGGCTGGCCGCCGTAACAGCGAGCATCCCAGGCAAATCGACCTTGCCGGTTCTCTCGAATGTGCTGATCGCGTCGCGCGAGGGCTCGGTCTGGATGACGGCAACCGATCTCGACGTATCGATCCGGGTCTCGATCCCCGCCGAGGTCTCCCAGCCGGGTGCCCTGACCGCGCCCGGTCGCAAGCTCCTCGAGCTGACCCGCGAGCTCCCCGACGAGCCGGTGTCGCTGGGTGTGCGCGGCCACCAGTTGGAGGTTGAGTGCGGCAACAGCCGCTTCAAGCTGAATGGGCTCCCGGAGGAGGAGTTCCCGAATGTGCCCGCGGTGGACTTCGAGGAGGGGTGGAGCGTGTCGGAAGAATCGCTCCGCCGTCTGATCCGGAGCACCGCATTCGCCGTCTCGACCGAGGAGAGCCGGCCGATCCTGAATGGAGTCTACTGGGTCCTCGCCGCCGACAAGATGACGATGGTCGCCACCAACGGCCACCGCCTTGCCAGGATGTCGGCCGCCGCCGCGCACGGACGGGCCGCTCAGGAAGATGGAGCGGACGAGGTGGTCGGCGAGAGCAAGGAGGAGTTCATCGTGCCGCCTGCGGCGCTGTCGCATGTGGAGCGGCTCTTCGACGGGGCCGGGGAGATCACGCTGGGAAGGGGTGGGAACCACCTCGGGTTCAGGACCGAGAACCAGGAGGTCTACACGCGGCTGATCGACGGTAAGTATCCCAATTACAAGCAGGTCGTGCCCCGCGATAACGACAAGATCGCCCGTGTCGATCGGGATACCCTGGGGGCTGCAGTCCGCCGCATGGCGGTGCTCGCCAGTGACCAGACACGCCGGATCAAGCTGACCTTCGGGGACGACCGGGTGCACCTGGATGTGATGACCCCCGATCTCGGGGAGGCTCACGACGAGCAGGATGTTGAGTACGCGGGCGACGAGCTGCGGATCGCCTTCAACGCGGCCTACATTCTGGAGGTGCTCCGCCACATGCCGGACGGCGAGGTCAGGGTGGCCTTCAAGAGCCCGGAGCGGGCAGCCACCTTCGAGCCGACCGACCCGGAGCTCGACTACCTCTGTCTGGTGATGCCGCTACGGCTGGTCGACTGACCCGTCCAGCTCGGCGAGGAGCTCCCTGGCGGCAAATACTGGACGGAAGTCGTAGCCCGCCTCAGCGAGGAGTTCGCGAGCGCCCTCCTCCCGGTCCACGAGCGCTACCACACCGACCACCTCGGCGCCAAAATCCTCCACAGCCCGGGCGGCGGCGAGGAGGCTCCCGCCGGTCGTGACCGCGTCGTCCACGACCACGGCCCGTGCTCCCACCGCGAGGCACCCTTCGATTCTCCGCCGCGCCCCGTGCGCCTTGGCAGCCTTGCGCACGGTGAAGGCGTCGATGGGGCGACCTCGCCCGGTGGCCTCGCGCGCGATCGCGTAGGCCACCGGATCGGCACCCAGCGTCATGCCGCCCACATGGTCGGGACTCCACTCTGTGGCCACGATCGCCTGGTAGCACACCTCGCCGACCAGGAGCTGACCCTCGCCGCTCATCGTTGTCAGCCGCGCGTCGATGTAGTAGTCTGATTCCCGGCCGCTAGCCAGAGTGAAGCGGCCAGTCCTGACGCTCTTGGCGCGAAGGAGGCGGCCGAGGCGGAGGCGAGCAGACATGACCGCCCAATCTAACGCGTTCTCCGGGGGGTGTGGAAGACCTCGGCGGGATCGGTCTTGCGTGCCGATAAATGTAAGTCTGACCGCAATTTGTACACTGCTGGCCGCGTGCGGCGGTACGGAGACCGAATTCCTCAAATTTGGGACCGACGGTCTGATTAGGGTGACGGTGGAGGTCCCGCTGGGGGGCGGCCTCGGCCTGAAACAGCAGGTCCTGACGTGGAACTCCGACGGCGCCTGGACGCTCTTCGAGGAGATTGGCTACGATGGCCGCGGCGGCGACGAGACCACGGTGCGGAGCTCGGGCCTGCCGATCGCCTTCGCAGCCGACTACCAGGCGGTCCTCCATGACTTCAACGAACGCGAGGGAACCCGGCTCTGGGGGCTCGGCGGCGAGGACCGCGAGTGCGGCATCGGGCGCTCCCGGGTGACCTTCCATGTCCGCGACAACCCAACGGACAGCATCGCGGAATGGCAGCGCTGCGCTGGTGCGGCCACCTCGCTCAGGGGCCTGACGACGACGGAAGTCGAGCCGGACGATGGTGCCGCGCGGGTCGTCTACCTCGCGATGCGCACCCGGGACCGCGTGCTCGGCGGAGACTTCGAATACGCCTACACCGGGAGCCTTCCCTTCGCGACGGTCGACAAGGGGACCCAGACCGAGATCGAGGAGGAGCAGCCGAAGCTCTTCCGCTCCCCCGACGGCCGGAGTGCGCCCGCCGAGTGGAAGCGCATCTGGAACGAGCACCGCCCCGGCTCCAGCTTGCCGCAGGTGGACTGGGCTGCCGAGATGGTGGTTCTGGCGACCGCGGGCGCTCGCCACGAGCTGGGCGACTCGATCGAGGTGCGGAAGGTCCTGCTGGTGGGCGAGGAACGGAACATCTCCGTCGAGGTCGTGCAGCGCGTGCCCGGTGACTACTGCGCCCCTGCCAGGCGGGACGTCTGGCCGTACCACATCGTCGTGACCCCCAGGTGGGAGGGGAGCTTCTCCTTTGGCATGCGGGTCGAGAGGGTGCCCTGCGGAGTGTAGCGGAGCATGCGCACGGCGGTCGCTGACCTCAAAGGCACCAAGCAGCCCGTGGACAAGCCTCTCACGGCATTCGAGGGGCGCTGCATCGATGCTGGATCGCTTCGCCCCTCTCTGTGCTCGCCTGGGCGCATCCACGGACCGCTTCGTCGCGCCTTGCCAGCGGAGCGCGTCGCCGCTCTCGGTGCTCACGCGAGGTTGCCCACGGACTGCTGGCAGCCCGTGGACAAACCTCCCACGGCATTCGAGCGGCGCTGCATCCCCGCTGGATCGCTTCGCTCGGTGTTGCTCCTCGGGCCGGTAGCGCTGCTACCGGCCCTTCGTCGCGCCTTGCCAGCGGGGCGCTTCGCCGCTCTCGGTGCTCGCGCGAGATTGCCCACGGACTGCGGGGTCGGACGATGAGACTGCGGAATCGCTTCACCCTCTTCTTCGCCACCTTCGCCGTCGGGATCAGTGGCCTCGGCGGCTGGCTCTTCTACAGTGCGTCGGGAAACGCCCTCGAGGCCGAGCTCGACCGTAGGCTGCTGGATGTGGCCGGAGTCGCGGGCCACCTTGCCTTCGGCATCGACGACGCCTTCGCCTTCTTCTCTCCGGGCGACGAGGAGACCGCCGAATGGAGGGGTGTCCAACAGTTGCTCCATCGCCTCATGGAACACGGCTATGTGGACCAGGCCTTCATATTCCACCGGGAGGAGGGCGACCAGTTCGCCACGGCCCTCGTGGGTGTGGACCCGCCGGAGGTGCTGGCGATCGGGCAGGAGCTGAACGAGGCGGCACCTTACATCGAGACGATCGAGGAGGCGTACCGAAGCGAGGATGGGCGGGCCACCACCGAGCTCTTCGAGAGCGCAGACGGGACGAGGCAGTACAAGTACGGCTTCATGCACCTCGGCTCGGAGACCTTCCTCGGGGTCCTGATTCCCGCCGACCACCTCTCGCCCCTGACCCGCCTGAGGTGGACGCTCGTCGCCCTGGCGGCCGGGGCGGCCGTCGCCGCTGGCCTGATCGGCTGGCGGCTCGCCAGTGGGATCGCGTCGCGCCTGGAAGTGCTCAGCCGGGGGGCGCTCAGGATCCAGAGGGGAGCGATGGACCGCCCCTTCAACCTCGAGGGCGAGGACGAGATCGGGCGTCTCGCGCGCGCCATGGAGAGGATGAGGACCGGAATCCGCCGACGGGACGAGCAGCTGCGGGTGATGCTCTCGCGCGTCGCCCACGAGATTCGAAATCCGCTCGGAGGGCTGGAGCTCTTCGCCGCCGCCGCCCAGGAGAGCGACGACGCCGAGGAGCGGAGGACGATCCTGGGGCGGATCCGGAAGGAGGTGCGCGATCTGAACGCGATCATCAACGAGTTCCTCGGGTTCGCGCGGCCGGGCCAGACGCGGCTTCGGCTGCACGATGTGCGCGAGCCGGTGGGGGAAGCGGCGGCGCTCGTCGAGAACGACCTCGAGCGGAGAGGCGGCCGCCTGAAGGTCGATCTCCCCGCCAAGCCGCTCCTGGCGAGGGCCGATCCGCGGCACGTCAAACGCCTGACTCTGAATCTGCTCCGCAACGCCGCTCAGGCGGGCGACACCGTGTGGCTCTCGGGAGAGATGGTCCACGGCGAGGTTCGCCTCTCGGTCCGCGACAACGGACCGGGAATCGCGCGCGAGCTCCGCGACCGCATCTTCGAGCCCTTTGTCGGCGACAAGGCACAGGGTGTCGGGCTGGGACTGGCCATCGTCAAGGAGATGGTGGAGGTGAACCGGGGGCGTGTCAGCGTCGTCTCGGAAGACGTGAAAGGGGCCCCCGGCGGACCGGGTGCCGAGTTTCACGTATACTTGAGGGGCCCGGAGGACCTGCCCGGCGATGCCGGACACCGCCTCGCAACTAACGAGGGAGCGGCTAGATGAGCACCCCGAGCCAGGTACTGATCATCGACGATCATGACAGCATGCGCGACGGGCTCGAGCTCCTGATGCGCCGCCGGGGCCACCGCACGCTCTCGGCGACGGACGGGCGCGAGGGACTCCGGCTCCTCCAGGAGGAGGGTGCCGATCTGGTCATCACCGACCTGAAGATGGCGCATATGGACGGCATCGGGGTGCTCGAGGGGGTGAAGAGCGCGGCGCCGGCCACCGACGTGCTGGTGATCACCGGCCATGGCACCGTCGAGACCGCGGTCAAGGCGATGAAGCTCGGTGCGCGCGACTTCATCTCGAAGCCCTTCTCGTCGGAGGAGTTTGGGATCAAGGTGGACCGCATCCTGCGCGAGCGGGACGAGCGCCTGCGCCTGCGTCAGGAGAATCTGGCGCTCCGCGTCGAGAACACCTACCTGCGCTCCGAGGGTGCCGCCGTCGGCACCCCGTACGGCGAAATGGTCGGCGAGTCTGAGGGGATTCGGACGGTACTGCGCTTCGTCGAGCAGGTGGCGCGCTCGGACTCGACGGTGATGATCTATGGGGAGTCCGGGACCGGAAAGGAGCTGGTTGCCCGGGCTCTGCACGCCGGATCGGTCCGGCACGAGGGCCCCTTCATCCCGGTGAACTGTGGGGCCATGCCCGAGGGCCTCCTCGACTCGGAGCTCTTCGGCCACGAGCGGGGTGCCTTCACGGGGGCGGAGAGGCGTCGGCGGGGGCGTTTCGAGCTGGCCGACGGCGGCACCCTCTTCCTGGACGAGATTGCCACGATCTCGGCGGCCACCCAGGTGCGGCTCCTGCGCGTTTTGCAGGACCGGAAGCTGGAGCGCGTCGGGGGCGAGGAGACGATTCCGGTCGATGTCCGGATCGTTGCGGCGACGAATTCGCCCGCCACCGACCTGCTGCGGGGGGACGGCTTCCGCGAGGATCTCTACTACCGGCTGCACGTGGTGCCGATCACCGTTCCGCCCCTCAGGGACCGGCGGGAGGACATCCCGCTCCTGGCAGAGCACTTCGTGGGGAAGCTCCGGAGGCGCACCCGCTCGCCAGTGGCCGCGATCTCCCCGGAGGCGATGGAGCGGCTCGCCGAGTACGACTGGCCGGGCAATGTGCGGCAGCTCGAGAATGTGGTCGAGAGGGCCCTGGTGCTCGCCGAAGAGGAGGTCCTCCAGGCGTCCGATCTGCCCCTCCTGGTCAACGTCCCGGGCTCGCAGTCGCCGGGGCGGAGTGGCGCGGACACCTCGGAGGGTCTTGACTTGAGCCGCGCGGTTGACGATATGGAAGAGGGGATGATTCGTCAGGTGCTGGCTAGGACCGGCGGCAACAGGACCGCGGCCGCGAGGCATCTGGGCATTTCCAAGAGCAAACTGCTCTACAAGATCAAGAAGCACGCGATAGGGGAATGAGACGACTCCTGCTGCACACGGCCGGGACTGCGGCGATCTGCCTGCTGGCCCCCCTTGCGGGGCTGCGGGCCCAGGTGGCGGCCGTCTCCCCCCAGGCGGTGGTGGAAAGCAGGCAGGCGGCGTACGAGGAGGCCAAGGCCAAATCCGAGGCGGCGCGGCTGGCGGCGGCAAGGGTCCGCGACGAGTGGTCGCAGCTCCTGGAGCAGCACGCGGCGGCCTCCAGAGCCAACGACCGCGACAGCGTCAGGGAGCTCCTCGCGGTCTTCAAGGAACGCTCTCCGGAGAAGAGCCGCCTGGAGCAGGCTTGGCGATCGAGTCAGGAACTCTGGAAGGAGGCGGGTCAGGAGCTGGTCGTCGCGATAGACGACTACCTGGAGAGGCTCTGGCCCACCACCGAACAGTCGGTCGGCGCCGCAGAGTACGAGAATGCGTTGTACAACGAGCTCCTCAGCACCCTCCGCCGAGTCGAGAGCGAGCTCCCCGAGGTGCCCCTGGAGCTGGAGCCGATGCCGGAGGTGACGATTCGCCCCGGCGACACTCCCGGGGAGATTCTCTACAAGGCGAGGCTGATGGAGAACCGGGTCCGGTACTACGCCAGCCTTGTCGCGGAGCTGGACCAGAAGATCGAGGCGCTTGCACAAAGGCAGCGCAGGGAGCAGAATCGTAGGGACTTCATGACGTCGCGCGAGAGGTTCGGGGACGATGTGGTGCCGATCGGCAACCGGCGTCCCGAGCTCTCCGATCCCGCGTCGGAAGCGCCCCGTGTGCCGATCGAGGTCAGGATCGAGCAGCACAGGGAGCTGAGGGGGGAAGTCGAGATGCGAATGCTGGAGCTCAGCCGCAAGGCGGAGGAATTCAGAGGAAGGGCGGGAGGCGGACAATGAGAATCGACGGCGTTGCGCGTTTGGGCCTGCCCGGACTCTTCGTCCTGGCCATGGCCTCGCCCCTGGCCGGGCAGGGGGTTGTCCAAGATCTGGTGATATCTGGGGGAATGGCTGGCGAGGCCTGGCGGGGGGACTTCGCCGCCCTCACGATCCCACAGGTTGATTCCACGAACCAGGCGGTGGCGTGGGTCGGCGAGTGGAGCGCCAACGGGATCTTCAACCTCACCCGCCGCGAGCGGAGCTCCCTGCAAGCCACTGTCGACGTGGGCTTTCGGCAGTTCGCGCCGGGCGGCTTCCAGCTCCGCAGGTACTCCCCGCGCGAATACGGCGCCCTTCTGACCACCCGCTACCGGAGGGATGTCGCCGACGGGCGGAGCGGCACCCTGGTCGCCGAGGCCACCGCGAGGAAGCACGGGGTCGCCGACCGACCACCGATGCCGCTCTACCTCCCGCCCGGATACGGGTCGTACCGCCTGAAGGCGGGCTACGAGACGACCTTGGCGGGTTCGCGGGCCTCCCTCACGGTGACCGGAGAGAGTGCCGACTATGGCGCACCGGCGCACCTTCCCTTCCTTGACCTCCTGGATCGCAGGTCGGTCGTTGTGGAGGCCGCTGGCACCAGGAGTAGCCGCCGTTCCCCCGACTCGGGCGAGTACTCCAAGGTGCGCTTCTTCGGCTCCTACCGGTACCACACCTACCCCAGACAGGCTCTCGAGGGGGTCTTCCGCGTCGACCACGCAGTCGGCCTGGGGGGCAGGTACGAGCTGACTGCCGGGCGGATATACCTCGATGTGAACGTCGACGGCACCCGTAACTGGTCCATCTCCAGGCGCGCGGAGTACCACGCTAGCCGCCTCGGCGTTCAGATGCAGCTCTCGGAGGTCTGGCGCGAGTTCGGCCTGAGCGTCGCTTCTGCCCTGGCCGTCAAGCGGTATCGCCATCAGTCGGAGGAGTACGGGCTGGTGCCCGGCGAGGAGGCCGACAACGGCGCATCCCTCTACGCCGAGATCACCAGGAGCGTCGCCCGCAACATGGACGCGGCCTTCCGCCTAGGCTGGCAGCGCGTCGAGACCAGCTTCACCGACGCCTACTACACCCGCTTCGGGGGCGGCTTCTTCCTGAGGGTGCGGCCTACGAGGTAGCGGGATTATCCACGGGCTGCTGGCGGGCTCCTACCCGGAAGCGTCCGTTGCGACTTCGATCGCCTCGTCGATCAGCATTATCGGGATGCCGTCGCGCACCGGATAGAGGACGCGGCCGTCCTCGCGGATCAGCCCCTCGACGATGGGCTTGCCCAGAGGATCGCCGGATCGTGTCCGCGCATCCCCGCTCGCTACGGCTGCGTTGACGCGAGCGATTACCTCCGCCGACGCGAGGGCAACAGGCTGCCTGCTCTCGGGGCAGACGAGAATGGCTACAAATTCAGGATCTAGGGGCATCTGCTGCGGGAAGAGTGGCGAGTCTGCCAGCCGTGCCGATTGTCATAATCACAGCCTACATCGGAATTGCATACCGCTCCAGCCGCTGGCGGCCCAGGTCGTCCATCTGGATCGCGTATAGACTGCCGTCGCCGAAGCCGACGACTCGCCTGCCGACCCCGAGCTCGACCGTCTCCGCGCGTTCGCCGGTCGCACTGAAGACATCGTAGCGGGTTGCCGCTCCCGCCTCGGCGTAGCGGCGCACCCAGGCACGCCCAAGGGGGTCGATCGCAACCCTATCGGGGTAGAAGGCGGGCAGCACCTCGGGCCACGCGTAGCGGTCCAGGTCCTCCTTCACCGGCCTGGGCCCGCCCCGCTTGGCGATGACCGACGCCGCGCTGTCGACGATCGCGGACTCAAGGCTGAGTCCGCCGCCCATCTCGTCCCGCCGGGTGGTCCACGCCTCCTTCTCGGCCTCGCCGATGGGGACGGGCTCGTAGGGTATCGTGGGGCCGGGCGTCGCAGTGCCGTCCTCGTCGAACCACTCCAGGAAGTAACCCAATTCGCTGGGAGCGTCGCTCATAGGGACCCCTGCGGCGCGCGCCAGCACCACCCGCCCGTCGGCCCCCACGCCCCACGCGTCGGTGGGCGATAGCGGCACCACCGAGAGCCGTAGACTCGGCCGCCCGCGCGCATCGGTGATCGTGTCCAGCTTCGTCGCGGGCGGCATGAATCGTGCCATCGTGTCGAGATCGCCCGTTCCCAGATCCAGACGCAGCACCGACACCGAGTCGTCCTCTCCGGTTGGCATACCATTGAAGTAGACACGCCCTCGGTCGTCCACCCCCTGCGGGATCACGACCATGAGCGTCGTATCCTCGGGGTCGCCCTGGGCGTACGGATGGGTGCGGCCAAACTCCAGATCGGCGTCCAGCTCCGTCAGGCGGCCGTTACCGAGGTCCACGAGTAGCGTGCCCCCATTGGGAAGGGGCCAGACCGCGTCGGGTTGGCGGTACTCGGACGGACCCTCTCCGTAGCCGCCCACCGTGTCGGCGCTCGCCGTCGCGAAGTCGACCCTGACCAGCGCCTGGCCGATCGGATCGGCGACGAGCACTGTCCCGTCGTCTAGCTCGCGCACAGTGAAGGCCGCCGAAAAGCCCTGTGGGTAGACGGCTTCGGGCTCGGCCAGGCGTATCCCTCCAAACTCCTCCGCCCCCTCCTGCGCACCACCCCCCGAGTCCTGGGCGCAGGCCGCAAGAAGCGCGACCAACGCCATGGCGCACAGCGATCTCAACTCCGACTCTACCCTCACTTGGCCCTCCAGCTTCATTGCGTTCAAGGCGATCCGCCGCTACTTCACGAAGAGCATGTCGCGGTACGTCGGGAGCGGCCAGAGCTCGTCGGGAATCACCTTCTCCATCCGATCCGCCACGTCGCGTACGGCGTTGGCCGCCGGTATCACATTGTTGCGCATATGGACGACCTTCTCGGGCACCTCATCGCCCCCCAGCTCCTCGTTCTGCGCGTCTAGCTCGGCCAGCGCCTCGGTGAGCTCGTCGACCAGACCGGCGACCAGAGCGATGCTCTCGTCGACTCCCTGTGTCGACGCCCCGCCCTTCTTGACGCTCTTGCGAGCCGAACCAAGCTGCCCCAGGTACGTCACCGCCGCGGGCAGGATCATCGTGCGGGCAATGTGGGCCGCAGTCTCGCCCTCGATGTTGATCTTGATGAAGTACTGCTCGGTGAGCACCTCGTGGCGCGCTTCGAGCTCCCGAGGCGACATCACGTCGTACTTGTCGAAGAGCTCCTTGTTCTTGTCGGCGACGAGCGCGGGAAGCGCGTCTACCGTCGAGCCGGTGTTCAGCAGACCGCGGCGTGCGGCCTCCTCGACCCACTCGTCGGAGTAGTTGTCGCCGCTGAAGACGATTCGCTTGAAGTCCGGAATTTCGTTTGAGAGGAGCTTCCAGAGCGCATCTTCGATCGAGGTGCCCGACGCCACGATCGGCTCGAGCAGTTGTGTCCAGTCGTCGATCGCCTCCGCGACGATCGTGTTGAGCACCGTGGCGGGGAGCGAGATGCTCGCCGAGGAGCCGACCGCTCGGAACTCGAACTTGTTGCCGGTGAAGGCAAAGGGAGACGTGCGGTTGCGATCGCCGGAGTGGCGCGGGAGGTTGGGCAGCACGTCGACGCCCAGCCCCAGTAGCCCTTCGCCGCCCCGACGCTCGGCCCTGCCGGACGCCTCGAGCTGCTCGAAGATGTCCTCGAGCTGGCTGCCTAGGAAGATCGAGATGATCGACGGAGGTGCCTCGTTCGCTCCCAGGCGGTGGTCGTTGCCCGCGGTCGAGACGCTTGCGAGAAGTAGATCCTGGTGGCGATTCACAGCGCTCATCACCGCAGTGCAGAAGAAGAGGAAGATCAGGTTGTCGTGCGGTGTGTCGCCGGGATCCATCAGGTTGCGGCCGGAGGTTCCGAAGGACCAGTTGATGTGCTTGCCGCTCCCGTTGATCCCCGCGAAGGGCTTCTCGTGGAGGAGCGACACGAATCCGTAATGGCGCGCGTTGCGTTCCAGGATCCGCATCATGAGCTGCTGGTGGTCCGAGGCGACGTTGGCGTTCTCGTAGACAGGCGCCATCTCGTACTGCCCGGGGGCAACCTCGTTGTGGCGCGTCTTCATCGGCACGCCGAGACGGTAGAGATCCATCTCGACCGCCTGTATGCACGCCAGCACGCGCTCATGCATCGAGCCGAAGTAGTGGTCGTCGAGCTCCTGCCCGCGAGGCGGCTTGGCGCCGAAGAGGGTGCGGCCCGACGTCATCAGGTCCGGACGCCGGTAGTAGAACTCGCGGTCCAGGAGGAAGAACTCCTGCTCCGGCCCGAGGCTCGCCGTGACGCGTCCGGCGTCGACTCCGAAGAGCCTGAGGGCCCGTCGCGTGACCTGGTCCAGCGCATCCATCGAGCGCAGCAGGGGAATCTTGGCGTCGAGGCTGTCCCCGGCCCAGCTCGAGAACGCCGTCGGTATGCAGAGGTAGGTCGCAGACTCGCCCCCCATGAGGAAGGCCGGCGAGGTCGGGTCCCAGGCGGTGTAGCCGCGCGCCTCGAAAGTCGCCCTGAGCCCGCCCGACGGGAAGGAGGAGGCGTCCGGCTCGCCCTGCATGAGCTCGCTGCCCCCGAACTCGGTGAGAGCGCGGTCGTCGCCTCCCACCTTCAGGAAGGAGTCGTGCTTCTCGGCGGTGGAGCCGGTGAGCGGCTGGAACCAGTGCGTGTAGTGGGTCGCGCCGCGCGAAAGGGCCCAGTCCTTCATCGCGGAGGCCACGTTGTCGGCGATCCCGGGATCGAGCTCCTCGGCGTGGCGGATGGTCCTCATCAGCTGCTCGAAGACGGTATCCGGCAGCCGGGACTGCATCTCGCGGAGCCCGAAAGTGTCCTCTCCGAAGACCCTGGGGAGCAGGTCGCGGTCGCCGGAGCGGGTCTCCGGGCGACGGCTCCACGTCTTGGCGGCGGTCACGGTGTCGAAGCGCTTCTGCGTGCTCATATCTCGCTATCCTCTGGCGCGTGGCCTGTTGGTGTTGGTTGTTGGGGCAATAGGTGCCCACCGGCTGCACTTCGGTCAACTGGCAACGTGCAATCCGAGGGCCCGATGTTCAAGGGGGAAACCGCCCGGCGGCCATGACGAAAGCCACGCTCCCGGCCGCCGCCGATAGGGCGACGGTCCAGAGACGCTCTCCGACTCCGGGGATTCGGGTGGCCACGAGGCCGGTCGCCAGCACTCCTGCGGCTGCCACGATCTGGGCCAGCTCTAGGCCGATGTTGAAGGAGAGCAAGGGGAGCCAGATGCTCCGCTCGCCGCCGAGCGCCAGACGCAGGAAGGTCGCGAAGCCCAGCCCGTGCACCACCCCGAAGACGAGCGCCAGGCCGTAGCGCACGCGGGGGGCGCTCCATCGCCCGGTCCCCCGGCCGCGCCGGCTAAGCCCGGCCAGGTTGGTCACGGCGGTGGCGACGATCGTCACGGGAATCAGGAACTCCACCAGGCCGCTCCCGATGCGCACCAGTCCGAGGGTGGCGGCCGCCAGCGAGAGCGAGTGTCCGACGGTGAAGGCTGTCACGAGGATCAGGAGCTCGCGCCAGCGAGCGAGCGAGTACGCAGCGCAGAGTACGGCAAGGAAGAGGATGTGGTCGTAGCCCCGCAGGTCGAGCAGGTGGTCGAAGCCCAGCCTGAGGTAGACGCCGAAGGTGCTCGCCATCGTGTAATCTACTAGAAGGCTGTGGACAGACCTCCCACGGCAACCGAGCGGCCCTCGACCGGAGCCGGGACAATGACAGATGCTGGCATCAATCGGGCACTTCGGAGACTTGGCTGACTTGGCCCGCCTGCACTACGACGAGACGACCGCCGAGGGGGAACCGTGCTGTGCGACGATCCTGCTGCTGCACGGGATCTACGGCTCGGGGCAGAATTGGCGTTCGGTGGCTCGGCGGCTGGTTGGGAGGCGGCCCGAGTGGAGGGTCGTGGCTGTCGATCTACGCTCGCACGGCCGCTCGCCCCGCCTGGAGCCCCAGACGCTCAGGGCGTGCGCCGAGGATCTGGCGGAGGTCGAAGCGCGTCTGGGTGACGACGTTCGTGCGGTGCTGGGACACTCCTTCGGGGGGAAGGTGGCGCTGCTGCACGCATCTCTGGCTGGCTCGGATCCGAGTGCGGGGCCGCGCCAATACTGGATCGTGGATGCGGCGCCGGGGGCGCGCCGGCAGGTGGGCGGGCCGTGGCGGATCCTGGAGGTGCTCCGGCGCTCTCCGGGCCCCTTCGATCGTCGCGTCGATGCGCAGGCCGCGTTCGAGGTCGAGGGGTTCCCGAGGGCGGTCGCGAGATGGATGGCGACCAATGTGGCTCCGGTACGCAATCGCCGGGACGGCCAGATGGAGTGGCGGATCGACCCCGAAGAGATGGAGCGCCATCTGGATGACTTCGCCGGCACGGACCTCTGGAACGTGGTCGAATCACCTCCCGCAGGCACGACGATCCACTTCGTCAGGGCGACGGACTCCGCTGCGCTGACCCCCGCCGATGTGCGGAGGATCGAGCTGGTAGCCAGGAGGTCTGGCAGGGTGTCGCTGCACCACGTCCCCGGGGGGCACTGGCTCAATGCGGAGAACCCGGATGGGCTGGTGAAGCTGTTGGCGAGGGAGCTGCCGAAGCGGATGTAGGACACCTGTCACACATGTCGCACGAACGAGCTTCGATCATACCGATTGTCGATCGATCCGAATCTCGTATGACGGTATGCCGATCGATCCGATGACCGCTTAGCGAGCCGTCGTCACATCACCTACCACCTGCTTCCAGAGTAGGACGGAGCCCCGTGCCGCCCTCCTCAATGATAGATCTGGAAACCGAAGTTGAAGGAGCGAGGATAGCCCAGGAAGACCTCGGCGTCGTCGGCCTGGTGACTCAGACGGCGCGCTTCCATCTCGCGTGCATCCCAGTACCCGTTGAATCGGGAGTTGTCGATCGCGTCCTGGATGTACACCGAGTTCAGTATGTTGAAGGCGTGCATGAAGAGCTTGACCTTGCCGCCGAGGGGCGCGGCCATCTCGTCCGAGAGCCTGTAGGAGGAGTGAAAGTCGAAGACGGTGTAGCCGGGAGCTCGCCAGGACTGGACGCCTAGGTCTTCCTCGATGGTGCGCGAGAAGGGATCCCAGTTGGCGTAGTGCTTGCCATAGCTTCTCCCGACCAACTGCGCATAGAGGCCCCCCGGCGGAAAGACCGAGAGCGCGTACGCGAGCTGCATCTGCGGTGCGTCGCCGACGTATAGGCCGGTGACATAGAAGTTGTAGTTGACGGTGCTGTCGGCATCTTCGGTCGTGAAGCTGCCGGTGATATTATTCGTGTGCTTCCAGTCGCCGTAGGAGAGCGCCGCGTCGATCCGCGCGTAGTCTGATGGCTGATAGGCCGCCTCCACTTCCAACCCGATGTGCCGGGCGTCCATCCCAAGCAGCCGAACCACCGCGTCCTTGCCCGCGCCGAAAAAGTCGCGCGCAAACTGCCTGCCGGTGCGATCGTTCCACTGTGTGAAGTACACGTTGGCGTCGAGGGAAAGGCTGCGGTCCAAAGACCTAAAGCGCGCCCCGGCCTCAAGCGAGGCGAAGGTCTCGTTGGACGGATTCGCCACGAGAAGCCCGTTGGCGTCATCGATCACCCCATCGAAGATTGGGATCTTGGAGACAAAACCGGCGTTGCCGTATATTGACCACTCGGGGGTGGCGTTTCGAACCACGCCGCCCTTGATCTGGAATCCCGTCAGTGGCCCGCTGCTCAGCTGCATCGGTCCGTCCGCCTCGAGCGGATCTGGACTCCTAGTGAAGAAATCGGTGAAGTCGTACGTGTTCCGCGACCATCCCGCCATCCCGTAGAGCGAGCCCTCGGGGGTGGACTTCTCCGCCTGCACATGCAGGCCGATCCAGTTTACGTCGTTCTCGTTGTGGTAGTGGATCTTGTCGCCGAGACCCCGATTCTCGCCCTCCTCCGGGCTCCAGAATTGGGAACTACACCCGGACGAGCAATCGTTGAAGTGGGTGCCGCCGAGCAGATCGCGCACCTCGCGGTAGTGCTGAATTGTGGCGGTGCGCCAGTCGAGCCCGAATTCGGCCCTGAGGTCGCCCTCGAACTCCTTCTGGAGCCGGCTGACCAGGCCCACGGTGTTCTGGTTGTTGACGGAGTTGCGGAGTATTCCCGTCGACGCACCGTTGCCTGCGTTGTGAGCGATCGTGGCGTTCCAGTCCGGGTAGCGCGTTTGGTATGTGTAGTCCCACACCCACGAACCGTACGCGCCGGTTCCGCCGCCTCTGCCGCCCGAGTAGTACGCGACCGAGTGGGCGGTGAGCCCCTCGCCGAGGCGGTAGTGCCAGTTGAGGTTCACCTGGGGCTTGTGGAAGTAGTTCTCCCGCTCGTTGAGGAAGGTCCGGTCGAAGCGACTGAAGGTGCCGGCCCCGGGACCCGTGCTCGTGAACTGGCGCCCCGAGTAGCTGGAATCGACCCCGCCGACGTTGGGGCTCCAGTAGCGGCCAGCCTCCCTGAAGCGTTCGAGGCCGGCCTGGTCGTAGTCCTCCAGGGAGGCGGCGAATTTGCTGTCCAGGGTGGCGATGTTGAGCGGGTATAGGTTTTGGCCATGCCGCTGGGGCGCGCCTACCGCGTATAGCTCCAGTCGGTTGCGGTCGCTCAGCTTGTACTGCGAGGCAACGTAGTACGCCCAGGCGTCCGTCCAGGTGCCGTCGATGATTCCGTCGCCCGTCTTGCGCACTGCAGAGGCGGTGAGGGCGAAGGCGCCCACCGGCCCGGTCGAGACCGTCATCGTCGTCTTACGGAAGTTGCCGCTGCCGAACTCCTGTTTGAGGTTGTAGCCGGGCTCCCTGCGGCTGGGGTCGGTGATCACATTCAGGGTGCCCCCGATCGACGGGGTGGCCAGATTGATGGCGCTCATGCCGCGCTGCAGCTGAATGCTCGTCGCGGCGTCGCCCAGTCCGTCCCAATTGGACCAGTAGACCCAGCCGTTCTCCATGTCGTTGACTGGCACGCCGTTGATCATGACGGCGGTGTTGCGCTGGTTGAAGCCGCGCACGTTGATCCGCGCATCGCCGGCGCCGCCGCCAGTGACCGTCGAGTAGACCGACGGGGCCAGATTCAGCACGAGCGGCAGATCACGCGAGCCGAGCTGGCTCTGAATCCTGGCCTTGGTAACCGTCGTGAAGGCCGCCGGTGTGGCGAGCGCCTCGGACTTCTCGGCCAGCACCTCGATCCCGCCGAGCACCAGCGCCGAAGGCGTCATCGCGAAGGAGAGAGTCGCCGGCCGGCCGGAGGCGATCACCACGCTCTGGCTCTCGCCCGCCAGCCCGATCATCTGGGCCTCGGCCTGGTACGAGCCCGCTGGCACCCGGGGGATAGCGTAGCGGCCACCCGCCTGCGAGAGACCACCGTACTGGGCCCCGGTCTCGGTGTGGGTGAGCACCACGGCGGCACCCTCGACGCCCACACCCTCCGATGTAACCGAACCCCTAACGGCGCCCGGCTGCTGCGCCGACAGCGGCGCTGTGGCGAGCAGCACGGCTGCTGCGCTGATTGTCTTCATTTGGAATGCCTCTCCCTGATTCTGTGGTACGACCGGGTTAGGCTCGTGCCCGCCCGGTCCCGATGAGGGTCGGCGGCTCCGACCCGACGCCTCGGCAAGATACGCAGTCTCACAACGAGGAATCGTCACGCAACCGTAACAAGATCGCCAATACGCAGGTGGCTGCAAGCGGGGGCGCTGCCACCCACCTGCGGTGGCCGCCGGGGAGTGGCGCCAGCCTCCTACGCCACCGGCGACCCCGAAGCGCTGTGCCGTCTTCGGACGACACTCGGCTGCTATCCGGCCAGACGCGCCGCCCAGGTCGCGGCGCTCCCGAGGAACCGCTCCAGCCGCTCGGCGGTCGCCGGATCGGCGAGCGACCCGTCCTCCGCAAAGGCTCTGTGCGCCTGGGAGACCCCGAAACGCGGCAGCGGCATTACCAGTGCGCCGACGTGCGCCAGTGCGCTGCGCAGCTGAAGCTGGGCGAGGGCCGTGCCGAACCCACCTGGTGTTGCACCCATCACCGCGACCGGCCTGCCCTCCCAGGCGTTGGGTCTGGGAGGCCGCGACACCCAGTCGACGGCGTTCTTCAGCACACCCGGCAGCCCCGCGTTGTACTCGGGGGTCGCAAGGATCACCAGGTCGGCGTCGCGCACCGCCTGCTTGAGCTCCAGCACCGACGGCGGGTCTCCCTGGGCCTCGATGTCCCCGTTGTAGAGGGGAACCGGCGCCAGATCGAAGGTTCGCGTACGAATGCGCGGCTCGCCGGCTCGGCCAGCTGCTCGTAGGAGCGCGCGGTTGACGGAGCCGACCCGCAGGCTGCCCGCAAGCCCCAGGGCGTTGACTGTGTTCAGGGGTCACGCCTCCTAGGCAGCGCCGCTGCCAGCGCTTCGCAGCTCTCGGTCCTTGCGCGAGGTTGTCCACGGACTGCCAGCGTCTTCCACCGATGGCCGACACGCACGCACTCTACACGGCTGTCGCCGGTCCGGCAAGCGTCAAGCCGTCTCCCTTCGCTCCCGGCGCCGCCGCCCGTGGACCGCCAGCGTCCACCACCCGAGCGCCGCCGTCAGGTGGAAGGTGTAGACTCGCCACCAAAAGGCGTAGACCCCCGGCTCGGCGGCCAGGCCAGCCTCGGTGGCTGTTGCGACCGCCGGACCCACGGTGGCCATGAATCCGGCCTCGACGAGCCCCGCCCCGCCGGGTGCCGGTATCAGCGAGCCGCCGTAGAGCAGGAAGAAGGGCCAGGCGACTAGCGCACCAGGGTCGACAGCCACCGCCGCCGGACCCAACAGCGCAGGGAGCACGAGCAGCCGGGCCGCGATGTGCCCGAGCGTCGAGAGCATCAGGAGCGCCAGGTGCAGCCACCTCATCTGCTTGAGCGTCCCAGCCGCCGCGCGGAAGTCGGCTGCTGACTTTACCGTGCGCTCCCACCTGGCGGGCGTCACTCCCAGGCGGCGCAGGAATCCGGGTACCTTCGCGTCGCGCGAGGGAGCGACCCGGACCGCGACGGTCACCAGAGTCAGCGCCGTCGCCGACCACGCGAGGGGTCCGGCGAGCGCGGCGGGGGAAGCGCCGACCGTCAGCGCCATCGCGGCCGCCGCAAGAGGCACCATCGTGGCCTCGGCGAGCGCCTCGCCCAGGATCAGCGCTCCGATATGCCCGCCGCGGGTGCCTCGGCGGTGCAGCACGAGCGCCTTCCCCGGATCCGCCCCCGATCGCAGCGGAGTAACCGCGCCCCCACCGTCTGCGCCCAACTGCGTCAGGGTGGCTGTCGGCAAGGTGATTCCGAGGCCCATGATCGAGCTCAGCACCAAGAGGCGCACACCCCTCAGCAGCACCTCGACGAGCGCCGCTAGGAGCGCCGCCCCGTGGTTTGCGAGAGGCAGCGACGCCAGCGCCTCGGTCGCGGGGCCGTCCCGGGTCAGCACCACGAAGGACGCCACCACGACCCCGCCCAAACTGAGGGCGACGAAAATTCTGCGCTTCATGGGTGAGCAGCCCTGCATCCCCGCTGGACCACTTCGCTCGCCCGCCCATACTGTAATGTATGGTTTACAATGTGTAATCCATGGTTTACAATGCCTACCCCCAGGAGCTCCTCGGCGTCGCTCAGCGCCGCTCGAGCGCGACGACCCGACCGCCCCGATCCTCGATATCGGCCGCCATCGCGGGGTGGCAGGTGAAGACGAAGAGCTGACGGCGCTCGGCCACTCGCTCCAGAAGCTCGAGAGCGCGGTCGCGGCGCCATGCGTCCCAGTTGACGAGGGTCTCGTCCATGAAGAGCGGGAGG
Source organism: Gemmatimonadota bacterium (assembly GCA_021295835.1). Taxonomy (GTDB): domain Bacteria; phylum Gemmatimonadota; class Gemmatimonadetes; order Longimicrobiales; family Gaopeijiaceae; genus Bin94. The sequence goes on along the minus strand of JAGWBP010000010.1, from coordinate 26,361 downwards.
CGCTCGCCGTCGGCGTCGAGGTGATCGATCACCGCGAGGCGAAGCGCCATGTATACCTGCTCCCGCGTGCCCTGCGAGAGTGAGCCGACCGGGCGGGGCGCCGGAGCGACCGGCCCCAGAAGCTGGAGCGAATCCTCCGCGCCCTCGCCGAGCTCGATGCGGTCGTAGCGGCCAAGCGTGATGTGCCGCAGGTAGTCGGCGGCTCTCGGTAGCAAGTCCGGCTGATGGGCCTCCCTGAAGCGCCGCTCCGCCTCGGCAAGCACTCGCGCCAGCAAGAGAGCGCGGTCCCGCCGCTCCCGCACCTCGTCGAGCTCCCGCATCGCCGCCTCGATCCGTCCCTGAATCCGATCGGCAGTCTCGCCCCGCTGCAGATGTTCGATCTCGGCCTCCAGGGTGGCGATCGCCGCCCGTGCCTCCTCCACCCGCTCCACGAGCTCGGCGATTCGCCGGTCGGTATCCTCCAGAGAGGCGTCGAGCGACCCCCACCCTTCGCCAGCCTTCTCAGCCTCCCGAATCCGCGCCTCTACCTCGGCCAGATCGGGGTGCTCGCGCTCCACCTCCCGCCCGAGCTCGCGGGCCCTCGCCAGGGCGCTCAGGCGCTCCTGGGCCTCGACCTCGCCGCGCACGAGGTCACCACCACCGATCGCCTTCAGCCTACTCTCCAGCTCCCGCAGCGCCGAGATGGAGTCGTTGCGCTCGGCCTCCAGCTCTCGCAGCTCGCTCTCGATCCTCTCCAGCTGGCCGCGCGCCGCATCATCCCTCCCCTCCCGTTCGCCCACGAGCTCGACGATGCGCTCCAGAGTCGCGTGCAGCTCGTAGTCGGGTGCCCGGATGCGCTCCTCCTGGATCGGAAGACCGCCAAGGCTCGCCACGACCCGCTGCTGGGCGACGTGCTCCCCGTGCTGCAGCCTCTGGATCTCGCTCCGCCAATCCCGCCTCGTGACCGAGAGCCGCCTCCTGTGTCCCCGGCGCTGCCGTCCTGCATCCAGCCAGAGGAAGAGGAAGACGGACCCCAGCAGCCCCAGCCCAAAGCCCATCCAGAGCACAGCCTCGGGGCTCGCCTCGATCCCCGGCAGGGGACTCAGCGCATCGGGGGCATGGCGGGCCACCCAGGCGGCCGCGCCACCGAGCGCGAAGCAGGCAATCCAAAGCGCCAGGCGCCACCCACCACTCGGCGCCGCTCCAGCCAGACGGAAGCGCTCGGTGTCGTGCAGCCCCTGCTGGGCGATCTTTCGCTCGGAGTGCCGCGACTGGAAGAGCCGCACCGCTTCGCCCAGCTCGTCGAGCCTCACCTTCGCGAAGGCCGTCCGGTCGACCTCGGAGAGAGGTTCCGCGAGCACGCGCGCGGCCACCTCGCGCAGGCGCCGACTGTCCTCCTCGCGTGCCACCACGCCGGCGACTCCCCTGAGCGACTCCATCCGCTCGGCCGCAGCCTCGGCAGCCTCCCCAAGCTCCGCTCGTCTTGCTGCGGGGTCGGTGGGGAGTCCCTTCAGCTCGTTCGCTGCGCCCGCCCGCTGCTCCAGCTCCCGGATGCGGACCAGGCGGCCGCGCACAGGCGCCAGGTGGACCAGACGCTCCACCTCTCCCCTCCGCTCCCGCAGCTCGGCCAGCTCGCCGCGCAGCCGCTCCAGGTCATCCTCCGCCTGCCCTCTGGCAGCCGCCTTCTCGCGCAGCTCGCGGTCACGCTCGACGGCCCCGCGGTGCTCCCCGCCCAGCCTCCGGATCCTCTCCTGCACGCCCCGCGCCCGGGGTCGGCCGCGCCGGTCCGGCCGCCAGAGACGGGCGGCCTCACCCTCCAGCTCGCCCGCGACCACCCGCGCCGACCTCAGGTCGGGGGCAGCCATCGCGCTCACCAGGCGATCCTGCACCAGATCCCAGCTCTCGCGCTCGAGTCCCGCCAGCTCGGCAAGCGTCAGCGAGTAGACCTGCCGGAAGACAACCCGCGCTACCTGCCCAGTCTCGGGAAGGGGCCGGTTGGCGAGGTTCACCGAATCGCCTTCGGCCTTCATCACACCCCTGGGCGAGGAGGCGAGTCGGCGGCGGACCTCGACCACTCTCCCGTCGCCCATCCGAATCGCCGCCCACGCAGCCGCGTCGGCTCCGCTCCACGGCGCATAGGGATGAAGTCTTCGGCTTGCGGGTCGAAAACCGTAAAGTATAGTTGTCAAAACGTCAACTAAAGTTGACTTACCACTCTCGTTCGGACCCAGTACGGCCACGATCTGGGGTAGTGGAGCATCGCCGGTGGACAGTCGTTCCAGGCAGCCGTACGAAGGGATCCGGATCGACTCGAACCTCACGGGCTGCTACCGACCGCTGACGAGCATGCGCACCAGCAGCTCCTCTTCGGCCCCCGCCAGGAGACGGCCGACGTAGTGGTCGACCGTGCCGTCGCGGCCGCGGTCGAAGCCAGCCAGCTCCTCTTCGGCGATCCCGAGCCGCTCCTGGCCGGCCCGCACGCGGCCCGCGAGGTCGAGCGCCGCGCCCAGCACATCCTGGCGCCCGGCGTGGTCTTCGACGAAGGCCGGGGGATGGACGCCGCGAGCGTCGATCTCGCAGCCAAGCGCTCCGATCCGGTTCGCCACCTCGTCGGCGAGAGCCGCCCTCTCGTCTGGATCGGCCAGCTCGCGCCAGAGGGGCGAGGCCCCGGCGAGAGTGATCGCCGCCATCCACTCGGTCTCGGCACCGCCTCGGTCCTCGGCTCGCGCTCGCCTCCACGCCGTCTCCAGATCCGCCGCCAGCTCGTCGACGGTCCCGGCCGAGGCAAGCTCCGCCGACTCCAGGGACTCCCAGCGGATCGGCGACAGCTCCCTGAACTCCACCGTCGGCTGGCCGCGCACAGACAGGTCGACGAGGAGCGCGCCGCTCGGGCCGGTCTCCCTGCCCCCCCTACCCTGCAGGCTCCCCGGATAGTGAACGGGCGGGTCTGCGGAGAGCTCCTCCCTCTGGTGGACATGCCCCAGCGCCCAATAGTCGAAGCCGGCGCCCCGCAGCTTCTCAAGAGCGGAGGGCGCGTAGGGGCGATGCCCGGCGGACCCGACCGACGAGCGCACCTGGGTGTGGAGGAGCGCCGCCTGGGGCAGGTCGGATTCCCCGACTGGCACAAGGCGCCTCGAGAGATCATCGGTCACCGACGCGTCGGCGTGGCCGATGGCCGCCACATGCCCCACAGTGCGGCCGCTCCGGCCCGCCACCGCGACGACGACCGGTCCGTCCCCGGCGGCGACGGTCACATTACTCGGCCACGCGAGCGAGCGCCCGGCCGCAGCGCAACCTGGGTCGTGGTTTCCAGCCGCGTAGACCACCTGAATGCCCTCGGTCTCGAGTCGCCGCATCTCGGCCAGCAGCCGAAGCTCGGTCGCGAAGGAGAGCCGCTGCCCGTCGAAGAGGTCGCCCGCGATCAGCAGCGCGTCGACCCGCTCCGCGAGGGCCAGCTCGACGCACCTCCGAAAGGCGTCGAACGCAGCCTGTCGGAGCCGTCTTCGCGCCTCGCCCCGACGGGTCGCGAAAGCGCTGTCCAGATGGACATCGGCGATGTGGATGAGACGCATCGAAAGGTCGCGAGTGGATTAGTGCACGGACCCCGGAAGGTAACGTCTGGCCATGGGGGCGGCCGCCCGGTAGTCTAGGCAGCGGGCAGCTTGCAGTACGTAGACCAGCCCCGCACGGTTGCGCCCGGCTTCATGGGCCGCGTTCTTCTCCATCTGCACCGTCCCAACGCCCTGGAAACGCCATGACCGAGCCCGGCCACGCCCGCCAGACCGCAGCCGACCCTCCCGCCGTGCGCAAGGTCCTTCGCCATCTGCGCCGCGCCGTCGACGACGACCGCTACGAGCTGCTGAGCGCCTTCGTTCCGCGCTTCCTCGCCAAGGCCACGGAGGAGCTCCTCAAGGAGCGCTCCACCGCCGACCTGGCCCGGATGTGCGTCGATTCGCTCGACTTCCTGGATCGGAGCAGCCCCGATCGGGTCGATGTCGAGGTGGTCAACCCCAAGTTCGACGAGAACCGCTGGTCCACGCCTGTCACCGTTGTGCGCACCAACATCTCGGAGCGCCCCTTCATCATCGACACCATCAGGGAGTTCCTCTCCTCCCATGATCTCCGGATCGGACACTTCGTCTACCCCCTCTTCGCCGTGGAGCGGGACGGCGACGGACGGGTGGCCAGGCTGCTGCCGTCGGGCGAGCGCGAGCGCACGGAGTCGCTCGTACATGCCGAGGTGGCCTGCGTCCAGGAAGAGGCTACGCGCGAACGGCTGCGCGAGGAGATCGCCGACCGCCTGCGGGACGTGGTCAGAGCCACCGACGACTTCGGACCGATGCTGGACAAGATCGGAGACGTTGTCTCGGAGCTCGGCTTGCGCATGCGCGACGTGCCTTACCGCCGCGACGAGCTGCGCGAGGTTCAGGCCTTCCTGCGCTGGCTGCGCGGCGGTGGCTTCGTCTTCCTGGGATACCGCTCCTACAACGTCGACCGGCCTAGCGACGACACGGGGACCGTGACGCTCGACCCGGGTTCCGGCCTCGGGGTCCTTCAGGACGACTCGTCGTCCAGCTTCGCCACCCCGGTCGCCCTGAGCGAGCTGCCCGCCGAGACGCGCGAGCTCGCCCTCTCCGGGCCGCTCCTGATCATCAGCAAGACGAACGCGCACTCGACCGTCCATCGAAGCGCCCGCATGGACTACATCGGGATCAAGAAGCTGGACCGCGACGGCGCGATCGCCGGAGAGCACCGCTTCCTGGGGCTCTTCACCTCGCAGGCCTACTCCGAGGCGGCCCAGGAGATACCGATCCTGCGCCTCAAGTTGCGAAAGATCCTGGAGAAGGCGGGCGCTGGGGAGGGTTCGCACGACTACAAGGAGATCATCACGATCTTCAGCTCGCTCCCCAAGGAGGAGCTCTTCCTCGCCTCCTCGGACGAGATTGCCCAGGACATCCAGACGATCCTGACGCGGTACAACACCTCGGAGGTCTTCGTCTCGGTGCGCCGCGACTCGCTCGGAAGGGGCGTCTCGATCATGGCCGTGCTGCCGCGCGCACGCTTTTCGGGGGCGTTTCGACGCCAGTTCGAGAGCGTTCTGACGACTCGCTACCAGGCGGAGATCCTGAACTACCACCTCTCGATGGGGGGCGGCGACCAGGCCCGTCTCCACTTCTACCTGGGCGGCAGGACCGAGAGGCTCGCGGTGATGCGGGCGCGTGACCTTGAGGCCATCGTCGAGCGACTCACGCGCTCCTGGCTGGACGAGGTGCGGGAGCGGCTGGTCGAGGTATTCCCGACCGAGGACGCGAGGCGAATGGCTCGCCACTACGCCGACGCCTTCGCACCGGAGTACCAGGCCGCCACCTCTCCGGCCGCGGCGGTGCGCGACATCGTCGAGCTCGAAGCCATGAACGCCGAGGGGCGGCGCGAGTCGGTCCTCTTCTTCGACGACACCGAGACCGGCGACAAGTGCGACCTGAAGGTCTATATCCGCCGTCGCCACATGATCCTCTCGGATTTCATGCCGGTGCTCGAGAACTGCGGCCTGCGGGTGATCGCGGTCTCGCTCTTCGAGCTCCGCGAGGACGACGGCGAGGCCGATTCGTCGATCTACAGCTTCGACATCCAGACGGCGGAGGGCGACCGGGTCGATGTGGACGCGATCGGCGAGGTGCTCGCCGAGGCGATCCTGGCGGTCAGGGCAGGCGACGCCGAGAACGACGGCTTCAACCGTCTGGTGCACAGCGGGGGGATGCGGTGGCGCGAGGTCGAGGTGCTGCGCGCATACGCCCACTACGCCTTCCAGATCGGCGCCGTCCCGAGCCGCGACGTGCTCCGCGACGCGCTGGCCGAGCACCCCCGGATCGGAGTGCTCCTCTTCGCGCTCTTCGAGGCCCGCTTCGACCCAGGCGGCGGCCCCCCGGGGTTGGAGCGCGACGCCCGGGCCAGCTCGATCGGGGAGCGAATCGTGGAGGAGCTGGCAGGGGTGAGCTCGCTCGCCTTCGACCGGGCGCTCCGCGCACTCCAGGCCGTCCTCGAGAGCACGGTGCGCACCAACTACTACCAGACCGGAGGGAGCTCGCCCACCGAGCGCTCCGGCGGGGTGCCCTACCTGTCGCTCAAGTTCTCCTCCGAGCTGCTGGGGCGCGTGGCGAGGAGTCGCCTCCTCTGCGAGGTGTGGGTGCGCTCGTCGCGGATGGAGGGGATCCACCTGCGCGGTGCCCCGGTGGCGCGCGGGGGGATCCGCCACTCCGATCGTCCGGACGACTTCCGCACCGAGGTGATGGACCTGGCGCTCACGCAGGTCGTCAAGAACGCGGTCATCGTGCCTGGGGGCTCGAAGGGCGGCTTCGTCTGCCGTCGGGCGCTCCCGGACCCCGAGGGGATGGCCCGCGAGGTGCGCGAGCAGTACTGCACTCTGTTGCGCGGACTCCTGGACATTACCGACAACCTGGGGGGCGAGGATGCGCCGCCGGAGGGTGTGGTGCGCTACGACGGCTTCGATCCCTACCTGGTCGTTGCCGCCGACAAGGGGACGGCGACCTTCTCCGACATGGCGAACGGAGTGGCTGCCGAGTACGACTTCTGGCTCGACGACGCCTTCGCCTCAGGTGGGTCGAACGGATACGACCACAAGGAGGTCGGGATCACCGCGATGGGGGCGTGGGAGGGCGTGAAGCGGCACTTCCGCGAGATGGGCCGGGACGTCCAGAGCGAGCCCTTCACCGTGGCGGGCATCGGCGACATGAGCGGCGATGTCTTCGGCAACGGGATGCTCCTCGCGGGCACGACCCGGCTGGTCGCGGCCTTCGACCATCGCCACGTCATGATAGACCCCACTCCGGATCCGGAGGCCTCCTACCGCGAGCGCGAGCGGCTCTTCCATATGGGACGCTCCTCGTGGGAGGACTACGACCGCACGGCGCTATCGACCGGCGGGATGATCGTGTCGCGGGGCGCCAAGGCGGTCGATCTGTCGCCGGAGGCCAAGGTCGCGCTGGGGCTCGACCCCGGGATCGCCGCGCTCGACGGCGAGAGCCTCATTCGCGCAGTGCTCATGGCACCGGTCGACCTGCTCTGGAACGGCGGCGTCGGCACCTACGTGAAGGCGGCCACGGAGAGCCACGCAGATGCTGGCGACACGTCGAACGATGCGGTGAGGATCAACGCCGGTCAGCTTCGCGCCAAGGTGGTTGGTGAGGGCGGCAACCTCGGCTTCACCCAGGCCGGTCGGGTCGAGTACGCTCTCCGCGGCGGGCGCATCAACACCGACGCGCTCGACAACTCCGGCGGGGTCAGCCTGTCGGACCGCGAGGTCAACCTCAAGATCCTCCTGAACGAGGCGATCAGGGAGGGGAGGCTGACGCGCGAGGCGAGAAACAGGCTGCTGGAGGGCCTGAACGATACGGTGGCAGCGCTCGTCGTCGACGGCAGCGCGTCGGGATGCAAGGCGGTATCGCTCGACGAATACCGGGCGCGGAGGGGGATGGACCACTATTGGGCTCTGATGGGCCACCTGACCCGTCTGGGGATCCTGGACCGCGATGCCGAGGGGCTCCCGTCGTGGGACGAGCTGGCCGCGCGCAGGGGTGCCAACCAGTCGCTGACGCGCCCTGAGCTGTCCGTGCTGCTGGCGCACGCGAAGCTCCACCTGAAGGAGGCGCTGCTCGCCTCGGACCTCCCGGACGATCCGTCGGCGGAGGGCTACTTCCTGAACTACTTCCCCGCTGCGGCGGTCGAAGCGGTAGGTCCGGAGCTCGCCCGCCGGCACCGGCTCCGGCGCGAGATCGTGGCGTGCCAGCTCGCCAATCAGATGCTCGACCTGATGGGGTCGGCGTTCGTAGTGCGCCTCGGCAACGAGAGTGGCCGCAGCGCCGTCGAGATCGCCCGGGCGTGGCTGGTGGCGGCCAAGGTGACGCGGCTCGAATCGCTGCTCGACGCGATCGGCGACCGCGAGGGCGGTGTCTCGGCGGCGGCGAGCTATCGCTGGACGATGGGCCTGGCACGGGTGATGGACCGCACCACCCGCTGGGTTCTCGCCAACGCCGACCCCGAAGTCTCCACGACCGCCCTGATCGAGGAGAGCATGGAGGGCCTGGCGGAACTGAGGGGCCAGTTCCACGAGATCGTGGTCGGCCGCGAACGCGAGGACTACGAAGCTCGGGTGGCCGCTCTGCTTCCGGAGGCGGGAAGCGAGGGGTTCGTCAGGGCCCTAGTCTCGCTTCGCTTCCTGGACCACCTGCTCGAGATCCTGCTGGTGGCCCGCTCCGCTGGGACGAGCCCCGTGAACGCGGCCCGAGTCTACTACGGCGTTACCGAGCTGCTCAGGATAGCCTGGCTCGCCGACTGCATCGAGGGGGCGACGAGCGACGACAAGTGGGAGCAGCGCTGGGCGCTGGCGCTGGTGGGCGACCTGGGCGCCATCCGGCGGAAGCTAACCGAGCGGATTTTGGCGCGGGGTGCCGCGGCTGACGAGGTCGATGTCGGCGGCCGCCAGGGCCGACGCCGCCTGCAGCGCTTCCGCCGGGTCGTCGACGAGATCGAGGGGGACGAACAGATTACGCTGGCGGGCCTCTCGGTGGCGATTCAGGAGATCCGACGTCTGGCGCTTGCAGCGCCCCGCCCCGCCCTGGCAGTCCGCAGATGATCTCGCGCGAGCGGCGAGAGCGGCGAAGCGCCCCGCTGGCAGGGCGCGACGAAGGGCTGGTAGCAGCGCTACCGGCCCGAGGAGGAACGCAGAGCGAAGCCCCGGATTCGGGGGTTGTAAACTATGGATTACATATTATAAAGCGTAGATTACAGTCTGGGCAGGCGAGCACGGCGGTCCAGCGGGGATGCAGCGCTGCCCGAATGCCGTGGGAGGCTTGTCCGCAGGCTCCAGGGCGAGACGTCCGTAGGTGTCCGCGACGATTCCGTCGATCAGCGGAAGGCCGGAATCATGTACTCGACAAGCACATCCATCGTCATTCGCTCGTAGCGGCCCGCATCCGCACCCACACCGCGCCAGTCGTTGGTCGTGACCATGACCAGGTACATGTCGGGGACGACGACCACGTACTGCCCGCCGAAGCCCCAGGCGAAGTAGAACGGCTCGCAGGCCTCGGGCACGACCCACCAGAGATATCCGTAGGAGATTCCGCGCAGCGAGCCGGAGTTGAAGCGCCAATCGAAGTGCGCCGACGACGATCTCTCGACCCATTCGGCCGGCAGGATTCGGCGCTCGGCGCTGGTGCCCCGCTGGAGGAACAGCTGGCCGAAGCGGGCCAGGTCCCGGGGACGCAGATCGAGTCCCACGCCTCCGTTGTGGAAGCCGTCGGCAAGCGGCTCCTAGCGACTCCTCGCGATCCCCATGCCGCTGAAGAGCAGTTCGTCCGCCGCCTCCGGCAGCCGCATGCCCGTGGCCTGTTCCAGGACCACGCCGAGAAGGTGCACGGCGGCCGAATTGTAGGTGAACCGCGTTCCAGGTTCCGCGACGAGGGGCTTGTCCAGCAGGTAGCCGATGTGGTCGTCCGACCGGATCCACTCCGAGTAGTCCCCGAAGCCCCCGGATTCGTCCCACTCCAGGCCGCTGGTCATCGTCAACAGGTTCTCGACGGTGATCGCCGCCTTCTCCGGCTCCAGGTCGCTGACCAGCGAGTCCAGGAATCCGCCGATGGGGCTGTCGACATGGCCGACGTATCCTCGATCGATGACGATTCCGGTGAGCGCGGAGACCACGCTCTTCGTGACGGAACGCATGTCGTGCAGGTCGGCCGGACCCGCCCTGCCGAAATACTCCTCCACGACCAGCCGGCCGTTCTTCACGACGAGCAGGCTCAGCATGCGGTCGTTGGCGCGCGCCTTCTCCAGCCCGGCGGGCACGAGCTCGGCGGAACCGCCGACATCCGCCACCGACGCCGTGGTCCAGGGCAGCGCCAGGTCGATGTTCGGCGGCTCCAGGGGCTCCGGGGCCGCCGACTCGTTGCACGCGACCAGCAGGAGCGCGCCAGCCAGCGCAGGGTGACAAACCCACCGCTCACGGGGTGCTCGGCGGCGGGCGGTGCGGCAGGCCATCAGGGAGAAGGATGGACGCAAGGGGTCGGGTCTCGTCGTGTTCCAACCCGCGCAACGAGCTCGGCTGCTCCCACGCGCTGATTCGTGCCAGGCTCTGCATGGCACGCGGGGCAAACCTCAAAGGAGGCCACAAAGTGCAGGCGGATGATACCACGACGAGGCGAACCGTGCAAGACCGAGCGTTGTCCAAGACCGTGGGCGCACATGCCGAGCTGAGCTTCAACGACCTTCAACGGACGACGGTCAATCCAGCTCGTGCGCCACATGCTCGGGCAAACCCCAACCCGCCACGGCCGGGAGATTGAAGACGATCGACGCGCCGGCCTCCCGTATGTGCTCGATCTCGTCTGGAAACCTGGCGGCAGCGGCAATGCGGCCCATGCCGACGACGGCGATCCTCGCGCCATCCGTGTCGAAGCTGCTCGAACACCTCCGCGCCGCCCAGGGCGAGCAGGAGCGAGTAGAGCACCAGAAAGCTCGCCGTGGCCGACCCGCTGCACGAGCGTCAGCAACCGGCGCACGGGAATGAGAAGGAGGAGCAGCGGTGCCCACAGGCTCGGCCATCCGTCCGCAGCGGCCGCGAGAAAGGCGACCGCCGCCAGATCCTGGATGACGAGGACGCCGATCGCGATCTGGCCGGCCAGCGAGGCCATCGCTCCGTTCTCCTCCAGAACCTTCACCACGAGGACGGTGCTCGAGAGGCTCAGAGCGAACCCGAGCAGGAGCAGCTGGCCGGCCGATGCCACCCGGCCCGGAGTCGAGTCCGAGGGCCAGCGCGAGCGCCAGAGGATGTAGGACGACGGCGAAGCCGACGCCGCCGATCACCATCTGGAGGCTGGCCACGGCCCACACCTGCGGACGCGCGAGGGTGCCAAGGTTGAGCTTGAGCCCGACCGTGAAGAGCAGCAGGGTGATGCCGACGTCCGAGACCTTGCGCAGGACCTCCCCGGTCGCGATCCCGTACAGGTTGAGGGCGAACAGCGAGCGTCATGACTGTCAGAGGGGAGGCCGCGCGACGCGGGCCGCACCTCCTCGATGGGGTTGACTTGACCGCTATTCTAGTCGGTAATAGGCATTACCGTTTAGAATGCTGGTCACCAACATGTCCTCACCTTTCTGCGGGACGATCCCGCTGCCCGTTCTCCGGCACCTCCGCAAGCTCGGCACCGACATCCGCGACGCACGGCGGAGGCGACGGCTGCGCGCCGTCACGGTGGCCGATCGCGCGCTGATCAGCCGCACCACGCTGCACCGCATCGAGAAGGGCGAGCCGGGCGTCTCGATGGGCAACTACGCCACCGTCCTCTTCGTGCTGGGGCTGCACGACCCGATCGCCGAGCTCGCGGACCGCAGCCGCGACCACCTGGGTCTGGACCTGCTCGAAGAGAGACTGCCGCAGCGCGTCCGGGTTCCGGGCACGCGCAGGCCCGGTGGCTCCAGCCGGTCGATGGACGAGGATTAGCCTTTCACTCGCGGGGCGGGCTGTTCGGGTCGATTGGCGATTCGGCCCCCGATCGCTGGGGGCGGGGGGTAGCGGTCGCGGCTGGGCGGGCGGGCGGTGCCTCGATCAGGTGGCGGTTTGAGGAGCAGGCGACCCGACGGCAACAGTACTCCCACCAGTGCCGAGACCAGCGCGCGGAGCGGCAAGCACGGATCACTGTCCAAGACCTCGTCGAGCGTGCGGCGCGGGAGAATAAGGAGCGTGGCCCCAGCGTAACCCGCATTCCCATCCGAACGCCCCGAACCGCTCGCCCTTGCCTCCGCCCGTCGAGCGAGCAAATTTCAGCGGTGGTCCTGTGCCCGATCCGATGGGCGCGGGCAATCGGAGTGGCCGAATGAACGGAGTGGCGCGATGAAGCTGACATTTACCGACAAGGCGCGCGGCATGGTCTCCTCCTTCATGGATACGGAGGAGGACGGGTTGCAGGCGCTCAGAATCGCAGTGGAGGGGAGTCCCTTCGCACCGAGCTACGAGCTCACCCTGGTGGATGCCGAGACCCGTGCCGATGCCGATGTGGAGGTGGACGCGGGCGTCTTCACCGTGCTGGTGGACGGGGGGAGCGTGAAGAGGCTCGACGGGGCGGTGGTGGACTTCGTGGAGACGATCCAGGAGAGCGGCTTCCAGATCACCCCGGACCCGGATGCGCTCAAGTCGGGGATGGGCGACGGCGGCCCGAGCGGGGAGCTCGCCGAACGCGTCTCGCAGGTCCTCGACACCGAGATAAACCCCGCCATCGCCGCGCACGGTGGCGAAATCAAGCTCAGGGACGTCCAGGGCACCGAGATCTTCATCGAGATGGCAGGGGGATGCCAGGGGTGCGCGATGTCGCGGATGACGCTGCGGCAGGGCGTCGAGCGCATGGTTTCGCAGTCCGTCCCCGAAGTCACCGCGATTCACGATGTGACCGACCACGCGAGCGGCGACAACCCGTACTTCGCCTGACGGCACCGCGCGTCCAGTTGGGTCCTGTGCCCGGAATCTGACGCCGTGGCGCACCGTACGCTGATCCGGGGCGCCACGGTCATCCTCCCGGAGGGGGCGGCGCGGACCTCGGTGCTGCTGGAAGGCGGGACGATCGCGGGCGTGGGCGTCCCGCAGGGGGCGAGGGTCGACGAGGAGGTGGATGCCACCGGCCGTCACCTGCTCCCGGGCGTGATCGACGACCAGGTGCACTTCCGCGACCCCGGACTCACCCACAAGGAGGACCTGCGCACCGGGAGCCGGGCCTGCGCTGCAGGCGGCATCACCTCCTTCCTGGAGATGCCGAACACGGTGCCGCAGACTACCACGGTCGAGGCGCTGGAGGCGAAGCTGGCGCTGGCCAGACGGCGGTCCGTCGTCAACTACGGCTTCTACATTGGGGCCACGACCGGCAATCTGGACGACCTGCTCCGGGCAGGGCACCCCCCCTGGGCCTCCCGCACGCCCGGGATCAAGATCTTCATCGGGTCCAGCACCGGGGAGATGCTGGTGGACGACCAGGAGGTGCTCGAGGCGATCTTCGCCGAGACGACGCTCCCGATCGCCGCCCACTGCGAGGACGAGACCACGGTGCGGGCGAACAGGACGCGTCTCCTCGCTCGGATGGACGGCAAACTTGCCGTCGAGGATCATTCGCGCATCCGCGACCGCGCCGCCGCGCTGACCTCGACGCGGAGGGCCGTCGATCTGGCGATTCGCCATCGCCGTCGGTTCCACCTTCTGCACCTCTCCACCGCCGAGGAGGTGGAGCTGCTCGTCTCGCTGCCCGATCCGGATCGCGGCCTGGTCACGGCGGAGGCGTGTCCCCACCACCTCTTCCTCGACGAGTCCGACTACGACCGGCTGGGCACGCTCGCCCAGATGAATCCGTCGCTCAAGACTGCCGCCGACCGCCGTGCGCTCTGGCGGGGACTCGCGAGTGGCGCGATCGACATCCTCGCCACCGACCACGCCCCCCACACCCTCGCCGAGAAGGGGGCGCCGTATCCCGAGTCGCCCTCCGGGGTGCCCGCAGTCGAGGTCTTCCTCCCGCTCATGCTGAACGAAGTCGGCCAGGGCCGTTTCACCCTGGTGGAGCTGGTCCGCTGGATGTGCGAGGGCCCTGCGCGGATCTGGGAGATCGCCCGCAAGGGTCGCATCGAGGAGGGCTACGACGCCGACCTGGTGCTCGTGGACATGTCGCTCGTACGCGAGGTCAGGAACGAGGAGCAGTTGACGAAGTGCGGCTGGAGCCCATGGCACGGGACCGTGCTGCAGGGCTGGCCGGTTCGGAGCTGGGTGGGGGGCGAGACGGTATTTGGGGAGGGCGTGGTGGCGGACGAGCCGCACGGGAGAGAGATCGTCTTCGCGAGGAGTCGGTAGCAGCCCGCGGACCGCAGCGAGACGGGACTCCGCATTGACTGGCGGGCGGGCGGGCGGCTAGCTTGGTGGGCTGGACTCGAATGGGCCCGGCCGGAGCGGAAGCAGGAGTGGACCCAGGGGGAGCTGGACGATGAAGCCCACATACAGGCCGAGGAATCGCAAGCGCTTGAACAAGCACGGCTTCCGAGCGCGGATGCGCACCCGCGGGGGGCGTGCGACCCTCAATCGCCGCCGTCGCCGCGGCCGCCGGGCACTGATCGTCCGGACGGGCTCGAAGTACGGTCGCTGACCACCTTCTTGTCGGGGGAACACGAACGGCTGCCGCGAGCAGCCCGGCTGAGCCGTGGCAGCGACATTCGGCGGGTGCTCCGAAGCGGGGTTCGCAGGCGCACCCCTGCGCTGGACGTGTACATCGGTCGCCGTGCAGGCGACCCCGAGGGGCCCAGTGGTGGCCGCTCCCTCCCCCGAGTGGGGTGGGTCGTCCCCAAGTACGGCGAGGAGTCGGTCGCGCGGAACCGCCTCAAGCGCAGACTGAGGGAGATCGCGCGCAGGCGGGTGCTCGCTGGGCTTCGGGCCGCCGGTAGCGACGCGGAGATCGTGGTGCGGGTCCGAAGAGCCGCCTACGGCGCCACCTACTGGGAGCTCGAGGCCCAGTGGACGGGGGCGATCGAGCGATCGCGCCTGCCTGCCGGCGGGTGATCCCGTGCTCGCTCTAGCCGCCAGCGCCCTGATCCGCCTCTACCAGCTCACGCTGGGGGCGGTGAAGCCTGCGTGCTGCCGCTACCAGCCGACGTGCTCCGAGTATGCGCGCCTGGCGATCCTGGCGCATGGACCGCTTCGGGGGATCTGGCTCGGGGCCAGACGGATCGCCAGATGCCATCCGTGGGGCGGCTTTGGGCACGATCCGGTGCCGGAGAGGCGGGGGCGCCCGGCCTCGCCGTCGCAGCCGCGCGCCATGGGGGACGCGACGCCGTGAAGGCGCTCCCGAGGCTTCTCCTCGCCATGGCGCTCATGACGGCGGTCTTCGTCGTCACCAACCGGATGTTCCCTCCGGTACTCCCGGAACCCGCGGTCGAGCCTCCTCCCGAGACCCCCACGGGCGGTGCGCCCGAAGGCGAGGCGATCGACTTCGGCCAGGAGATGGGCGGGGTGGCCGAGGAGGCCGATCCTCCCTCCGAGGTGGGGCTTCCCGAGGCGCTGGTGCGAGACGAGGAGATCGTCACCGTCGAGACTCCGCTGATGCGGGTCGTCTTCAGCAGCCGGGGTCCCGCTGTCCGCTCGGTGGAGCTGCTCGAGTACGAATCGCTCGCCTCTTCTGGGGGCGGACCGGTGCAGTTGGTGCCCCACGGTATCGAGACGCTGCTGGCGGGGACGTGGCGGGTGGGGTCGGGATCGGACGAGCTCGATCTGACGCGGCTCTCCCATAGCGTCTCGCCTGCGGACGGTCTTCGCCTGACCGGGCCCGGCGAGTCGGCTACGCTCACCTTCCGCTACGAACACCCCTCGCAGCCCTTCGCCAGCGAGCTCCGCTACACCTTCACCTCCGACTCCTACATCGTGGGCGTCGAGGGTCGGCTCCCCGCACGGGCGCGCGCCGCAATTTTCGTCGACCTGGGCGTAGGGCCCGCCGTGAACGAGCTCCGAGAGGCGGACGACCGCGCCATGATGGCCTTCTCGGCGAAGCACGTATCCGAGGGCGTCCACTCGCGTCCCTTCGGGAGGGTGAAGGAGCCCGAGGCGGTGACGGGGCCGCTCAGCTGGGCGGCGGTCAAGAGCAAGTACTTCGTCAAGGTGATCCTGGCGGGCGGGGGCGACGAAGGCGAGGCGACGCTCGCGGGGCTCTGGGCCGAGCCGATCCTGGGCATCGGGCGGGCGGCGGTTAGGGTGGCGATGCCGATCGACGCCGACGGGAGCTACCGGTACCGGGCCTACCTGGGTCCGATAGACCGCGACCGCCTGAGCGCGGTCGGCGACGACCTGCAGGAGGTGAATCCCGTCGGGTGGGCCTTCTTCCGCCCGATCATCAAGCCCTTCGTGGCCGTCGCGCTCTGGGCGATGCGGATGCTCCACGACCATCTGGGTCTGACCTACGGCTGGGTGCTGATCGCGATCGGCGTGCTGGTCCGGGTCGTCCTCTGGCCGCTCAACCAGAAGGCGATGCGGTCGCAGCTCAAGAACATGGCGGCCGCGCCCCTCCTGGAGGAGATCAAGCAGAAGTACGGCAAGGACCCGCAGAGGATGCAGCAGGAAACGCTCAAGCTCTACAGGGAACAGGGAATCAACCCGCTCGCCGGGTGCGTTCCCCTCCTGATCCCCTGGCCGATGCTCCTCGCGCTCTTCTTCGTCTTTCAGAACACGATCCAGTTGCGGGGCCAGTCCTTCCTCTGGCTCCAGGACCTCTCGGCGCCCGACCCACTCTACGTGCTCCCGGTCTTCATGGCGGCCAGCCTCTTCGTCGTGCAGCGAATCAGCATGAAGTCGATGGCGACCGTGAATCCGCAGATGAAGATGATGATGTACGTCCTGCCGATCGTCCTCCTCTTCGTCTTCTGGAGATTTGCCTCCGGGCTGAACCTCTACTACGCCGCCTTCAACGTGGCGACGATTCCGCAGCAGATCCTGATCGCGCGCGAGCGCAGGCGAGCGCAGGCGGGGGGTGTCGTGCCGGTGCCGGGGCCGAAGAAGGGGTAGGGGGCCCGGGAAGGGAGGGTCGAAGCACTCCGTCGATGTAAAGTGTAGTTTACATTATGACAACTGTAGATTACAAAGCGCAGCGAAGTCTCCTCGACACTATCGTTGCGCAGGCGACACCGCCCGGAGTAGGCGCGGTGGCGGTTGTGAGACTCTCCGGTCCCGGTGCGCTCCAGATCGCGGCGAAGCTGGCAGGACGCGGACGGTCGCCTCCTCGCGGGTGGCGGGACCGCAGCGCCCAACTGACGACTCTCCTCTGCCCGCAGAGTGGCGAGGCTCTGGACCGGAGCGTGGTGACGATCTTTCTCGGCCCGGGGAGCTACACCGGCGAGGATGTCGTCGAGATCTCGACGCACGGCGGGTACGCCATACCGAAGAGCGTCGTCGAGGCGTGCGTGACGCTCGGGGCGAGGCGCGCCGAAGCGGGCGAGTTCACCGCGCGGGCGTACCTGAACGGGAAGTTCGACCTGACCCAGGCGGAGGCGGTCGCGGATCTCGTCTCGGCACGATCGGCGAAGGGGCGCGCGGTGGCGCTTCACCAGATCGAGCGGGGCCTGGGGGAGAGGATCGCGGCGCTGCGCGAGGAGGTCGTCGGTCTGGGTGCGCTCCTCGTGCACCACATCGATTTTCCGGGCGAGGACGACGCGCCGACGCCCATTGCCGAGATCGCGGCGAGGGCCGGGGAGGTGGCCGACGCGATGGATCGCCTCCTCGCGACGGCACCCGTGGGCGAGGCTCTGCGGGAGGGTGCGCTCACGGTGCTGGCCGGTCGGCCGAACACGGGGAAGTCGAGCCTCTTCAATGCGCTGATCGGCACCGAGCGCGCGATCGTGACCGAGGAGCCGGGGACGACGCGCGATGCCCTCGAGGCGTTGGTCGAGATCGATGGGCTGCCCTTCAGGCTGGTCGACACGGCGGGTCTTCGGAGCGGTGGCGCCGGGAGGGTGGAGCGTATCGGAATCGAGGTGGCCCGGCGCTACCTCGCCGGAGCGGATGTCGTGCTCTACTGCCGGGAGGCGGGGCGCTCGACGACGGAGGACGAGGAGTCGTTCCTGGCGGAGGTCGGCGCCCCGGTCGTGCGGCTCTGCACGAAGGCGGAGCTGGGAGGTGGCCGTTGTGTCTGCGGCGATGGCGCGATCGCTGTGTCGACGGTGAGCGGTGAAGGGCTGAGCGCGCTGCGGGAGCGCCTTTGCGAGCTCGTCTTTGGCGGCGTGGTGGAGAGCTGCAACGAGGTGCCGGTGGTGACCCGGGCGCGGCAGGCGCGGCACCTGGCGACGGCCCACGCCGAGGTCGGGGCGCTTGGCAGGGCGCTCGGTGCGGGAGTGCCGCCGGAGGTGGCATCGGCGCACCTGAAGACGGCAGAGAGCGCACTCGAGGAGATTCTGGGTGTAGTTTCCACCGAGGATGTGCTTGACCGGGTCTTCGGCGACTTCTGCATCGGAAAGTAGGCGCGCGTGCGACTGAAGTACGGCGTAGTGGTGGTGGGGGGCGGGCACGCCGGGACCGAGGCGGCGGCAGCCTCCGCGCGGCTGGGCGTCGATACCGTGCTCGTCACCCCCGACCTGTCCAGGATCGGCCAGATGAGCTGCAACCCGGCGATCGGCGGGATCGCAAAGGGCACCGTTGCCCGCGAGGTGGGAGCGATGGGCGGCGTGATGGCGCAGGCGACCGATGCGTCGCGCATCCACTTCCGGATGCTGAACCGCTCGAAGGGACCGGCCGTGTGGGGCCCCCGCGCACAGTGCGACCGGGCCCGCTACCCGATCGCGGTGCGGCGAATTCTGGATCGCCTCGAGCGGCTGGACCTCTTCCAGGAGATGGCTACGGGTCTTCGGGTCGAGCCAGGGTCGCTGGCGGTGGAGACTCGCTCCGGGGTTGTCTTCGAGGCCGATGCGGTCGTCCTTACGGCTGGGACCTTCCTCCGGGGGCGAATACATATGGGCGGAAGCGCGTCGGAGGAGGGGGGACGGGCGGGAGAGGCGCCCTCGGTCGGACTCGCCGAGGCGCTTGAGGCGCACGGTGTCGAGGTGGCCAGGTTCAAGACGGGGACGCCGCCGCGGGTGGACGGCCGATCGGTCGACTTCGACCGCTGCGAGCGGCAGGAGGGCGACGACGAGCCCTTCCGCTTCTGCTACTACTCCCGGGAGCCGCTCCTCGAGCAGGCACCCTGCTGGATAACGTGGTCGGGTCGGGGCCTCCGGGAGATAGTCACGCGCAACCTGGGCCGGAGCGCACTCTACGGGGGCGAGATCTCGGGTCGGGGCCCCAGGTACTGCCCCTCGATCGAGGACAAGGTGGTGCGCTTCCCCAGGGCGAGGCGGCACCAGGTCTTCCTGGAGCCCGAGGGTCTCGACACCACGGAGCTCTACGTCAACGGCCTCTCGACTTCGCTCCCCCCGGAGGTGCAGGTGGAGTTCCTCAGGTCCGTGCCGGGACTCGAGGAGGTCACGATGACGAGACCGGGATACGCCGTCGAGTACGACTACTTCCCGCCCCGGCAGCTTCGCCACACCCTCGAGCTGAGATCGCTGCCAGGGCTCTACTTCGCCGGGCAGATCAACGGGACGACGGGGTACGAGGAGGCGGCCGCGCAGGGGCTCGTCGCCGGTGCGAACGCCGCGCTGGGCGTGCAGGGCAGGCCGCCGTTGGTGATTGAGCGCGATCAGGGGTACATCGGGGTGCTGATCGACGATCTGGTCACCAAGGGTGTCGACGAGCCGTACCGCCTCTTCACGTCGCGAGCCGAATTCCGGCTGCTCCTGCGTCAGGACAACGGGCCCTCGCGCCTGGGCGCAGTCGCCTCCTCGGCGGGTCTCCTGACGGCGCAGCAGGAGGTGGCGCTGGAGGAGAGGCTGGCGGAGGAGGCGAGGGCGGATGCCTGGTTCCGCGGAAGCGTTCTATCGCCTGGCGTTGCGAACGCCGCGCTCCCGGACGGGAACGAGGGGCGGGTGGAGTGTCCCATTCGGGCGCGGGAGCTGCTGCGGCGTCCTGGGGTGAGTGCCGCTGGCATTGTCCGGGCGGCCGAAGCCGACGGTACGGGGGTCGGTGCGCCGCACTTCGATGCCGATGTGCTGGGGACGGTCGAGATCGACGCCAAGTACGAGGGGTACGTCAGGCGGGAGCTGGAACGGGCGGCGGCGCTGCGGACTCAGGCCGATTTCGCCATTCCGGAGGATGCGCCGTACGAAGACTTCGTCACCATCGCGACGGAGGGGCGCGAGAAGCTCGCGCGCATCCGTCCCACCAACCTGGCCCAGGCGGGACGTGTTCCGGGGGTGTCGCCCGCGGACCTCCAGAACCTGGTCATGGAGGTCAGGAAGATGAGATCGGCGAACGAACGGAGATCACAGGCGGTTGGGGAGGCCGGCGGCGGTGTTTCACGTGAAACATCGGGGTAGGGGTGGGGGTTGGGGGATGGCCGGTCGAAGTGCGGCTGTTCTACGGCATGGGAGGGCTGTCAGCCCCGCCACGACGTGGGGGTATTGCCCCGAGACCGCGTGCCTGCCGTCATGTGGAGCTTAGAGTGACTTGAGCTACACGATCGCACTGGCCAATCAGAAGGGCGGAGTCGGGAAGACGACGACCGCCGTCAACCTCGCTGCTGCACTGGCCCGCGACGGCAAGAGCGTCCTTCTCGTCGACACCGACCCCCAGGGCAACGCCTCGAGCGGAATGGGCGTCAGCGCCAGGGAGACGATCCCCACGACGTACGATGTTCTGATCCGCGGTCTGCCGGCTTCGCGCGCAATACTCCGGGGCTTGGGACACCCAAAGCTGCACCTGCTCCCGTCGAGCCGCGACCTGGCAGGGGCCGAGATCGAGCTGGTCGAGGTGCGGGACCGGGAGGCGATCCTGCGCGGTGCCCTCGCACCGGCCGTGGAGTGCTACGACTACGTCCTGATCGACTGCCCGCCCTCGCTCGGCCTCCTTACGCTGAACACCCTGGCGGCGGCGGAGTCGGTCCTGATACCCATTCAGTGCGAGTTCTACGCGCTCGAGGGGCTTTCGCAGATCCTGGCCACGATCGAGATGGTGCGACGCAGCATCAATCCGCGTCTCGTGGTTGGGGGAATACTACTTAACATGTACGACCAGCGACTTAGCCATGCGCGCCAGGTCGCGACCGAGGCCAAGAGACACTTCGGCGATCTCGTCTTCGACACGGTGATCCCGAGGAATGTGAGCCTAGCCGAGGCGCCGAGCTTCGGCAAGCCGGTGGTGGAGTATGCCCCGACCTCCAGCGGCGCGAGCAGCTTCGCCAACCTAGCCAGGGAGTTGGCGGTGCGGCGGAGCCAGGAAGCCAACACGGGATGACGCAGGTATGTGGTGATTCGAGCGACGCTGCATTCCCACTGTACCGCTTCGCTCGCCTGTCCATACTGTAATGTATACTTTACAATATGTAATCTGTGATTTACAATATCCGTACCCGTGGCTGCGCTCTGCGGTGCTTCTTGGGCGAATGGCTCCGCCATGCGCCCCGCGAGGCGCCTTGCCAGCGGAGCGCTTCGCCGCCCTCGGTGCTCGCGCGAGATCGTCCACGGACTGCTAGGAGACAAGGAAAAATGAGCCGACACGACCGTCTTGGACGGGGCCTGGGCGCTCTCCTCGGGGAGTACGCGGCGGGCGACTCTCCCCGTGCTTCCGATGAAGCGCCCCCCCCCCCGAAGATTCCGCTGCGGGCGATCGCCCGGAATCCGCACCAGCCCCGCAGGGAATTCCCGGCCGACGAGCTCTCGGAGCTGGCCGCCTCGATCGAGGCCAACGGGCTCCTGCAGCCGATTGTGGTTAGGCGCGGGAAGGTGGGAGCGGCGTACGAGCTGGTCGCGGGGGAGCGTCGGCTCCGCGCGGCCAGACAGCTCGGGTGGACGGATATCCCGGCCTACGTACGGGATGTGGACGATCGCGCGCTCCTCGTTCTGGCGCTCGTCGAGAATATCCAGCGCGAGGACCTCGGGCCGCTGGAGGAGGCGAGGGGGTACGACGAGCTTCGGAAGGTCTTCGGATTGCGGCAGCGGGAAATCGCCGAAGCGGTCGGAAAGAGCCGCCCAGCAGTCGCGAACTCGCTTCGCATTCTGGCGCTGCCGTCGTCCGTCAAGCGGCTTCTGGAGGAGGGGACGATCTCCATGGGGCACGCACGGACGCTTCTCTCCGTCGGGGACCCGATCAGGGCGGCCGAGCTCGCGCGCGAGGCAGTGGCCGGAGGCTGGTCGGTCAGGGAGACCGAAAAGCGGGTGCGCAGGAGTCGGCGGGATGCCAGCGATGATGACGGGGACGGAGAGCGCCGGGAGCGCGACCCAGCCGTCGCCACGCTCGAGGATGCGCTGAGCGAGGCGCTGGGCGCACGGGTGGCACTCCGGTGGGCGGGCACGGGTGCCGGGTCCATCCGGATCTCCTTCAGGGACGCCGAGGAGCTGGCGGGTCTCTTCGCGGCGATGGCCGGTAGGGACGTTGCGGAGGTGGTCGGGTAGGGTCCGACGGATTTGCGGGTGCGGCCGTACCCTTGACAAAACGCCTTGAACAGGCGCTTCGCACGGGGCGGTCATGTATCCGGTTTCCGTAGGGTGGCCGGGCACGCGTGGGGCTCAGCGAACCTCGTCTGGGAGCCTCCGCACCGGGCGGGTACGACCAGGTGAAGCGTTACGTCCGTGAGGTCCGCGGCCACGGGTTCCGGAGGAGCCAGTGCAGCGGTTCGAGACGCCGCCGGGCCGCCAGGCGCAGATGGACTTCGCGGAGTTCCGGTTGCCCGCTGATCGTGGTGCTGGGCTACTCCCGGCACATGTGGCTTCGGTTCTACGAGCGCCAGACGATGGCGGTGGTGATGCGGGGGCTGGAGGCCGTGTTCCGCTACTTCCGGGGCGTGCCCGCCGAGATCCTGTTCGACCAGTTGAAGGCGGTGGTCGTCGAGGACGGCCCCGCCGACAGCACCACGGCCTGCTCTTCTGCGGAAACGGCGGCTCGCGCCCCGGTCGCCGGGACGCCGGTCCCGTCTACCGCAGACCGGCTGCCGGGATGCCCCTGGTGACCGTCACGTTCGCACTCTCCTCGCCGGGGAGCGGACCTCCGTCCCAGTCCCTGACGATCGCCCGGAGTCTCCCCGTGACGGGATCCGTCAGCACGGCCATCTCGGGCTCTCCGTCACGTGTAAGCGCGTACTCCCCCTCCGGCCCAGCGAGCACCATCCGTTCCAGGTTGTCGGCCCACTCGTGCCGGTAGGGGATGAAGAACACGAAGCTGCTCCCCCCATGGTCCAGCGGAATCGGCGAGAACGAGAGGGAGAACCTCGTCTCCCCGTTCTCTCCGAGTCCCACGACCCGGTAGGGGCCGTCGGACTCGGGAAGGACAACCGGCCCCTCCAGCACGAACGCGGGTTCGAGGGAGAGATGTCCCTCCCAGACCCCGCCCCAGACCACGAGCATCTCGCCGCGGTCCGGACCCGGCGGAGGCGCGGCCTCCGCCTCGTGGTTGATGCCGCCGTCGCCGTCCAGCCGGTGGGTCATCGCCCGGTCGAACTGGTAGTCGCTGACCCAGATATTATCGAAGCAATAGCTCATGACGTCTGCGTACCGCTCCGGATCCAGCAGCACTCCCTCCGCCATGTCATACCCCCAGACTCCGATCGATCCATTTTCGTAGGGGTACTCGGGGTCCGGCCCGCCGGCGCCGCCGCAGGGGGCGTGGTACAGATTCATGGTGTGCCCCACTTCGTGCGTGTGGACGTAGTCGACGTCGGACCCCACGCTCACCGGATAGCCGATGTTGGCGATCCCGGCGACACCCAGCAGGTTTCGGCTCACGACCCCGTAGTAGTACCCGCGTCTCCCCTCCTGCTCGTACAGAACTCCCATCTCGTTACGCCACCTCCA
The DNA here is from genome assembly GCA_021295835.1 of Gemmatimonadota bacterium. Lineage (GTDB taxonomy): Bacteria > Gemmatimonadota > Gemmatimonadetes > Longimicrobiales > Gaopeijiaceae > Bin94. Next base: position 2,925 of record JAGWBP010000010.1, on the reverse strand, counting down.
CCAGTTGCCGAAGGATCGCAGATCGAGGCTGGTGGTGTAGGTCTCGCGGACCTCGACCTCCATGTCGCCCACCGGGAGGATGGTTCTGGCCAGGCGCATCTGTTCGCTCTCCGGGTTAACTCCGTCCACCCAGTCGAAGACCGCCGAGTCGGGTGCAGGGCGAGAGATGGTCGGGGCCAAAATGATGCGGTACACGGGCGGCTCCACCACGTCGAGCGCCATCGCGCCCTCGGGTGGATACCGGGTCTGGCTTTCCGGGGCCAGCGACACGCCGCCTGGATCGAGCTCCACCACCATCTCGACGCCGGGCTGAATGGCTGACCCGGGAATCTCGACGTTGTAGGACCCGGTCAGTCTCGACTCGTCGATGCGGGTGGGGATGCGTCCAGCGCCCGATTGGATGAGTTGCTCGAAGACCACATCGTTGCCCCGCGTAAGCGTGTCCCGAGGCTGTTGGCCTGGTCCGCCACCGCGATTATCCGCATGTGCGGGGGCGGGCCGGCGATGAGACTTACGCTGCCTTCCCGGTTCTGCGTGACCTGGTTCAGATAGATCACCGGGGCGGAGAGTGCGGTGCGGTCGGGATTCACGCAGTAGTCGAAACGCTTCGCCATCCCGGCCAGTCGCGCAGTGACACGCAGCCAGCCGAACTCCTTCCCCGTCAGTGTTCCGTCATCGCTCACATCCGCGACGGACGCGGGACTGGCCCGCCAGCTCCCCTGCGCCCAGCTCGGAATCGGCAGGACTTCCCCATGCTGGTCCTTGACCACGAACTCCAGCTTTGTCGGTTCCCCCACCGTAAGCCGACTACTATCGGGGGGGGTTACGGCCAGCTCAGTGGGTATGCGGTCCGCTTCCATCTCCAGGTCGGAGCAGCCGAGGAGAATCACCGTCCCGGCCAGCACCGCCTTCGCGAATGTTGCTCCGGTCATGCCTGCTTTCGTCTCAACCACAGTCTCCACACCCTCGCGCTGGACACCTCGAACTCCCGATCTACACTACCACGACGCTCCCAATCTACAGCGTGGTACCCCGGAAGGCTACTCCGGGTTCCGAACCCCGGATGCACGGCGACGGACACCCTCGCGGTTCGACGCGGCGGGGCGATTCGTAAGGGAATTCGGATCCTCGGGCCAGGGTCCCCGCGAGTTCAACCAGCCGATGGGATTCGCCGTGTTGAGGGACGGCACCGTGGTGGTGAGCGACTTCGGCCACCGCGCATACCAGCTCTTTGACGGCTCCGGCGCGTTTCGGCGCATGGTCCGGGCGGGCGACCGGAGCGACGCCGTGACGATCCCGGCCCGCGACATTCAGCCTGACCCGCGCGGTGGAGCGGTCTTTGCCGGCGGGGGCGCGACCTCCATCACCATGAGCGCGGGCGGCGCGGCGGACCCTCCCACATCCCGTCCGGTCCTGCGGATCGGACTCGACGGCGAGACCGCGCGCGCCGATACGGTGGCGGAGGGCTGGCTGCCCCCGCGAACCGACCTCGAAGCCCTCGCGACGGGCTCGGCCGCCCAGCTTCGCGGCATGCTTCGCGGCGTGGGCGTCCCCACCGTGTTCGAACCCCGGTTGATGGTGGGCGTCCTTGCCGACGGCGGCGTCGTTCACTCGGACTCGTCGGCGTACGCGCTAAAGGTCACACCGCCGGGCGCGCGGGATGTCGCGCGCATCATCCGGCGTCCCTTCGAGGCCGAGCCCGTGACGGAGAAGCTCCGGGAGGCGCACAAGGAGAGGATGGCGGCCGCCCGACGCGAACTCGGCGGAACGGGCAGTCAAAAAATGCTCATGGTGGTCGGGGCCGCCGAGGGGAACGCTCCCCGAACGGAGGCCACCTTCGAGCTGGAGGATCGCTACCACCACGAGGTTCCCGTGCTGCACGGCCTGGCAACCTGCCACGATCTCGTCGACACGTCGATGTCGAAGCAGATGGAAAGGGGGATCCACCGCTCGATCCCGTGGAGGTGGATGATGAAGGTGAGCGTCTCGTTCGGACCAACCAAACCGGGGATCCCCTCCCGGCCGTACGCCAGCTTTCCGGGCACGATCACCTTGTAGCGGCTGCCGACCGGCATAAGCTTGAGCGCCTCGCGGAAGCCGCGCACAACGTCGCGGAGCGCCATCACATCGGGTTCGCCGCGCTCGAAGGAGGAGTCGATCACGGTCCCGTCCGGACGTGCGGTCGAGTAGTGCAGGCGCACGGTGTCCCCCCACGTGGGCTTCGGGCCCTCGCCCCCGGCGAGGATCTGGAAGCGGAGGCCGCTCCTGGTCGTGTAGAATCCGTCGGCGTCGGGCACCAGATCCTCGACCTGCACGGTGCCGCCGCAGGCAAAGAGCGCCAGGATCGTCGGTGCGGTCAGCGCGCCAGATTGTACTCATCCGGATTTCTTTCCGCAGAAGCGAGTGGGGCGGCAGTCGGTCGAGCCGCTATGATGATGCTCACCCAGTCGAGCGAGGTGCGTCCGATAACGCCCAATCCCCTTCGACCACGATACGGCCGGCCCCGGTCTCGGACCAGAGCTGTCGCCGCCAACCTCGCCAACCGCTCGAGGCGCAGACGCAGGCGCTTCCTCGCCATCGACAGCCGAGCGGTACGCCTTGGCGGCTCACACCGACGCGGGCCGTGTTGTCCGGGTCCAGAACCTGCCCGATCGCCTAGCTGTCGTGCGTGGCCGCGTCCGTCACCGTGTAGCGCCGCACCAGCTTGTGGCACCGGTCTCTCAACATGCTCCAATAAACTATTTTTCGAAGTGCCCTAATGAAAGAGCTAACTGGTCAAGTCGTCGCTTGGAACCCCGAGACGGGACGCGGGTCGATTCACGGTGATGACGGCAAGAGGTACCCGGTCCGGAACCTGCCAACGATTGTGAGACACTTGTCGATTCAGTTTAGTGAGCCTTCCCTTCTCCCGTTGGCCGACTCCGA
>JAGWBP010000033.1 GCA_021295835.1 Gemmatimonadota bacterium | reverse complement strand
GAGCTCGCCACCCTCACCCGCCCCCGCGTCCGGCCCACCGCCCCGCCCCCCATGACCCCCGAGATGCTCGCGCGCCCCACCCCACTCCAGACCGGCGCATCCTCGTCGTCAGCCCATGCCCCGTACCCAGTGGCGTACACTCCAGGATCCGACCCATGCCCCTACCCGACAACAACTTGACCCCTTGTCGGTACGCCGAACTTCGGGTTGCCAAACGGGGGACCGACCACAGTGGACCGACCGACTGCGTTGGACCGAGCGAGCGGGTGATCCGCCCGACTCTACCGCAACTTGGTCGATTGCGGTAGCTTTGCGTGCCTTCAGTCCGCCAACACCCCTGATCGGAGCCCCGTCAGGCTCGTCAAAATTATTGCCACCGATTGCGAGCTGGTTTAGGTCGAAGCGACTGGTCCCCACTAGCGACATAGGCGTCGATCTGGGGACCGCCAACACCCTGGTGTGCGTCAAGGGCGACGGGGTGGTGCTAAGCGAGCCTTCCGTGGTCGCGGTGGAGAGGAGCACGCGAGAGGTGATGAGCGTGGGGCTGGACGCCAAGCGCATGCTTGGCCGAACCCCCGATAGGATCCAGGCCGTTCGGCCGCTTCGCGATGGGGTCATCGCCGACGTGGACATCACCGAGGTGATGCTGCGCCACTTCCTCAGGCAGGTCATGGCGAAGCGCATCTTTCGCGTGCGGCCCCGCGTGGTGGTCGGCGTGCCGTCTGGGATTACCGAGCTCGAGAAGCGGGCCGTGCGTTCAGCGGCGCTGGCGGCCGGTGCCAACGAGGTCCACATGGTGGCCGAGCCGATGGCGGCCGCAATCGGGGTGGGCCTTCCGGTCGAGACCCCGCGCGGCAACATGGTGATCGACATCGGCGGCGGGACGACGGAGATCGCGGTGATCGCGCTCTACGGGATCGTCGCCGACACCTCGATTCGGGTCGGCGGCGACGAGCTCGACAAGGCGATCGTGTCGCATGTACGCAAGAACTACAATTTGCTCATCGGCGAGCCCACTGCGGAGACGATCAAGATGCAGATCGGGTCGGCCACTCCGTCCGACGACGAGCGGGACATGGAGGTGAAGGGCAGGGACCTGGTCTCGGGGATTCCGAAGATGGTGGTGATCCGGTCCGAGGAGGTTCGCGAGTGCATCCAGGAGGCGCTCTCGTCGATAATTGACGCGGTGCGGTCGGCCCTCGAGATCACGCCCCCCGAGCTCGCCTCGGACATCGTCGACTACGGGATCGTGATGACGGGAGGGGGTGCGCTGATCCGCGGCCTGGACAAGCTGATCGCGCTCGAGACGGCCCTGCCGATCCATGTGGACGAGGACCCGATGACATGCGTCGTGCGAGGCGCGGGCTGCATCCTGGAAGACGTGGCGAAGTACCGCCCGGTTCTCATCAGCTAGCCGACGGGCACCACCTCCGCTCGGTGCGACGCCAGGGACGCAAGAGGGAGCTGATCGTCGCCGCCGTGGCGTGCCTCGCCGCGCTCGTCGCCGTCAACCTTCCCCCCCCGGTGCAGAGCGCTGCGCGTCACCTGATTCGCGAAACGGCGCTGCGCCCCTTTCTAGAGCTCAACGGTGCCATCGCGACGGCTCGCGACCGGGCCTTCGGGTTCGACGCGGCCAGACAGCGACTCGACTCGCTGGTCTTGCCCGCCATTGCCCGTCACCGACTGGTGCATGAGAACCGCGAACTGCGCAGCCTGCTGGAGCTGGCCGACCGTCATCGCCACGCAGCGGTCGGCACCACCGTGATACGGCTGGGGAGGCGCGGCTCGGAGAGTGTCTTCCACCTCGACGTCGGTCTGGCGAGCGGGGTGACTCCCTTTGCGGCGGTGATCACCGAGGACGGTCTGCTGGGACAGGTGCAGGAGGTCTTCGGCGACTACTCGGTGGGGTACTACTGGTCGCACCCGGACTTTCGCGTCGCCGCCATGACCCCCGACGCGCGTGCCCACGGCATCGTCGAGGCCGCCAGGGGCACTTTGCGCGAGCAGGACAGGCTGATTATCAGGGGGACGGCCTTCCTCTCGGAGCTGGATCCGGAGGACGAGCTGGTGACCTCGGGAAGGGGCGGGACCTTCCCGGCAGGAATTCGCGTTGGGTCGATCGAAGGCCCGGCCGAGGCGTCGGCTGGCTGGAGCCGCAGCTACTACGTCGTCCCTGCCGTGCACCCGGGGCTGGTAGCCCACGCCCTGGCATACACCGAGAGCGGCGCAGCCGCGGTTGCGACCAACTCCCATCGTCCCGACGGGGAGGGCGAGGCAAGGTGACCGTGCGCCTCGCCTTCCTCCTTGTGGCGCTGGTCGTCCTCCACCTCCTGGCCAACGTCGCTCTGCCCCTCGGGGCGCTGGCCCCGGACCTCTTCGCGGTGACCGTGCTGACGGCGAGCCAGCGGCTCGGGGGCGCATGGGGGGCGGCGCTCGGCCTTACCCTCGGCCTGGTAGAAGACAGCGTATCGCTCACCAGCTTCGGGGCCAACGCCTTTGCGCTTGCGATGGTGGGGGGCGCGGCCGGACGCCTTGCCGAAGTGGTGAGGGGCGACTCGTCCGCGTTTCGGTTCGCACTCTTCGCGGTGGGCAAGTGGTCGCGCGACCTGCTCGCCTGGCTCGTCTCCGACGCTGCGACTCGCCCTCCCGTTGTTGACGGCCTTCTCGTCGAGGCCACACTGGCGGCGCTCTACGCGGCGACCGTCGGGGTCGCCGTCGTGGCTCTCCTGTCGCCGGGTCCGCGGACCATCTGATGCGGAAGCGTCCGCGTCTATCCCGCGCCCGGGCAACGACCATCCGCATCGCGGTACTGGCACTCCTAGGTCTCCTCGCCGGGGTACTCTTCCGCTACCAGGTCGTCGCCTCGGAGGCGTGGCTGCTAGAGGCCCAGTCGAACCGCCTGCGCACGCTCGCTGTGCCTGCTCCCCGAGGTGTGATTCGCGACCGCGCTGGGCGTGTGCTCGCCGACAACGTGCCCGGATACTCCATCGCGATCATTCCCGATCGCGCCGACTCCATGGTCGCGACGCTCGACCGCATGAGGCAGCACCTCGAGATATCCGACCGGCGCTACCGGGAGCTCGCCAGGCAGTCCGGGACCCGCCCTGCCCGCCCCGTACTGATCACGCTCGACGCCCCCTTCGAATCAGTGGCCGCGCTCCAGGAGCGCCGGTCCACCTTCGCGAGGCTCCTGATCGAGAGTCGACCCAAACGGCGCTACCCCGCTCGCGAGGTGGGCTCGCACGCGATCGGCTACGTGGGCGAGATCGACGAGACCGAGCTGGAGGTGCGCCGGGACGAGGGGGTCGCTCCGGGACAGATCGTCGGCAAGGCCGGGCTGGAGGCGCAGTACGACCGTGTACTCGGGGGCAAGCCGGGGACGCGCTACGTCGAAGTGGACGCGCAGGGGAGGATTATCGGCTCGTTCTCCGGCGTCCAAGGAGTCGCCTCGGAACCGGGAAGCGACCTCGATCTCCACCTCGACCTCGAGCTGATGGAGTGGATACACCGCATCTTCCCCGAGGGCAGAAACGGCTCCGTGGTCATGCTGGACGTGCCGACCGGTGGGGTGCTCGCACTCTACTCCGCGCCCGCTTTCGACCCGAACGTATTCGCTGGCGTCGTCGACCGCAGGGACTGGGAAGGGTACGCTCGCGACCGGGACAGCCCGCTATACCACCGTGCCGTCAGGGGCAAGTACCCGCCGGGGTCGCAGTGGAAGCTCGCCACCGCGGCGATGGCGCTCGAGCTGGGACTGGTGACCCCGACGGAGCGAATGCCGGTATCGTGCCGTGGGTCATTCGTCTTCGGAAACCGCGCGTACCGCTGCTGGAAGGAGGAGGGGCACGGCTCGCTCCAGCTGGCCGAAGCGATCCAGCACTCGTGCAACGTCTACTTCTACCAGCTGGGGGCGAGGATAGGACTGTCGCGAACGCTCGAGATCGGCAACCGAATGGGCTTCGGCACCAGGTGCGGGATCGATCTGCCGCAGGATGCGGGCGGCACATTCCCGGAGGACATGGGCTTCTGGGAGCGACGCTTCGGATACGAGCCCCGCGAGGGCGAGGTGATCAGCCTCTCGATCGGCCAGGGGCCTAACGATCAGACCCCGCTCAAGATGGCCCAGTTTCTCCTCGCCATTGCCCGCGACGGCGCGGCCCCGCCCCCGGTGCTCCGCCGTATGGGTGCAGACGAGACCCCAGGGGATGCGTGGCGGCTCGACATCCCGCCCCCCCACCTGGAGCAGATCCGGGAGGGAATGCGACGTGTCATGTCCCCGGGCGGGACCGCGTACGCATCCTCGATCGAGCACTTCGACCTGCTGGGCAAGACCGGCACCGCCCAGAGTGGTGGCGACCGCCCGACCCATGCGTGGTTCAGCGCCATCGCTGGCCCGCACGGAGCTCCCCCCGAGGTGGTTGCCGTCGCCCTGGTCGAGTTCGGGGGAGGGGGATCGGAGGTGGCAGCCCCGCTCGTGGCCAAGGCGGTGGACTTCTACCTGCGCGGCGAGCACGGGATTCGGCGCGACACGATCCAGACGCTGCGCGAGCACCTGCAGGCTGGCCGCAGCATCGAGTGGGCGACCGGACGCTAGCAGTCCGTAGACCATCGCCCACGGACTGCTAGCCACCGATGAAGCAGATTCTTGCGCCGCTCTGGCAGCACCCCGTCGCCAGGGTCGTCTTGGTGCTCTCGCTCTTTGGCGTGGCGATGGTGTACTCGGCGGGGTCGCTACAACAACCGAGTCCGATCGTCAGCGGCATCTGGATTCGCCAGGCGATCTTCCTCGCGGCTGGGGTGCTGGGCTTCCTCTTCGTGTGTCGGGTGCCGACGCGATGGATCGAGTGGTCATCAGCGCCGATCTACATCGTCGGCGTCGCGCTGCTTGCTGTCACGCTTGTCGTCGGGACGGGTGCAGGCACCGCAAAGGGAGTCAGCAGCTTTCTCGCGGTCGGCGGCTTCCGGTTTCAGCCGGCCGAAGCCGCGAAGGTGGCGACTGCGCTGGGCCTTGCCGCTCTGCTAGTCAGGCACAGCGACCCACCGAAGCACCTGCGCGAGCTCCTGGCCCCGGCGGTGGTCGCGGGGCTGCCGTTGGTGCTGGTCCTCCTGCAGCCCGACCTCGGGACGGCGCTGGCCTTTGTGGGGATCTTCTTCGCAGCGCTCGTTGGTGCGGGCGCTCCATGGCCGTTGATCCTACTGGCAGCTTCTCCCGGGGCGGCGTTCATCCTCGCCTTCAGCGTGCGCGCCTGGGCCCTGTACTTCGCGCTGCTCGCGATAGGAGTCTACCTGTATCGATACCGCCTCTACCTGGTCGAGTCGGTGGCGGTGATCCTCGCCAACGTTGCCGCAGGAGGCGCGGCAAGGGCGCTCTGGAGATCGCTCTCCGACTACCAGCGGAACCGGTTGCTGGTCTACCTCGACCCGGGCATGGATCCGCAGAATGCAGGCTGGCAGCTGATTCAGTCCAAGGTGGCGGTGGGCAGCGGCGGCTTCTTCGGCCAGGGCTTCACGATGGGCACCCAGAAGCGGCTGGCCTTCCTACCGGAGCAGCACACCGACTTCATCTTCAGCGTGGTCGGCGAGGAGTTCGGATTTGTCGGCACGTCGTCGGTCCTGCTGCTCTTCGGCTACCTCTTCTACAAGCTGATCGGCGTGGCCGAGGGCTCGAGGAGCGCCTTCGCCGGGCCCTTCGCCTTCGGGGTGCTCGGGATGTGGATGACACACGTCTTCGTCAATGTGGGAATGACGGTCGGCGTGGTGCCGATCACGGGCATCCCCTTGCCGTTCATCAGCTATGGTGGCTCTTTTCTTCTGGTGTCCTGGATGGCGGCGGCGGTCGTCGTGGCGCTGTCGACCGACAGCGCCTGAGCGCACGGAAGGAAGTCCTGGTGGCCTGGTTTCAGAAGAAGCACAAGAAGATATCCCGCGACGGCCGACGCGAACTGCCCTCCGACGTCTTCTCGAAGTGCGGCGGGTGCGGAGAGATCGTCTATCGTGAGCGGCTCGCTCGCAACTTGGGCGTCTGTCCCGATTGCGGTACCCACTTCCGCATTGACGCCCCCCGGTACCTGGAGATCCTGACCGATCCGGGGAGCTTTGAGGAGCGAGACGCGGAGATGGCGAGCGCGGACCCGCTGGGATTCGTGGATCTGAAGGTCTACGGCGACCGACTTGATGAAGCTCGGGAGCGGACGGGGCGAAGCGAGGCCGTTATCTCGGGAGAGGCCCGGATCGAGGGCATTCCCGTGGCGATAGCCGTAATGGACTTCGCCTTCATCGGAGGCTCGATGGGATCGGTGGTCGGCGAGAAGATCGCGCGCGCCGGGCGGATGGCGCTCGAGCGCGAGCTGCCGCTCGTGGTAGTCAGTGCGTCGGGGGGTGCCCGCATGATGGAGGGGATCTTCTCGCTCATGCAGATGGCGAAGACATCGGCGGTCCTAGCCCGCATGCACGAGCGCCGACTACCCTACATATCGGTTCTGACCGACCCGACGACCGGCGGCGTCACGGCCTCCTACGCGATGCTGGGCGACATCAATCTGGCGGAGCCCGGTGCCCTGATCGGCTTCGCAGGTCCGCGCGTGATCGGCGAGACGATTCCCCAGGAGCTCCCGCCCGGCTTCCAGAGCGCCGAATTCCTGGAGGAGCACGGGATGGTCGACCGGGTAGTAGATCGTCGCGAGCTAAAGGCGTCGATCGCGCAGCTGCTGCGCCACATGCACGCCGGGTGGAGACCGCAGGCCTGACGCAGCCCCAGTCGAGCGTCATCCCGGCCTCGGCGCAGCTGGCTACGGGACCGGGTTCGGGTGTCCAGCGAGCCGGGGCCCGCGTGGTTGACGCTCCGGACGCGCTGCTCGAGGAGCTGTTCCCCGATCGTCCAAGCGCCGTTGACTGGGGACTTGACCGCATGCGGACGGCGCTTGCCGAGGTGGGGAGCCCCGACCGACGCTACTCGTCGCTGCACGTCGGAGGCACCAACGGGAAGGGCTCGGTGGCGGCGACCTGGGAGTCCGTCCTCGGACTCCAGGGACGGCGCACCGGCCTCTACACCTCCCCGCACCTCTGCTCATTCCGCGAGCGCATCAGGGTGGGCGGCAGGCCGGTGGGGCGCCATCGGCTCCTGGAGACGGCCGAGCGCCTCCGGCCTCTGGCGCGGGAGCTGGGCATGCCGATGTTCGAGGCGGCAACGCTGCTTGCACTGGTGGTCTTCGCCCAGGAAGGCATCGACGTCGCCTGCATCGAGGTGGGGCTCGGGGGGCGGCTAGACGCCACCAACGTGATCGAGCCCGAAGTCGTCGCGATCACCAACGTATCTGTCGACCACCAGGACTTCCTCGGAGCGACGGTAGAGGAGATCGCGCGCGAGAAGGCGGGCATCGTGAAGCCCGGAGTCCCGGTGGTCACGGCGGAGACTGACGATCGGGTGCTCGCGGTGCTCGCGGATGCGGCCGTCGATGCAGGCGCGCCCTTCGTGCGCGTGGACCCTGAGCGGGATGTGCGCGACGTGCGGTTTGGCGAGTGCGGCACGACGTTCCGCTGCGCCGTCCCCGACGGGAGCTTCCGCGAGCTGCGAACGCCTCTTCCCGGTGCGCACCAGGCCGTCAACGCGACGCTGGCGGTCGCCGCGCTCGAGATGCTGCCGTCTCCCCCATCTGCCAAGTCGATCCAAGCCGGGGTGGCCGCAGTCGATTGGCCGGGCCGAGGCCAGCTCGTGTGGCTCGAAGGCAGGCGCTACATCTTCGACACGGCCCACAACAGCGCCGCCACTGACGCCGTTGCGAGGACCGTCGATCAGGGGTCGCCCCGGCGACCGCTTGTGGCCGTAGTGGGAATCCTGGTCGACAAGGACTGGCCCCGAATGGTGCCCGCAATCGCAGCCGTTGCCGACGCCGTGGTGCTGACGAGCCCCCCCTCGGCGCCCTCGGAGCGCAGGTGGCGTCCCCGCGAGGCCCGGGCTGCGGCCGAAGGGCACTCGGCGCGGGTCGAGGTGGTCGAAGAGATCGGTGGGGCTCTGAAGAGGGCGGCGTTTCTCGCTGGCGAGGGGACGATTCTCGTCACCGGATCGTGCCACACGGTCGGGGACGCCTTTCGCGCGCTGGACGCGAAGCCGTTCGCTGACCGGCATGGCTAGGCGCTTTCGGGCCGTTGCATCGGAGTCGGAAGATGAAGACGATGGCCTTGCCTCCGCCCGCCCGCCTGCCCATTCTGCATCGCGAGGAGCCGAACTCGGTGGGGGGTCTGTCCAGGTGCTAGGCGAGGCGTCCGTCCCGCCACCTCCGACAGGGGGATCGCATCGCCAGTAGGAGCGGCAAGATGCCTGTCGAATCACCACCACGGAACACGCGCGGCGCCTTCCGGCCCTCCTGGGGTGCCTGGGGCGTCTCGGCCTTGGTGGCGATTGCTGCGTGGGCTGGCGGCTGCGGAGAGCGCCAGCCGCCCGTTGGGACGAGGCCCATTCCCGCGCTGACGCTTGAGGTCGGGAACACGGAGTCGGTCGATCTCGCGGCGTACTTCAGCGACCCGGACGGGGATGTCCTTTCGTACACGGCGAGATCGGATGACCCCAGCGTCGCAACCGCCGCCGTCTCGGGTGCCACCGTCCAGGTGACGGCAGTCGCCGTAGGCGGCGCCCAGGTGTGGGTGACTGCCGCAGACCCGGGTGGGCTCTCGGCACCGCAGTCCCCCTGGGTGACGGTCGTCAACCCGCCGGCTGCGTATCTGGTACAGGCCGTGCAGTCGTCGGATTACCCGGCGCCTGTGGTGGCGGGGAAGGAGGCGCTGCTCAGGGTCTTCGTCACGGCCACCTACCGTGCGACGGCCGAGACGACGCTGCCTCCGGCGAAGGCGACCTTCTACGTCGACGGCTCCGAGACGTATTCGGTGAAGATCGACGGCAAGCCCGAGACGATCCCGACGGAGGTTGACGAGGGATCGCTCGCCAGGTCGCTGAACGTGACGATTCCCGCTTCGGTGATTGAGGAGGGTCTGTCGGTCGTGGTCGACATCGACCCCGACTCGACGATCGACGCCGGCCTCCTCGCCTCCAGGCGGATCCCAAAGAGCGGCGAGCTGGATCTGGGGGTGGAGAGCGTGCCCGGCTTCGAACTCACCGTCATTCCGTTCCGGTACACCTGGGATCCCGATTCGTCGGTGCTGGACCACGTCGACGGCATGGAATCGGAGGAGGAGGAGCACGAACTCCTCCACGACACCTACGATCTGATTCCGATCGAGGAGATGAGCGTCAAGGGCCACGACCCCGTCGAGATCGACGACGGACGATTGTGGTACGTGCTGGACAGGACCGCTGCGATTCGGGCCGCCGAGAGCGGATCGGGTCACTGGATGGGCCTAATAGCTTTAAAGGGGGAAGCTGGCATCGCCGAGTTGCCCGGCACGTCTTCGGCCTCCACGCCCAACTCGCGAGTAATGGTGCACGAGCTGGGGCACAATCTGAATCTCTGGCACGCCCCCTGTGGCGTCCGCAGGGACGGTCCCGGCTACCCCTACGACGACGGTAGCATCGGGGCGTGGGGCTACGATCACCGCAGCGGCTCGCTGATCGACAAGGATCGAGCAGAGGACTACATGAGCTACTGCGTTCCAGTGTGGGTCAGCGACTACCACTTCGGGAAGGCGGTTCGGTACCGGACCGCGCAGGCAAGATCGCACGGCGAGGCGAGCGGCCGGACGGGTCCGTCGCTGCTTGTGTGGGGTTCGCGGAGCGCGTCGGGCGAGCTGTCGATGGACCCGGCGCTGGTGGTGGAGGGCCGGAGCCTGCTGCCGGAGGCGCCCGGCGACTATACGCTGACGGGATTGGACGGCGCCCGGCGGGAGCTCTTCTCGGTCTCGTTCGAGATGGCGGAGCCGGCGGACGCGGAGGAGGGGACGGGCATGTTTGTCTTCCTCCTGCCCGTTGAGCCCGGGTGGGAGGAGCTCGCGAGCCTCGTGCTGGCCGGCCCGGGGGACGCCTCCTTCACGCTGGACGGCGACACGGAGGCGACGATGGCGTGGATCCGCGACTCGCGTAGCGGGCAGGTGCGCGCCATCCGGGGGGACTTCGACGAGCGGCCGAGCGCTCCGCCCGGCCACGTGGTGCGCTGGAGCCGCGGGATGCCGGACCGCGACGAATGGAGTGTGATGACTGGCTGGGGGATGAGCCCCGGCTCGTAGCGCGTAGCGCGCAGTGGCCCGAGAGCCCCGAAGCTACCCTTTCCAGCACGCAGTAGCAGTACAGATCCATCGTCTCGCGCCAGTCCTCCGGGTACTCCGCCACCGCGACAGCCTCTCCATACCTCTCGGCGCGACCGATCAGGCCCGGCCTCCTCGAGACCCCTACGACATCGATCTCAAGATAGTTGCAGAATAGCGCCGGCACCGGGTTCATGTCGCTCTCGGACGCCGTCTGCTCGGTTATCTTCCACACTGCCCTCCGTGCTGCCTATTCGCCCGCTTCAAGTTGGTTCGCCCACTACCCAAGCATGCCGGCCTCCCGCTCCTTCGCCCGTCTGCCCGGCTTCCGAGACTTCGCCCCCGGCGATATGGCGCTCCGACTCCACATCTTCGACGCTTGGCGCAGGGTGGCGCGGCGGTACGGCTTCCGGGAGTACGACGGCCCGCCTCTGGAGCGGCTCGGCCTGTACGTGGCGAAGAGCGGCGACGAGATCGTCGATCAGCTCTACAGCTTTCGCGACAGGGGCGGTCGCGAGGTCGCGCTCCGTCCGGAGATGACTCCCACACTCGCGCGGATCTTGGCCGCGCGCAGCCGCGGGATGCCGAAGCCCATCCGGTGGTACTCGCTCCCTCAGCTCTTTCGCTACGAGCGCAGTCAGCGGGGCAGGCTTAGGGAGCACTTCCAGCTCAACGTCGATATCGTTGGCGAGGCAGGGGTGGCCGCCGACGCCGAGGTGCTCGCCCTCGCGATCGACGCGACGAGGGAGCTGGGGCTCGACGAGACCGACTTCGCGGCGCTGGTAAATGACCGCAAGCTGGTCGCCGCGGTGCTGAGCGAGGCTGGTGTCCCCTCCGATCGCCACGGCGGGTGCATTGCCGCGATCGACAGGGCGAGCCGGGTCGGAGAGCGCGCTACCGCGGCGGCACTGACGGCTCTTGGCGTCTCCCAGAGCGCAGTCACCGAGCTCGCCGAGCTGCTGGATGGGGGGTCCCTCGATCGCATCGCGCATCGCTACCGGTCGGAGCCGGTGCAGGAAGCCGTGGGCCGCCTCGAGGAGCATGCCGCGATCCTCGGCGCGATGGGCCTGGGAGAGTACGTTCGCTTCGACTTCTCTGTGGTGCGCGGGCTGGCGTACTACACCGGGATCGTCTTCGAGCTGCACGACCGGGCTGGGGAGCTGCGCGCGATCTGCGGCGGAGGGCGCTACGACAGGCTGCTGGAGCTCGTGGGCGGGGAGCCCCTGCCCGCAGTCGGATTCGGTATGGGCGACGTGGTGCTGACGGAGCTCCTCGGCGACCGCGGCTTGGTGCCGGACGAAGCCGAGAGGTGCGACTACTACGTTGCCTGGGTCGAGGAGCGACAGCGCGCGGCGGGGCTGGCGCTCGGCCGTCGGCTACGCGAGGCCGGCAGGTCGGTCGTCTACACGCTCAGGGGTCAGCCGCTGGGCAGGCAGCTGAAGGCCGCGAACCGGGCCGGGGCGGAGGCGGCGCTGATCATCGGGCCGGAAGAGGCCGAGAGGGGGGAAGTCACGATGCGGGATCTGCGCACCGGGGAACAGAAGAAGCGCACCGTGTACCAGCTACTCGAGTCGGAGACGATGGGCGGGACGCTCGACAGGCAAATCGACCGCGAGGGCAGCTGATGGCAGGGGGGAAGGGGGCGACGGCTAGGAGGGGGCTCACGCAGAGGTCGGAAGACTTCGGCGCGTGGTACAACGAGGTGGTGCTGCAGGCCGAGCTGGCCGACTACTCTCCCGTGCGTGGCAGCATGGTCATCAGGCCGTGGGGGTACGGGATCTGGGAGCGGATGCAGCGGGCGCTGGACGACATGTTCAGGGAGACGGGCCACGAGAACGCCTACTTCCCGCTCCTGATCCCGATGAGCTTCATCGAGCGCGAGAAGGAGCACATCGAGGGATTCAAGCCCGAGCTGGCCGTAGTCACTCACGCCGGGGGCAAGGAGCTCGAGGAGCCGTACGTGGTGCGCCCAACCTCCGAGACGATCATCTACTCGATGTACGCCAAGTGGGTGCAGAGCTACCGCGACCTGCCGATCCTGCTGAACCAGTGGGCCAACGTGATGCGCTGGGAGATGCGCACGCGCCTGTTCCTGCGCACCGCCGAGTTCCTCTGGCAGGAGGGGCACACGGCGCACGCCACCGAGGCCGAGGCCGAGGAGGAGGCGGTGAGGATTCTGGGCATCTACCGGACCTTCATGGAGGCGTGGATGGCTATGCCCCCGCTGACGGGGCTCAAGTCCGAGGCGGAGAAGTTCGCGGGAGCGGTCCGAAGCTACGCCTGCGAGGCGCTCATGCAGGACCGAAAGGCGCTGCAGGCGGGCACGTCGCACATGCTCGGACAGAATTTTGCGCGGCAGTTCGATCTGACATTCCAGAGCGAGGAGGGGCGCGAGGAGTACGCGTGGAACACCTCGTGGGGCGTCTCGACGCGCCTTGTGGGCGGACTCGTGATGACTCACGGCGACGACGTGGGCCTGGTGGTGCCGCCGAAGCTGGCACCCACGCAGGTCATCGTTCTCCCGATTGCCAGGTCGGACGACGACTGGGCCGCGGTCGGCACCGTGGCCGACCGGGTGGCCGAGGCTCTAGGGTGCGTGGGAGTCCGGGCGAAGACCGACCGTCGGCGCCACCTCTCGCCTGGTGCCAAGTTCTACGAATGGGAGCGCAAGGGCGTGCCGATGCGAATCGAGGTGGGCCCTAGGGACGTGGCCAAAGGGCAGGTCGTCGCCGTCGCGCGGGTTCCCGACCCGGCCGGTACGCGCAAGGTGGCAACCGAGGAGGCCGCGGCGGTTGCCGAGATGCCCGCAAGGCTCGACGAGCTGCAGGGCCGACTTCTCGAGGCGGCGCTGTCCCGGCGGGAGGCCGCAACGTATCGCGGCACCGTCTCCTCGGTCGACGAGCTGGCCGAGCTGCTCGAGGGCGGTGCTGGCTTCGTCTACACAGGGTGGTCCGGTGACCCGGCCGTAGAGGAGCGGGCGAGAGTGGCCGCCAAGGCGTCGATCCGGGTCATCCCAGATGCCGAGTTCCGCTCTGACCCGATGCCGGCCCGGTGCATCGGCGGGGGCAGGGCGCAGATGGAGGTGGTGTGGGCAAGGGCCTACTGACGGTGGGCGTCCGGTGCCTGCGATGACCGGGCCGCCCGCGCGGGCTCGTCCTCGGGGCCAGCGGGACGGCGTGCTCGTCATAGACTATGGCTCGCAGTTCACGCAGTTGATCGCGAGGAGGATTCGAGACGCGGGGGTGTACTGCGAGATTCACCCGCCGCATCGTTCGCTCGACTGGATCCGCGGCTGGGTGCCGACCGGAATTGTCCTCTCGGGCGGCCCGTCGTCGGCTTACCACGAAGACGGCCCGGGTCTGGATCCCGGGCTTCTCGAGCTTGGCGTTCCGGTGCTGGGCATCTGCTACGGTATGCAGCTGATCGCCAGGCACGAAGGGGGCGAGGTCGTGCCCGGGAGGCGCGAGTACGGACGCGCCACGCTGCGGGTCCTCCGTCCCCACCCGAGCTCGAGCTCGGACGACGCGGATCTCTTTCGGGGCTTCGAGCCCGGGGAGGAGATCTCCGTCTGGTGCTCCCACGGCGACCACGTGGACGACTCCCCCCACGGCTTCATCACCCTGGCCGCGACCGCCGACCTTCCCGTTGCGGCCTTTGCGGCTCGCTCGCGTCCCATCTATGGCGTGCAGTTCCATCCCGAGGTGGCCCACACCCCCCGCGGACAGGAGATCGTCGAGAACTTCGTCTATCGCATCTGCGGCTGTTCGGGCGACTGGGCACCGGGGGCGTTCGTCACGGAGGCCGTGGCGCGCATTCGCGCCCAGGTGGGCGGCGAGAGCCTCATCTGCGGCCTGTCGGGGGGAGTTGACTCCTCGGTGGCGGCGGCTCTCGTGCACAGGGCCGTCGGGGACCAGCTCGTCTGCGTATTCGTCGACACCGGGCTCATGCGCCACGGGGAGCGCGAGAGCGTCGAGCGCACCTTCCGCGACAACCTGGGCGCGCGCCTAGAGGTGGTGGACGCGGCAGCTGAGTTCCTGGAGGCGCTCGAAGGCGTCGCCGACCCCGAGCGCAAGCGCAAGATCATCGGCGAGGCGTTCATTCGCGTCTTCGAACGCACTACCCGCGACCTCGGGCTCGCTGCGCGCTTCCTGGTGCAGGGCACCCTATACCCGGACGTGATCGAGTCGCACTCGGTCCACGGGCCTTCGGCCACGATCAAGACTCATCACAACGTCGGCGGTCTCCCCGACAACCACTCCTTCGAGCTGATCGAGCCCCTGCGCGAGCTATTCAAGGACGAGGTGCGCCGAGTCGGGGAGTCGCTTGGGCTCAGCTCCTCTTCCATCCGGCGACACCCCTTTCCGGGTCCGGGGCTCGCGATCCGCGTTCTCGGCGAGGTGACGGGCCAGCGCGTGGAGATGGTACGACTAGCCGATCGGATCTACCTCGAGGAGATAGAGGCCGCAGGGCTTTACGACGAGATCTGGCAGGCCTTCGCCGTCCTGCTCCCGGTGCGCTCGGTCGGTGTGATGGGCGACGGACGCACCTACGAGAACGTGATCGCGCTCAGGGCGGTGACCTCTCGCGACGGCATGACCGCCGACTGGTACCCCTTTGACGCCTCGTTCCTCGCGGGCGTCGCCACGCGGATCATCAACGAGACGACGGGGGTGAACCGCGTCACCTACGACATCAGCTCGAAGCCTCCGGCAACGATCGAGTGGGAGTAGGCGACCGCTTAGGCGACGCCTTGCAGGCGGTTGGTGCTTCTATGCGCCACCGACGACGGACACGACCGAGAACCCCAACCCGTTGGTGCCCCGTGCAGGGTCATCGGCGTCGGACCGTGGCGTCCTTCCCGATTCACGGCAAGAGCCAAAATTCTCCAGTACACACTGGGACCAGGCGGCTTCGCCCCCCCCCCTCTTCGGGGAAGGCAGGCGAAGCGCTGGAGAAAGGTCGAGTCCGCCCAGGAGCCTCAGTTGCCGGAGCTGGAGAGGATAGAGAAGCCCACACTCCACTGCCACAGGGTGCCCCCCTGACCGCCGGGATCCTTCAGGAATCCGATTTCGGGGCGGACGACCCAGCGGTCAAGATCGGAACTCAGTCTCAGTCCCAGGTTGGCTCCCAATAGGCTTTCGGCGTCACTGTTCAGCCAGATGACTCCCCGTCCCGAAGTCGTGATCTCCGCGCCATCACCGATTGGAAGGGTGAACAGAAGCGTCGGCTGCAGCTGCCATGTCTCGCTGCTTTCGAGGTCACCGCCGAATGCAAAGCCCACTGGGATGTGAAGCGCCACGCGATCCTCCACCAGCCTGAACTTGGGCCCGGTGCCGAGGATGCTCACTCCAGGCTCCTGGCTGTTGGTCAGGCTTGCGTACTCGTAGCGCAGTCGCCAATCAAGATGGGGCGCAAGACCGGTGGCCGCCTGGATGCCGAAGCGATTCTGCACCTTCTCAGTCTCTCCATCCTCGGAAACGCTCGTTGACGAGTAGCCTGGTGTGACCTCGAACCTCCCTGGACCCACCAGCCGGGCGCTCTGCAGGTCGGAGAAGGCACACGCCGAGCTCAGCAGAGCAAGAGCCACGGATATCGGAGCGCTGGGTGCGGAAGTGGGTTGCGTGGTCATCATTCGTCCTTTTCAGGTCGGTAGGGCAGGGTGTGATGCGCCGTGGCCAGTGTGGCGGCGGTCGCCAGCGTCTTCATCTCATCTCATCTCATTCGTCATCTGGGTTCCGATGGTTTCAGTTCAGGGTCCCTGTGTCCGCAGATCCGGCTTCCGCTGGCGATTTCCCACAGGTCCTGTTGCGCGGGATCGCCCCAGATGTTGGCCACGCCCGCGATCAAGCGTGACCAGATCGACGCGCTCCACGAGCTCGGCTTCGTGGACCGGAAGGAGAACGTGGTGTTCCTCGGGCCCCCCGGCGTCGGCAAGACGCATCTGGCCATCAGCCTGGCGATCGCCGCGGCCAAACGCGGCCGCAAGATC
>JAGWBP010000009.1 GCA_021295835.1 Gemmatimonadota bacterium | reverse complement strand
CCGCCACCAGCCCATCGCGCACCAACCTCAGTTCGGCGAGGTCGCGCTCGTTCCCGGACGTTGCCTTGGTCGGGCGGAGGTCGTCGATCGCGGCGGCCATCCGCGCCAGCGTGCGCGCGTCGATCGCGTCGGTCTTGGCCCGCTGGCCGAGGGACCGGGCGAAGGACCGGGCTTGGAAGGGGTTGATCGCATACATGGGGAGTCCGGCCTTCAGGAGGGTGTCCTCGAGGTCGCGGTGGAAGGCTCCGGAGGGTTCGTACGCGATCCGGTCGATCCCGGGGCCGATCCAAGCGATCAGTTTCCGGAAGCCGGCCGCGTCGTTCGAGAACCGGGCGGCCCTCCCCTCGGGCGCGGCGTAGGCGTCGAGCCAGGCTTTCGAGAGATCGATCCCGACGGTATGCTCGGTCATATTCCCTTCTCCTGTGCTTGTCATGCGAGCCTTGATGCTCGGGTATCCATTCAGGACGTAGGGAAGGACGGTGGCGACCCAACTCACTTGCGGCCCCTTCACGGCCAAGCATGAAACGGTCCGACCACCGCCCCCCTTCGGCACCCTGCAGGGCGCCGAAGGGCCGGGTTTTCCCTCAGGCCCGGGCCTGAGGCTAACAGACAAGCACGAGCGGGGAAGCGTTGTCCAATGAGAAATGATCATGAGCGGGAAGCCGGTGTTGGCGGCCACGCAAAATTGCAGAGAAGTGGCCGTCGAAAATGGCAGGGTTTCGGAAGCTGAGGGAGGGGTGGCTGGGTGGATGGGCTCGGGGGTTCCTGAGGATTCCCGGCGGATGTCGCAGGATGGCGTCTCCACTGAACGGAGGAGACGCCATGATAGGGAGAGAAACGCGGGTGCTTCTGAGGCACCATCTGGAGCAGGGCCTGAGCAAGGCGGGCATGGGCGGCCATTCGGCGCACGACGAGCTTGTACTTGCCGGATCGCCGTGTGGCCGACGCAACGCCGCACATGCACCGCAACGCCTTGTAGTCCCGGCGCGCCAGCGCTTGGGGGGCCTCAGCGAGCAGCGTGGCGATGACGGTCTGGCCGACTCCGGGCAGGGAGGAGAGGACCGTCACATCGCGCTGCCCGACGGGTTGGCCGGAGCCGGAGTCCTCGCTATCGGCCAGGACATCGATCAGGCGGGCGAACTCCCGCTTGGCCTCGGCGAGTTGGCGGTGTACGAGGCGGATGCGTTCGAAGACGCTTCGGATGTGGGCGACCGCGGCCTCGGTGGTTCCGGGTGCGACGGCGACGGCCGGGGCGCGAAGGATGTCGAAGAGCTGGTCGGCGGTGATCCGCCGGATCCTGTGGCGCTTGAGAAGGCTCTCAAGGGTCCGGCGCTGGACGCGCCGGGCCTTCGCGGGCGTCGGCACCTTGGCCCAGAGATCGAGGGCCCAGGGCTCGACTACGCTTCCGACCGCATCGAGGATCTGCGGATAGTAGCGCCACAGCTGCTCCCGCACGCGGTTCGACAGGCGCGTGCGCTCCCCGAGTGAGCTCCTCGTCGATCCGCGACCACGCCCTGAGTTCGACGACGACCGGGTCGACGGGATCGATCCTCCGGAAGTGGTGAAGATCGGTCCTCAGCGCGTCGGCGAGGACGCGGGCGTCGAGGCTGTCGTCCTTGGCGTCGGCGGGCGAGTAGCGGTCGCGGAACCGGTCGAGCTGCTTCGGGTTGATCGAGTAGACTCAGAACCCGTGGTCCATGAGGCTCTCGACGACCGGCCCGTGCGGGATCTCGATCCCCACCGGAATGTCCTCCGGGGCGGCTCCTCCGCACCTCGCTGCGATCCAATCAGCTATCTCGGCGAGCCCCGCGCCTCCGTGGCGGAAGATGCGTTCCGCTCGCTTCGAGCCGTCGCTGCCAACCACGCAGACATGGTGCGCTTCCGATGCCCAGTCCACGCTGGCGAACCAGGCCTCATGTCTCATCATGCTCCCTCCCGTGTGAAGGTGTCACTGGACAGTCGGGGCGGTGCCGCGATGCTCGCCAATCCCTGTACTGGCGCTCGATGGCGCGAACTCCCCACTGGGCATCCATCGCGGCTTCCGGGCCGGGGTACAAGTCCCCCGCCGGTGCTCGGTGGCACTGGTAGGCTTTGGTTACTCCCGGCCTGGTCGCCTGTCGCTGCTGTTAGAATCTCTCGATCTAACGCGAAGCCTACAGAAGGGGACAGGGTAGGCTGGCGAGGCCGTCCGGGGGCAGCTAGGGGGGCAACCGACAGTTGCCCACTTATGTAAAGCACGCTTGCCAGTCTGTCGGCTTCGCCCGTCATTTCGGGACCTCTACAGGACGCGATCGAGATCGATCTGGAGCTCGGGGCGCAACCATGGGTTGCCCAATGGGGGCTGCCGCACATCGCCGCAGCTCAGGGGTTGCCCCCTCCAGGAAGCCGTTTCCCGGCCCCTAACGGCACTTCCCGCCCCCAGCCTGCCGTAGCGGCCGAAGCGGTTCACGGTCTTGATGTACTCGTCGAGGCTGTCCCGGTGCTCGTACTCGTGGGCCACGATCAGGGAGTCTAAGGCCGCCAGCGCGGCTCCGCTGCCGTCGCAGACGTTGTTGAGGTAGTGGCCGCCGACGGAAAGCCCCGCCGGATGGTCGCAGGTCTCGTGGACGAGCTTGTACGTGGGGCCGCCAGCAGCCCCCGCACCCTCTCCGCTCACGATACTGCCCACAATCTCTCGGTCAGAGTAATCTTTGCTTTACATTTTGTAACGTAGCGTTTACTTTATTCGTCGGCAGGTTGCAAATGTACACCTTATCGGCACCTACATCGCGGAGTCTGCGGATCGACTCGGCGCAGATCTCGTGGGCGCTCATCCCGGCCTCGAAGTCAGCCGCAATTTCGCGGACGGGCACCGGGAAGTAGCGGCCCAGGTAGGAGAGAGTTCGGGGGTTTGGACTCCGGTAGAGGAAGACGCCGAAGACCACGGGCGTGGCGACTCCCAGGCGGCGGAGCTCCGAGAGGAAGCGCTCCACCGGGCCAAGTGAATGGTGCGAGACGATCTGGGTGAAGACGTAGTCGGCGGAGAAGTCGCGGGCAGCGACGAGTCTGGCCTGGCCGACTGGGTCGCGGTTCGGATTCGCCCATCCGCCCAGCGGCAGGCGGGGCTGCTCAAGGCCTAGCACCTGGCGGAGATCCTTGCCGTGCGGGACGCAACGTTCCATCTCCGCGGATGGGTCCCCTCCGACAACCGTCACCCCGGCCACTCCCAGCTCTGCGGCACGGCGCACGAAGAGGCGACAGTAGTCGAGCGGGTGGTTGCACGTCAGGAAGGGCAGCACGTTTCGCAGCTCGGCCGATCTCCCCAGGTTGGCGCTCAGGTGGGCCAGGCTCTCCTCCTCGGCCGATCCTGCCGCGTCGTCGGTGAGCAGCACGATGGTGTCGTCGCGTGCCAGGCGCTGGACGGCATGATGCATGTCGATCCAGACGTCAATGCTTCGCTCGGCGTCCAAACCCAGCCTGGGAGGACGCAGCTCGACCGCCACGAGCGGCCCCGGGGCCTGCAGACGCGCGACCAGGTCGTACGCGACGCCCGCACGGCGAAGGCCTTGCATCAGGGGTCCGTCGGGGTGGCGGGCTCTGGCGATCCCCCCATCAGCTCGTCAAGACCCTCCACTTCGATCGGCAGCCCTGCGGTCAGCACCTCGGCGCCAGTTGTTGTGATCAGCACCTCGTCCTCGATCCTGACGCCACACCCCGCGAGGCCGTCTGGCAAGTCCCGATCGTCCGGCGGGAGGTAGAGACCGGGCTCCACTGTGAGGAACATCGACGGCAGGAGCGTCGGTGGCCCCCCATCCCGGCGGTAGGGCCCGGGGTCGTGGGTGTCGAGCCCCAGCCAGTGCGACGTACGGTGCGGGAAGTAGCGACGGTAGCTCCGCGTCTCGAGCGCCTCGTCCAGCGACGAGTCGAGAACGCCCAGGTCGATGAGCCCGCTCGCGATCACCCTTGTGGCGGCCCGGTGCACACAGTCCAGCTCGGCACCCGGCGCGCAGACTCCCAGGGCGGCACCGCGCGCCGCCAGCACCACCTCGTAGAGATCCCGCCGGAGCCCGCTCAGCGTCCCCGACGCAGGCACCGTGCGTGTGATGTCGGCTGCGTACGAGCGGAACTCCGCCCCGGCGTCAACGACCACCAGGTCGCCCTCCTCGATGCGCCCCGAATTGGCGGCGTAGTGCAGTGTGCAGGCGTTGGCCCCGGCGGCGACGATCGTCGCGAAGGCTGGGCCGTCGGCACCCCTCGCGCGAAAGCCGCCCTCCAACGCGGCCTCGATCTCCCACTCTCCCGCGCCCCCTCGC
This sequence comes from Gemmatimonadota bacterium, assembly GCA_021295835.1. GTDB lineage: Bacteria > Gemmatimonadota > Gemmatimonadetes > Longimicrobiales > Gaopeijiaceae > Bin94. Next base: position 43,275 of record JAGWBP010000009.1, on the reverse strand, counting down.
ACCAGCGGAAGCGCCTCGCGAAAGGCCTCGACCGTGATGTCGGCGGCCTGGCGGAGGCACTCGATCTCGGCGGGATCCTTGACCGCACGCACTCCGTCCAGCAGAGCGCCGGGGTCGGCGAGCAGCCCGGGCCCCCTGCCCTCGCGCACCCGGCGGGCCCTCCCCCGCCCCAACGCCGCCCGCACCACCCGGTCGCAGCGCCCGCTCGTCCCCAGCCGGTACCAGATCTCCGATGCGTCGGCGAGGAGCGCCGGCGCACGGGTGGCAAGCTCGTCGATCGGGTAGGCGGCGTCGGCCCCGAAGCGCTCGGCGCACTCCTCCGGCTCCGATCTTACACCGCTCCAGAGCTCGGCCTTCGCGTCTCGCTTTGGCACAAATAGCACAAATCTACGCTCGGACGCAAATCCCCTGATCAACGCGACCGCGTCAGGCTGGTCCCAGCCCGTCAGGTAGAGGAGCTCGGAATCGGGCCGGTAGCGGTACTCGGAGTCAGCGTTCTTGTAGCGGACCGGTGCGGCGGGCAGCAGCAGCGCCCCGCGCCCTAGGCGGGGGTACAGAGCCTGGCGACGGGCTGAGTAGTCGAAGGTGGGACCGGAGTTCCCCGTTCTCACCATCTCCTCAGTCGGAGGGGTCCGCGCCCGGCGGTGAAGGCCCCGTCGGTGCCGCGTCGATCAGGTAGTGGACGAACCAGCTGCGGATGCGCTCCAGCCGGTCCACCAGCAGCCACGGTTCGCCCGTCCGGGAGAGCCCGTGCGACGACCTGGGGTAGCGCACCATCTCGACGGGCACGCCCAGCTTCCTGAGCGACATGAACCACTGTTCGGCGTCGCCGATAGGGGTCCTGTAGTCGTTCTCGCTGTGGATGACGAGCGTCGGAGCAGTGACGTTCTCCACGTAGGAGATCGGCGAGAGGCGCCGGTAGAGGTCCCTCTCCTCCCACGGCGGCCCGTAGAACTCGTACTCGGTCAGCGACTGGGCGTCGGAGGTCCCCCACCAGCTCTCCCAGTTGGCGATCGAGCGCGAGGTGACCGCCGCGGCGAAACGATCTGTCGTCGCCGTCAGCCAGTTCGTCATGAAGCCGCCGTAGCTCCCCCCGGAGACGCCGATCCGGGTCGAGTCGATCCCCGGGTAGGCGTCGAGGGCCGCCCTCACTCCGGCGAGCAGGTCGTCCCGATCCACGATGCCCCACTCGCCGCGCGTCGCGTACTCGAAGTCGTGTCCGTACCCCGACGATCCGCGCGGATTGGCGTAGAGGACGTAGAATCCGGCCGCCGAGAGGAGATGGAAGGTCGGGAAGAAGGTATTGCCGTAGGCCGAGTGCGGACCGCCGTGGATCTTGAGTATCATCGGTGCCGACGCATCCCCGGCGGCTTCCCCCACCGGCCTGATCATCCACCCCTGGATCTCGGTCCCGTCGCCAGAGTTCCAGCGAAGCTCCTCGGCTGGCATGAGCGTAACCTCCGAGAGCCACTCGTCGTTGAAGCGGGTGACCTTCTCCTCCGTGTTCCCCGCCGTATCTCCCAGGTAGAGCTCCGTCGGGTTGGTCGCGTCGGTGGCCACGAAGGCCATCATGGTGCCGTCAGCCGCAAAGGAGAAGGAGGATAGCCGACGGGTGCCTAGCGTGACCTGCTCCACCCCCTCGCCCGGCACCGCCCGGAAGAGGTGAGCATCGCCCTCCATGCCGGCCGAGAAGAGGAGAGCCGTTCCATCCGCCGTCCAGCGCGGCGCGCCCGGCCGCAGATCCCACTCGGCCGTCAGGTTGAGGGGCTCGCCCCGGAAGTGCCCGTCCGGGCCGATCTCCGCGACTAGGAGGTCGGGCTGAGCGCCCCTCGTCGGCAGCGACCGGTAGGCGATACGGCGGCCATCGGGGGAGACGGCAGGCCAGTCCGAGCTCCCGGTGCCGGATGTGAGACGGCGAACGGTCCCCCCAGCCCCATCCACCGCCCAGATGTCGCCGCGCGGCTCGGTGGCGAGCTCGTCGTCCTCGCGCTCGTCCGCGGAGAAGATCAACCGACCGTCCGGCGACCATACCGGCTCGTTCGCGTGGAAGGGGAGCTGGGTCAGCGCCTCGGGCACCCCACCCTCTGCGTCCACCACCATGATCTGCCGCTTGGAAACCGTCTGGTAATGGGGTTGCAGCGCTAGCCGTCCATCCCGCTTGTAGCGCGTCGAGGTGACGACTCTGCCGTCGAAGCGGTCGGGGTCGAGGGTGCGCGAGACGGCATCCGGCGCAATCCACCCCTCTCGGCTCTCGGCGCTGGCGCCCCCCCCTCCCTGCACTTCGCCGTCGCGATCCGCATCCGGCGCCTTGACGAAGGCGATGCGGGTTCCGTCCGGCGACCAGACCGGCGCGGAGTGGACCCCCTCGATGTGGAACGCCTCGCCGCCCGGCGCTCCGATGCGAAGGAACCAGATCGGGTTGGGGTCGTCGCTCCGTTTGGACGAAAAGGCCAGCAGCGACCCGTCTGGGGACCAGCGCGGGTCGCTAGAGTCGTCGCCGGAGCCGGTGATCGCCACTGCGGGGCCGGTTGGCCGCCCCCCGGCCAGCGGCTGTAGCCAGATCCGCCGAGCGCGCCGGTTCTCCTCCTCCACCACCCTCGTGACGGTGAAGGCGACGTATCGCCCGTCCGGGGAGATTGCAACCTCGCCGATCCCCATCATGCGGTAATAGTGCTCGGGGGTGTAGCCCGCCTCCTGGGCAACGGCGCCAGCGGCCAGGGCGGCGGAGAGGAGGGCGCCGACGACCAAGACGAACGGGCGCAGCCCAGTCCAGCATCCGACGCCTGCCGTGGGAACGGCCGGGGCCGCCACACTTCTCATCGCTGCAATCTCCGACTCGGTGGACGACTGGGGAACACGCTCCCGTACGGGCAGTCGTCAACGTAAGACACGAGGTCGGCCCTCCTCAACCCCATAGCAGCCCTTGGGCAACCTCCCACGGCAGGAGCAGCGCTGCATCCCCGCTGGACCGGGTCGCTCGCCATCCGAGGGAACACCCCCCGCCCGCGTCATCCTCTGGGTCCCTTACCCCCCTACGCGCCCCCCCGTCCACGACGACCACCTCGCCCGTCACGTATTCGGCCCGCGCCAGGAAGCGCACCGCCTCCACCACATCGCCCGGCGTCCCGATCCGCCCCACCGGTACCCGCCTGCGCGCGCGCCCGGCCTCCGCCTCGCCGTAGTGGGCCGGGAGGAGCACGCCGCCCGGCGCAACCGCGGTGACCCGCACCTCGGGCGCGAGACTCCGCGCCATCACCCGGGTGAGGTGGAGGAGCCCCGCCTTGGCCACTGAGTGCACCGGGTGGCTCGTCCAGGGCTGCAGCGCGGAGAGGTCGACGATGTTGATGATCGATCCCCCGGCGGCGCGCAGCAGATCGACCGTCTCGCGCACCAGGAGGAACGGCGCCCGCAAGTTCACCGCCATAACCCTGTCCCATTCGCTCACGCCAACCTCCATTAGCTCCGCTCCATGGAAGCTGGACGCCGAATTGACGAGCAGGTCGAGCCGTCCCGCCCGCTCCCGCACCTCGTCGGCAAGCCGCCGAGGGGCAGAGGGATCGGCAAGGTCTGCACCGACGATCACAGCTCGGCGTCCGCGTTCGCGCGCCAGCTCAGCCACCTCGCGGGCACCGTCGCGCGAGGCGCGGTAGTGCACCACCAGGTCGTATCCGGCCTCGGCCAACCCGATGGCGATGCTCCTGCCGACCCGGACGCCAGCACCCGTTACCAGGGCGACCGGGGAGCCGCCCGCAGGATTGGCTGAAGTCTCCACTCTGGACTCGCGGATGCTGGTTGACGCGGGAGGCTATACTACGGGTCGCGGATTGCTGCTCGCACGGAGATCCGCTCACCCGCCTCAACCTAAGCGCAAGCGCAAATTGGACGTGGAGGGAATGATCGAGCCGAGGATTCCGGGGATGGACTGAGTGCGCATCGCCCCTCTCGGTGCTAGCACGAGATCAGCCAGGGGATCCTGGCGGGCCGCCCTCCCGCTCGCCACAAACATCCAGCTCGTCGTCGCAGGCGGGGTGTACGCGCAGGATGAGGCTACGGACACTGTCGCGCTGGACACGATCGTCGTTTCGCTCACCGGTTCGCCGACCGCCCTGGCGCGGCTCCCCTTCTCGGCGTCGCTGGCGACCGGACCCGATCTTGTCCACGCGAATTCGGGAATCTTCATCGAGGAGGCGCTCCACGCCCTCCCGGGCGTGCGCGTCCAGAACCGTTTCAATGCATCGGTCGGCGAGAGGATCTCGATCCGGGGATTCGGCGCACGCTCCCAGTTCGGGGTACGGGGCATCAGGGTCGTGGCGGACGGCATCCCCGCCACCCTCCCCGACGGCCAGACCACCCTCGACCATCTGGACTTGGGGTCGCTCGCCCGAGTGGAGGTGCTGCGGGGACCGGGCGCGTCGCTCTACGGCAATGGTGCTGGCGGGGTGATCATCCTCCGAAGCGCTCCCCCCTACACGGGTGCGGTCAGGCAGGACGCGCGGCTCGTTGTCGGCTCGAATGGTCTCGTCAACGCCCACGCTACCACCTCGGGACGCGCTGGCAGAGCGTCGTACCGGGCAAGCGTCGGGCGGTCCTCGGCGCACGGCTTCCGCAAGAATGTCTCGGGAGAAGGCGTGGATCCCTACAGCAGCTTCGACCGCACCACGGTGAACGCCTTCGCCTCCGCTCCCATCTTCGGCGGGTCGCTGAGCGCGCGGGCGAGCGGGGTGGTCCTCGATGCGCTGAACCCGGGGTCGCTGCCATCCGAGCTCTTCGACGATGGGAGCAGCCAGGCGTGGTCCTTCAATGTGGCGCAAGGGGCCAGGAAGTCCGTCAGGCAGGGCCAGGCGGGGCTCCGCTGGCTGGGTCCACTGGGGGGCGCCGAGGTGGCGGTGTCGATCTACGGTGTCAGGCGGGAGCTCGATAATCCGATCCCCACGAGCGTCATCGACCTCGGCAGGAGTGGCGGCGGTGTGCGCATAGAGGCCGGGAGCGAGTGGCACCGAAGGGGCCGGGGCGCACGGGTCGAGTTCGGCATCGAGACCGAGGCGCAGATCGACGAACGCATGAACTTCCGGAACCGAGGGGGCGAGGCCGGGACCCTGACGCTCGACCAGAAGGAGCGGGTCGGCACGCTGGCCGTCTTCGCGACGGTGCGCCTCTCGCTCGCCAGAGGCCTGGAGGGTGCCTTCGCGGTCCGAGCCGACCGCCTCCGCTTCCAGGTGGACGATCACCTAGTGGAGGCCGATGACCCCGACGACTCCGGCGCTCGCTCGATGGGGGCGGTCAGTCCATCTCTCGGCCTGTATCTGGGCCTCGGCCAACACGGCCTCTTTGCCGCCCTCTCGCGCTCCTTCGAGACGCCGACTACGACCGAGCTCGCCAATCGGCCGAGCGGAGCAGGCGGCTTCAATCCCGAGCTGGAGCCAGCGCGGGGGTGGTCCGTAGAGGGGGGAGCGCGGGGCGCACTCGGTCCGGACGTCCACTACGATGCCACTCTCTTCACGACCTACCTCTCGAGCCAGCTCGTCCCCTTCGAGGTGCCCTCGGCCCCCGGTCGGCGCTTCTACCGCAATGCGGGGCGTTCGCGTACGCACGGAATCGAGGTGTTCGTTGACGCCGACCTCCACTCCCCGCTATCGGTGCGCATCGCCTACGAGTTCCTGGATGCGCGGTACACCGACTTCGCCGTGGGCGAGGCCATCCTGGACGGCAACCGGGTCCCGGGGGTGGCGCCCCACCGTGCCGAGGCGACGCTCCGGGCCGATGGTGCGGACGCCGGGCCGGGGTGGTTCGCCGAGCTGCGAGTCGAGCGCAGGGGCGAGATCCCCCTGAGCGACGCCAACGACGCGACGGCGCAAGGCCACACCCTCCTCGAGGTTCGGATCGGAGCCGACACAGTCGAGTTGGGACCGCTCCGCCTGGCGCCGCTCTTCGCAATCACGAACCTCACCAACCGGCGCTACGCCTCCTCGGTGGTGGTTAACGCATTCGGTGGCAGGTACTTCGAGCCGGGGCCGACGCGGGGCGGCTACCTGGGGCTATCGGTCGGCTGGGAGCGGCCCTGACTCGGGTGGTGGGGGTGGACGACACCCAGACGGATCCCGCACCAGCCAGAGGCTGTTGGCGACGGCGCGCTCTCCGGTGACGTCGGAGGGCGTGTTGGCGAGGCGCGACCCGATCACCATCGTCGAGGATCCACCGCCGTCGAGGTTCAGCGCCTCGGTGGCACCGAGCGCCTCGAAGAGCCCGGCCAGCTCGGTTAGCGTCATCCCCGCCGAGCGGTCGCCCTGCCTGCCATCGACCACGGCCATCCATAGGAGGTTTGCGCCAGGGTCGTAACCCACGCCAGTACGCGGATGCCGAGCCGCTGCGAAGCCTGGTCTCGCCTCCACCGCCCCACCCTCCACCCGCTCGCCCATATCGATGAGCTCGGGGTAGCCACCGACGATCTGGAGACCCTCGACCGGAGCTACGACCCCGGAGGCGAAGGTGTCTGGACCGATGCTCGGCCTCCGTAGAGAGTCCCAGGACAGTGCGGGGCGGGAAGAGGCCCGCCTCGTCCTCGAGGTCGCCTCAGGCCCGAGCGGCGAGCCTTCAGGGGTGAGGAAGTCACCATTCACTCCGACGAGCGGCGCATGCGAGCCACCGGGTGCCATCTCCCGCACCGTCTGCCTCGTCCGGGCCAGTCCCTCCCCGCCCTCCTCCAGAGCCGCCACGACTAGGAGGTCCAGCTCGCAACGCGCCAGGTCGGCTACCGCCAGATGCACCGCCCACGGCCCGCGCGGCGACCATGCGAAGTGGTGGTGGACTCCCTCGGCAACCACAGTCGTGCGGAGCGAGTCGGGTGCCAGCCAATCCTGGGCAGCGGCAGGCAGCGATGCCCCCGGGCCACCTCCGTTCGGTGCCGCGCACCCCGAGAACACCGCCAGGAGCAGCAGCGCTGGAGAGCGGGAAGCCAGTGATCTCGGGGGCGTGGTAGCGTTCCGGAGAGGGATTGCGGGGGCGGCCGGCGAAGTTAGTTAATGTAATGCGGCATGCGATCGGCGGCGCAGAGGCCTAACAGTATCCACGTCGCCAACCCCCCGCCTGCGGGAGACCTGAGATTGCCCAACGACCTCTTTCAGGTGGCAACTGAGCGCAGCGTTGTTGCACAGTCTTCGGGCGTCCGGGCTCTGGCCGCTGTCGTCGTCGGCACCGTTCTGGCCCTCTTGGCAGCCCCCGAGAGCGTCAGCTCGCAGTACCGCTTTGGGCTGTCGATCGGGGGCGCAAGCATGATCGCCGCGGTCGTCGAGCGCCGGTGGGACGAGCGGGGCGTAGAGATGCAGCTCGGCAGCTGGGGCACCCGTGACCTGAGCCTCTCGGTGTCCGCCAAGCAGTACTTCGGCGCGCGGGCCGTGCGGCCATTCGCGGGCGCTGGCCTCTGGATCGCGGTTGCTCGCACCGACGCGGGAACTGGATTGGGCCTCGTGGCGCGGGCCGCAGCCGGGGCCGAGCGGAGCTTCGCCAGCCGTCACGCGCCGGCGCTCACGATCTACCTGAACCGCGCCCTGGCGGTCAAACGCCCCAGCGATAGGTACTCTAGGCCGGTAAGGAAGGGGCTAGTCCCGATCCCCGAGCTCAGCTATCGGTTGAGCGCCGAGTCGTCCACAGCTGGCGGATGAAGTCCTCGTTACCATCTTCGACCCCTGAACAAGTCCCTCTGCGAGGCCGGAGCCCAAGTCTCCAACCGACCGGCAACCCTACGCTGATTGGTCATCATCCAACGGGCACGACGAACCCCCGTGGGGCCGGGAGAGGCCGTGCGACAAGAGGACTCGGGAGCCAGGGATCGAAGCCCAGCTGATAAGACGCGCCCGCGAAGGCGACGACCGGGCGGTACACGCCCTCTACCAGCGCTACTCGCCGCGAGTCTACGCTGTGGTGAGGCGCATCGCGGGCGACGACGACCTGGCCAAGGACTACGCCCAGGAGGCGTGGATTCGCGCGATTAGGGCGCTGCCCTCCTTCCGGGGCGACGCTCGCTTCTCGACCTGGCTGCACCGGATCGCCGTGAATGCGGCGCTGCAGGCCGTCAGGAAGGAGAAGACCCGGAAGAAGCGGGAGGCGCCTCTCCCGGAGGTCGTCGCGGTGCCGCCGGATATGGGCGACACGCTCATGGCGCGCAAGCTGGAGGTGGCGATGGCGAACCTTCCGGATGGGATGCGCAAGGTGCTGATCCTCCACGATGTGGAGGGATACACGCATGAGGAGATCGGAAAGGCTCTCGGGGTGACTTCCGGAACCTCGAAGTCGCAGCTGTTCAAGGCGAGAGCCAAGATGAGGCTCATGCTGAAGGGTCACGAGAAACGGCCGGAGGAAGTGGAGGCATGGAGCGTTTGACCTTGGAGGACCTGGCTCGCTTGGTTGACGAGCACCCGACCCCGCAGGAACAGGCGGCACTCGACGCCGACCCGCGACTCCAGAGCGAGCTGGGCGCGCTCAGGTCGCAGACCGAGGAGCTGCGCAGTCTCCCTGCGGTGCTTCCCGCCCCCGATGGGTGGGAGAAGCTGGAGGAGAAGCTGCTAGCGGCCGGATTGCTCCAGGGGCAGCAGCTATTTGCTCCGCCGGTGTGGCGCAGGTGGATGCAGGGTGCTGCGGCGGTAGTCATCTTCGTCGCCGGCACCGCCTTCGGGTGGATCGCCAACTCAACGCCGGGTGGCATCCACGACGAGGCGGGCGCCCAGGACGGTCCGGCGACGTACGCGAGCGCCGACGAGGCCCGCCATGCGGTCGAGGACGCAAAGCGCAGGTGGCAGGAGGCGTACGTCGCATACCATGATCTGTCCGGTCCCGCGGAGGGCCGCCCAGCACCCCGGGATCCGCTGCAGCAGCTCGCCGCGCTCGAAGCCCTGATGGCCGCGACCCGCGTGGCGGTCGAGGAGTTCCCCGAGGATCAGTTCTTCAACGGGGTCTACGTGCAGGCCCAGGCCGAGCAGCGCCGCGCGGTGCGGAGGTTCACCCTCGACAGCTGGCACTAGCTACTAGCAGCCTGACCGATCAGGCAGGATCGCGACCAAGGTCAGGATCGCTCCAGTAGCCAGCGTCGCGGCGGGCATACGAGCCGAAGCACCCCAGCGCCATTAGCTCCGGCTTGGCGGCGGCCCGGGCCTCTGCCTGTCCAGAATCGCTTGGCGCTGGCGGTGCGATAGACGGGCAGCCCGGCCGAAGGCAGCGCCGACCGCGAGCTAGTAGAGAACCGAGACGACAGGAAGGAGAGGAACCGACCGCTGAGAACCTTGACGATGGCGGCGGCGGCCCTGGCCTGGCTGCCGCCTGCATCGACGCCGGCGGGCGCGCAGGAGACGACGGTGGCGGAGGCGTTGGAGTATCTGCGGCTGGAGGAGCTGCCGGGCGCGGCAAAGTGGCGATGGTCGTCGCCCAAAGCACCCGGCAGGCACGCCCTACCCCCGCGCCTTCCACCTTCTGGTTCAGGTGTACGAGGGCGGGACCTCCGATGCACTGTTCACCATCTGGCGGGCGGATCCGGAGCGCGGCCCGGCCTACGTGCGCGACGTGTTCGAGCGGAGCGAGCGGCCCCCGCTGTGCCCCTTCGGCCACCACGTGGGGGAGTCGCCGCGCCGCCGGAATGCGTGGATGGGTACAGCACGTTCCACCAGACGCCGTGGTGCAGAGCGGGCAGAATGCTGTTTATGCCCGCCGTGTACGCGGTGACGCCCGGCCTACGGTGGAACACTGCGGAGGGCGTAGAGGTTCCCGACGGGCTTCCGGAGCACGTGCAGGACTGGATACGGCGCTGCGCTCCCGGGTGACGCTCCGGGGGGGGATCGCTCCCCTATAACGGCGGCCCCGTAGCGCCGAAGCGCCTCCCTGGCGAACCCGGCCAGCCCCGACTCTTTCTTGGGCCCCCTTGGGCCATCCGGGGGCTGAAAGCGCTTCAGGGGCCGTCTATGGACGTTCTGGGGGGGGATGGCACCGCCGGGTAAGCGCGAACCCCGTGCAGCGGGGATGGAGTCTCCACCTTCCCGGGTGCCCTACCCCTCGCCTCCCGTCAGCTGCTCTGGCAGCGTCGTGAGGCTCACCACCGTGTAGCTTCGCGCACCTGCAGGCAGCCGAACCTCGACCTCCTCCCCCTCGCGGGCACCGCAGAGTCCCCGCCCGATGGGCGACTCCACCGAGACATGCCCCTTCTCCAGGTCAATGAAGTCACCGGCCACGATTGTGAATTCGCGCTCTGCCTGGTCAGCGTGATCACGCACGCGCACCGTCGAGCCGAAGCCCACCCGGTCGGCGGGCAGGTCGTCGACGCTGATGCGCGAGATCTCGGACATGCGCCCAGCCAGGTGTCCAATCCGCGCCTGCACGAACTGTTGTCGCTCCAACGCCGACTTGTACTCGGCGTTCTCGCGCAGGTCGCCTAGCTCGACCGCCCTTCGGATGCGCCCGGGCAGCACCACGTTCAACTCGTGGCTTAGCACCTCCACCTCCGCTGTGATCTTCGCCTTGATGTCTTCGATCATGGTCTCGGGTCTCCCGTGGATTGATGCACTCCTGCCCGCTGCAAGTTGCCGAGAAAACTCGCCACGGCCCTGAACGCTCGCCCCCGGTGGCTCCGTGCGTCCTTTTCGGAGGGCGAGAGCTCGGCGTAGCTCCGCCCCTGGTCATCCGCCAGGAAGAGTGGATCGTACCCGAAACCGCCGTCGCCCCGTCGCTTCTCGAGGATCCTGCCGTAAGCCTCCCCGCGGAAGTGCCGAATCGACTCGCCGACCGGATCGCACAGACACGCCACGCAGACGTAGCGGGCCCCTCGCTTGGCGGGCGGAAACGCGTCGAGGCTCTCCAGCAGGTGCTCGTTGTTGGCGTCGCCACGGCTCAGGCCGGGGTATCGGCCTAGCGGAGCGAACCGCTTGGAGCGCACCCCGGGGGCCCACCCCAGCGCCTCCACCTCGAGGCCGGAGTCGTCCGCGACGGCCGTCATTGCCGCCCGGCGGGCGTAGTAGCGCGCCTTCGCGCTGGCATTCTCCTCAAAGGTGGCGAAGGGTTCAAGGTCGTCCTCCTCGGCCAGTCGCTCGACCTGCGCCTCGGCGAGCGTCACCAACCTGACCGAGCCGCCGCACTCGGCCTCCAGCACCCGCCTGGCCTCGGCGGCCTTGTGCTCGCTTCGGGTCGCGAGGAGCAGCTCTGGAAGCCCGTGGACAAACCTCCCACTAAATTCGATTGGCGCTGCATCCCCGCTGGACCTCCTCGTTCGCCTGTCCATAATGTAATCCATACTCTACAATGTGTAATTCATAGCTTACACTCCTCGTACCCGAGCTTCGCTCTGCGCTCCTCCTCGGGCTGGCGCGCAGCTACCAGGCCTCCGTCACCCCTTGCCAGCGGAGCGCTTCGCCGCTCCCAGTGCTCAAGCGAGCCAATCCACGGGCTGCCACCTGCCACCGGCACGGCTGCGCGCGTGCCTACAGGAACTGGATCAGCAGGAAGGCGGCGAGCAGGGTCGCAACCCAGAGCACGGTGCTCCCTGCAGGCCAGCTCCGCGCCAGCACACCCCGCGGACCGTGCGCCACAAATGCGCGCCGCAGCGTGCGGCGGACCAACCCATCTGCGGCTGTGCGCAACTGGACGTCCATGGTCTTTCCCGTCCGCCCCAGCGCGAGGGCCAAGCGGTTCAGGGGCCGCCGAACAATCCAGTCGATATCCAAGTTCACTGACCGGAGCTCCGGCGGATACAACCCCGTGAGCTTCAGACCACAAAACGCAAGCGCGGAAAAAAACAGAATCTGCAACTGACCTATTGTGTGAGCCGACGTAAACGGTTGGTACGTAACCTCATACGGCAGATTGGGATAAAGAAACAGAGTCGGCCAAACCCCGTTGACCATGCTGAGTACCGCGGCAACCGTCATGGCAATCAACATGCTGTTCGGGGCTTCTTTGACTCGAATCCCCGAGTCGTGCGCGAAGAACGCAAAGAACGGAATCTTGATCCCGGCATGGTGGAACACACCCGCCGACGCGAAGAGCAGCATCAGCCACACTACGTTGTAGCCCTCGTACAGGGCGGCTCCCATGACAAGCGACTTGCTCACAAACCCGCAAAACCGCGGAAACGCCGAGATCGAGGCGGCCCCAACCATGCAGAGCCCGGCGGTCTTGGGCATCGACTTGTAAAGTCCGCCCAGGTCGCTCCCGTTGATGTTCCCCGTCCGGTAGAGAACCGCACCCATCGACATGAAGAGCAGTCCCTTGAAGAGCACGTCGTTGAAGGCGTGGGCCACTGCCCCGTTCACGGCCAGTTCCGTGCCAATTCCGATGCCGCACACCATGAAGCCGAGCTGGTTGATCATGCTGTAGCCGAGGACCCGACGAAGATCGTTCTCGATCACCGCGTAGAAGATCGGAAAGGATGTCATTGCCGCGCCTATCCAAACGAGTGCCGCTTCTCCGGCAAACCCGCGCGCCAGAGCGTATACTGCGACCTTGGTCGTAAAGGCACTGAGGAACACGGCCCCGCTGTAGGTCGATTCCGGGTACGCGTCGGTCAGCCACGTGTGCAACATTGGGAACGCGGCCTTGACCCCGAACGCGAGCATGATGACGAGCCCGCCCGGCGAATCCAGTCCGATATCCCCGAAGGCGACCGAACCGGTGGCATTGGCGTAGACTAGAATCCCAGCAAGGAGCAGAGCCCCGGAGCCGATCTGCACGATCAGGTAGCGCATCCCCGCCCTGAACGAACGCTCTCCCCTACGTGCCCAAACCAAAAAGACCGAGCTCACCGCCAGGATTTCCCAGAAAACAAACAGCGTGACGAGGTCGCCCGCCTGAACCGCACCCACCGCTGCACCGGCGTACACCAGAGCCGCCGGCCGCTCGATGCGGCTGGGCGAACGCAGAGCGAACACTAGGCCGATGAACGCAGCAATGTGGAAAAGCCATCCAAATAAACGACTCAGCCCGTCAATTCTCACGAGCGTCAGTTCGTGCCCGAACAACGTGGTGCGGCCGAACTCGGTGTCCCCCATGGACAGGACCAGGGCCAAGCCCGCGAGCGGCAGTGCCAAGACGTACGCCGTCCGAAGTCGGCCGCGCAGGAACGGCACCAGCACGGCCCCCAGGATCATGACCGCGGCTGGAGGCATACTACTCATCATCGTAGTACTCCTCGCGCCGCATCAGTACTTTGCGCATCTCACGAGCCGCCAGTACCAACAACACGCAGGCCACGAATCCGTAGAACGCGTAAAACCCAGGGAGACCGTCCATACTGCTGTCAGGGTGGCGCAGTTCGGGCACGCCCGCCCTCGCCTGAAACCAGCTGACGACATCCAGAACGAACACTATGGCGCAGGCCGTGTAGAGCCCGAAGATGACGCGCCTCACATTGCGCGGGTTGTCGAAAATGCCCGGCTTGTCATCGTGGACGAACTTGGCGCTGGCCTGATCGCGGCTGCCGTCGGGGTGCTGCTCTGCCATCGATCTAACCTCCTGCCGCCGCAGCAATTGGTTGTAGCAGTTGGTACACGCGATCGGCCCAGAAAAAGAGCGCGATGCACCCCAGAGCAGCAATCGAAAGCGCGATCAGGCACCACACAGGGGCCTCGCTGATCGCCGTACCCCCCTGCGGGCCGCGATCCGCAGTTTCGCCCTCCGCCTTGGAGAAGAACGCCAGGATCGGGATCGGGAGCAGGTAGGCCACGTTTAGCAAGGTGCTGACGACAAGGACCGCTGCCAGCCCAATCTGCCCGGCGTCAAGCGTGGCTCCGAGCAGGTACCACTTGCTGATGCTCCCCGCGAGCGGAGGCACACCAACCACGCTCAGTGCACCTATCAGGAACGCGGTCATTGTCACGGGCATGGTGCGCCCCAGGCCCCGCATCTGTGAGACCTCGGTCTTGTGGGCGACCACGTAGATCGCGCCGGCACAAAAGAACAGCGTGATCTTCCCGAATGCGTGCGTGACTATGTGCATCCCGCCGCCGCCGACACCGAGACTGCTGGCGAGCATCGCCCCCAACACGACGTACGACAGTTGGCTTACCGTGGAGTACGCCAGGCGCGCCTTCAGGTTGTCCTTGGTCAAGGCCACCAGCGAGCCCAGGATGATCGTCGCCGCAGCCACCCAGGTCAGCCATGCCGACGCCCCAGCCTCGGCCAGGAAGTCGATCCCGAAGACGTAGACCGTCACCTTGAGAACCGCGAAGACCCCCGCCTTGACGACCGCCACCGCGTGCAGGAGCGCGCTGACGGGCGTGGGCGCGACCATGGCTGCTGGAAGCCAGCGGTGCAGAGGCATCACCGCCGCCTTGCCGATGCCGAAGACGTAGAGCCCCAACAGCACGGGTACGACCGCCCCCGCCGCCCGGCCCTCGAGAATTCCCCCTTCCCGAAAGTCCAGCGTGCCCGTGATGGCGTAGGTCCACGCTATGGCAAGCAGCAGCAGACCGATCGACGTGGTGAGGAGTATGCCCAGGTACACCCGCCCCGCCCGCCTCGCCTTGGCCGTGCCCGCATGCGTTACCAGCGGGAAGGTCGTGAGCGAGAGCAGCTCGTAGAAGACGAAGAGGGTGAATAGGTTGCCGGCGAAGGCGACTCCCATCGCCGAGGCGATCGCGAAGGCGAAGAAGAGATAGAAGCGCGTCTGGTTGCTCTCGCGGTGACCCCGCATGTACCCGATCGAGTACATGGTCGTGACGATCCATAGGAACGACGCGACCAGCGCGAAGAGGACGCCGAGCGGCTCGGCCTCGAGCGTGATGGAAATCCCCGGGATCGGCTCGGCGAGCGCCAGCTCGGGCCGGTTTCCGCCGCTCACCGCTAGGTAGACTTGCAGCACGATCACGAAGAGCGTCCCGCTCGCGACAAGGCTCGCAGTCTCCCGAGCGTTCGGTCTCGCCCGCAGCAGGGCGATCGCCGCCGCTCCGGCGAGCGGCGCCAGCAGCGTGAACCCGAGCAGCGCCCCGGAGGTCAACCGATGCCTCCGCTCATGATCCGACCCCCGACATCAGCACTCTCGCCGCCTGCTCGGCGGTCGCCACGGTGGACTTGGCGAACACCCCGAAGTAGATGCTGGCGGCGGCGAGCACCCATGTCGGCAGCAGCAGCCCCGGGGGGGCCTCCACCGCGCGCCCGTCACCCTCGTAGGGGCGCATGTACGCGGTCTCCACGACCCGCCACACGTACACCAGCGCCAGCAGCGAGGCGAGCAGCACGACGACCGCTACCGGCCACCAGCCCCGCTCGATCGCGCCTAGGATCAGATACCACTTGCTCACGAAGCCCACCGTGAGCGGCACCCCCACGAGGCTCAGGCCACCGACCACGAAGGCCGCCATCGTCCACGGCATCCTCCTCCCCAGCCCGGCCATCGCGTCAATGTGGACCGACCCGATCCGGTAGACCACGCACCCCATCGCCATGAAAAGCGCCCCCTTCATGAGCGCGTGGTTGAAGAGGTGCAGCAGCGTGGCCGTCAGCCCGGTCACCGACGCGAGCGAGAGCCCTAGGACGACATATCCGATCTGCGCCACCGACGAGTAAGCCAGCAGGCGCTTCACATCCACCTGGAGGACCGCGACCATCGACATGCTCACGATCGCCACCAGCGCCAGCGGCAGCAGCAGCCGGTCGAGAGCCATGGTGCCGAATGAGAAGGGCGCTCCGAAGATCGTCAGGAAGAACCGGAGCAGCATGTAGACCGCGACCTTGGTGGCCGTCGACGCCATGAATGCCGTGACCGCCGAGGGGGCGTAGGCGTAGGCGTTGGGAAGCCAAAGGTGCAGCGGGAAGAGGGCCAGCTTGAGGCAGAACCCCACGCCTAGGAACCCGTAGGCAACCTTGACCGTGCGCGAGTCCCACACCTCTGGGAGCAGCACCGCCAAGTCCGCCATGTTCAGCGACCCGGTCATTACGTACAGGAGCCCGATCCCGATCACGATGAAGGTGGCCCCCACCGATCCCATGACGAGGTACCGAAAGGCCGCCGTGAGGGCGCGACGCCTAGTCCCCATCGCGATCAGCGCGTAGGCCGAGAGCGACGATATCTCCAGGAAGACGAAGACGTTGAAGACATCTCCGGTGACGGCGATGCCCAGCAGTCCGGTCAGGCAGAGGAGGTAGGCGGCGTAGAAGAGGGGGATGCGCCGCCGCTCCACCTCGCTACTCACGCTCACGACCATGTACGGCGACACAACCGAAGCGATCGTGCCCACGATGACGAGCACCCAGGCATTGACCATGTCGACCCGGTACTCGATTCCGATCGGCGGGACCCAGCCCCCGATGGCGTACGAGACGACTCCGGCCGACTTGACCTCGCCGAGTAGGGCGAGCGCCACCGCCAGCGTCGTCCAGCTCGCCAGCACCGCCAGTGCCGCTGCGGCCCGCGCGCTGCGGAGGAGAGCGCAGACGGGGGCCGCCAATAGCGGCACCAAGACCTGGAGCACCGGGAGGTGGGCGGACATCAGGCGTCGGCCTCAGCGCCCCTGGGAGCGGAGAGCGCTCGCCGGGTGGGGAATTTTCCCAGGAATTCGTGGATTAATTCCCCCCGGCCCCGCCTCCACTCCGCCTCCTCCATCTCCGCCTCGATCCGGTTGATTTCGTCCTCCTCCATCGTCCCGTAGGCCTCCTTGACGCGGACGGCCAGCGCGAGACCCACGGAGGTGACCGCGATGCCAACCACGATCGCCGTCAGGATGAGGACATGCGGCAGCGGGTTGGAGTAGATCGCCCCCTCCGCCCCCGTCCCGTGCCCGCAACCCCCGTCAACAAGAATCGGGGGAGTTCCCCCCTTGATTCTCCCCATGCTAATATACAACATGAATACAGATGTCTGAAATACATTCAGTCCAACGATTTTCTTGACGAGATTGCCACGAGAAATGAGAGTGTAGAAGCCCACCATCATCAGCAGAATGACGACCCAGTAGTTGTAGTGCGACACGAACAGGTCGATCATCACTCGCCCCTCCCAGCGCGTCCAGCGAAGAGGTAGAAGATCGTCGTCATCACCCCGAAGACCGTCACCAGGACTCCGAGCTCGACGAGCAGGATGCCGTAGTGCTGGCCGTGTTTCGGATCGTGCGCGAGCGCGTTGTACCCGAGGTAGCTGTGGCCCAGGAGCATGGTCACGACGCCCACGCCCGCAAAGATCAGCACACCGAGCGCGGCGCAACCGCGCACGAACCAGGGCGGCAATACCCGCTGCACCGCTTCCAGTCCGTACACGAGCGCCAGCAGGGCGAAGGCCGCCGCCAGTATGACGCCAGCCTGAAAGCCACCCCCCGGACCAAAGTCGCCGTGGAAGTGCACGTAGAGGGCGAAGGTCACAATGAACGGCGTCACGATTCGGGCGCCGACGCGCACGATGAAGTCGTCCCTCATCGATCCGCCGCCGCGGCAGGAGCCTCGTCCGGTTCCGGCGCGGGTTTTCTTCTTCTGCCGGCCAGGAGCAGCATCACTCCCACCGCGGCGGCGAAGACCACGGTCGTCTCGCCCATCGTGTCGTAGCCCCGATAGGATGCCAGCACCGAGGTGACGACGTTGGGAATGCCGATCTCCCGCGAGCTCTCCTCGAGGTAGTGGTCGGCCACATGGTGGTGCACCGGGTTGGCGGGATCTCCAAAGCCCGGAAGATCCATCGTTCCGTACACAAGCGTCGCTCCCGTGACGGCCACCACGGCGAGCGGCAGGATGGGACGATGGCTTGGTTGAGCCTCTCTGTGACCGACGAGGGCCAGTGCCCCTAGAAAGAGCACCGTCGAGATGCCAGCGCCGACCGCCGCCTCGGTGAAGGCCACATCCACGGCATCCATCACGGTGAAGAGCCCGGCCGAGAGTAGGGAGTAGACCCCGGCCAGCATCACGACCGCGAAGAGGTTTCGCACCCGGACCAGCGCCAGGGCGGTGGCTCCCAGGAGTGTGAAGAGCACGATTCCGACGACGGTGATCACCGGCCGCGATCTCCTCCCTCGGGGCCCGACTCCGAACCGCCCTCGGCATCCGGGAGCGAGTATGGCTCGACCCCGCCCGCCAGTGCGGCCCTGGCGAGCGCGTGGGTGGCTACGGGGCAGGTGAACCAGAGGAACGCCAGGATGAGCACCAGCCTGACGGTCGCCGGGGTGAAGCCGCTGTGGACGCACAGCCCCGCCAGGACAAGGCCAGCTCCCATCGTGTCGGTCATGCCCGCAGCGTGCATGCGGGTGAAGACATCGGGCAGGCGTACCATTCCGAGAGCGCCGGTCACTAGGAAGAAGGACCCCGCAACGAGCAGCGCCCACGCCGAGACCGACGCGACCTGGTCCATCATCCGCCCTCCCCACCGCCCCGCCGGCGCCGCAGCGCGATACCTAGGTCGCCGTACTCGATGTACTTGAGCACCGCTATCGTGCCGATGAAGTTGATGAGCGCGTAGGCGAGTGCCAGATCCAGAAAATCCGGGCGGCCGTTCAGGAAGCCCAGTACCGCGATCAGCACGACCGTCTTGGTCCCGACGTTGTTCAGAGCAAGCACGCGGTCGTACGCCGTGGGTCCGAGGAGTGCTCGGCACATGGCCAGCGTCATCGCAACGAGCAGCGCCGCCGCCGCGACCGCGAACACCTACGCCGCGTTCCCCTCCAGCCGCGACACGCGCTGGTTCATAGGGCTGTCCTCGGTGCCGTCCGCGTCGCCGTGCACTATGGCGTGCACCTCGAAATCGTCGCCTGCGACACCGGTCGTGACGGTGCCGGGAGTCAGCGTGATCGAGTTAGCGTGGACGAAGCGCCCCAGGTCGGTGCGCTGCGACGCGCGGAAGCGCACGATGCGGGGATCGACGCGAATCCGCGGCGAGAGGATGATCCTCGCCAGAGCGAAGTTGGCCCGGAAGACCTCCCAGGCTAGCCAGGGGAGGTAGCGCACGGCCCGCCCAGCGAGATGGACCGGCACGGACTCCGCGTCAACGATGCCCATGCGCGCGCTGACATGGACGGCCACGCTGCATGTAGCCACCCCGAAGAGGATGAACAGGGGCTCGAAGTGGTTCGAGAGGAGTAGCCAGAGGGCGAAGAGCAAGCCCCAAAGCCATGGGATGCGAGTCAAGTTCGGTAGCCGCTCCCTCGCGCGTCCGTGTCCCCGAAGAGTGCCAAGGGCGGACATTCTACCAATTGGACTGCGCTCCATCCACGATCTCCTGAACGAGCAGCTCGATCGCCTCGGCGCGCCCGTCCTCCTCGGTCTCGCTGGCGTCGAGGTACTGACCCTCCACCTGCAGGCGCGAGTTGTCCCAGAGGATCGTGTACTCGGCGCGGTCGAGAATCTGCACCTCGACCGAGAGCCGCACCTCGCGCTGCAGCACCTCTACCGACTCGGCCTCCTGGCCCCGCCGGTAGAGGGGCGCGTTCAGGTTGTAGCTAAGGATCGTTCCGCTGACGATCGCATCCGCCGCCGCCTCGCCCGCCAGGCTGAGGCCGAGGGCGCGGGGCAGCTCCTGGAGGAGGGCGTCGTAGATCTCCTGCGTCACCTCGAAGCGGCCGGTCTCGTTCTCGAAGGGCAGGATTGCGACGGTGCGGACGTGCGACGGCATCCCCGCGCCCGCGCTGAAGGAGTAGTTGCACGCCCCGGCGGCCACCCAGGCCACGAGAGCGACGACCGGTGCCGCTCGGCGCAGTGCGGCGACGCTACCAGCGTTCGGGGTGCCAGATATGCGGCGGAAACGCCTCGACATGATCTACGGACTCCAGGCTCAGTTCCAGCTCACGGTAGTCGTAAAGATTACGGTAGGTGGCAGCCGAGGGGTAGCCCGAGAACGCCTCGGCCCACATCAGCTCGACGCTCTCGACCACCTCCCCCTCCCTCATCAGCGCGGCCCCGTTCAGCTCTTCGCCGCGCATCCGGTAGCGGACCGAGTCGCCGTCTGGGAGGCGAACCAGCACTTCGAGCAGGTCGTCGGCCACACCGCCCCCCACCACCTCGGCACCCTCGCCTGGCCGGTAGACGCCGAGCGCCGCCCAGAGGAGCGCCGACCGGGGAATGGCAGCCTGCGGGTCGGCATTGGGGGGAGTGCGCAGATGGCCGCCCTCCAGCGCCGCGATCGCCGCGCTCTCGCCGTTCTCCAGGAAGAGGTCCAGCCGCGCCCGGTCGGGAGGACCCAGGCGAGCGACCCCCAAACCCGAGCCGCGCACCCCGGGTTCGCGAGCCCGCCACGAGAAGGTCAGCTTCGTCGGTTCCCTGATCCGGGCCTCCTCCTCCGCCCAGGCCACCTTGGCCGTAAGCTCCGAGGCGAGGAGCGGCGAGAGCTCTGCCCGCGCACCCCCGCATCCGGCGATAGCCGCGGCCGCCACCGCCAGCGAGCCCCTCCACCCGGAGGCCCGCACCCTGCTACCTTCGCGGTCATGTCCGACGGTCCACTCTACATCGTCTCCGACGTGCACCTGGGCGCCGTGCCCGAGAGCACCGAGGCGGCCTTCCACCGCTGGCTCCGCCACACCGGCGAGCGGGCAGGCCGCCTGGTCGTCAACGGCGACCTCTTCGACTTCTGGTTCGAGTACCGGAGCGTTGTACCGGCCAGACACCTGCGAACTCTTGCCCTCCTGGCCGAGATCGTCGAGTCGGGCACGCCGGTGCTCTTCGTGGGCGGGAATCACGACTGGTGGGGGGACGACTTCCTACGGGGCAGGATCGGCGTGGACTTCCACCGGGGCACCGTTCGCATCGAGGCGTGCGGCAGGTCGATACTGGTGGCGCACGGCGACGGTCTGGGAGGCGGCGACCTGCGGTACCGGGCAGTGCGGAGCACCCTGCGTTCGGGTGTCGCCCGCACCCTCTTCCGCTGGCTGCACCCCGATGTGGGCGACGCCATTGCAAGGCGCATCTCAGGGACCAGGCGACAGCTCGCCTCCGGCCACCCGCCCGCGAGGCGCGACCGCTCCGCGCACCTCGCCGAATGGGCCAGGGAGCAGCTAGTCGGCGACCCCACGCTCGACATCGTGGCCCTGGGGCACGCGCACGAGCCCACCGTGGCCGAGGTGGCACCGGGGAGGCACTACGTAAACTCCGGCGACTGGGTCTTCCATCGCTCGTACGTCACCTTGGGCGACTCCGGCCCGCCGGTCCTGCACGAATGGACGGGGTGAGCGGCATCACCGCGTCGGCAATCTGATGGCCACCTCCACCGAGCCGTCGCCGCTCTCGACGGTCAGCGGGTCGGGGAAGTTCTGCAGGTGGGCCGATACGAAGGCGTCGACTCCGGACATGAGGAGGGTGAAGAGCGCGACCGCGAACCAGTCCTCACGCTGATCCTCCCGGGCGTCCACGATACTCCGCAGCCGAAGCACCTCCTCGTCGCGCCCGAGCTCGGCATCGATCTCGTCCGGCTCGGTGACCCCACTGCGGGCGAGCCGCTCGGTGACTCGCTCCTCCCAGAGCGAGAGCTGCTGACGGGCCGAACCCAGGCGCCGCATCGTCTTCAGGAGCATCCACCCGGCTGCGGCCTCGAACCCGAAGTAGAAGGCACCGCGCGTCAGTGAGCCCGACGCGGCGTGGCCCCATCCGGGGATGGTCGCCCCGCGCAGGAATGCACCCGCCGGGCTGGGGAGCGACCGGCCGGCAGCGGATACAGACCCCGCCGTCGAGTCGGGGGCTGCCGCGTTGGACGGGATCAGCTCCAGAGCTGAAGTATCCGCAGCCGCCGAGTCCGCCGCTGCGGTGTCGGGGACCGCGTCCCGAGTGGTGTCGGCTTCGGTCTCCTGGGCCGCCAGACCGCCGCTCCACAGGAACGCCAGAACGAGCGCCACCAAGGTCGCGCTCGCCACGCTGGCCGCAGAGCTCCTTGCTCCCCGCAGACAAGCCTTCCACGGCATTCGACTGGCGCTGCATCCCCGCTGGACCGCTTCGTCGCGCCTTGCCAGCGGAGCGCTTCGCCGCTCTCGCGAGCCTGTCCACGGAATGCTAGACCTCTCCATGGGGTGGAAGATAAAGCCGAGTGGCGGGAGCGTGTGGGAGGACTGCATTACAGCGACGTGGCCCGCGCCCAGCTGATCACCGCCTCCATCTCCGCGGGAGGCCTGGCGGCAAACGTCATCTCCTCGCCGGTCGTCGGATGCCGGAATTCGAGCCGCTCGGCGTGCAGCATCTGCCTGACGGCGATCCGCGCCAGCTCGGCCGCCCACCTGCGGGAGGCACCCCCAAAACCGCGCTCCCGGCCAGATCCGTAGAGGAAGTCCCCCACAACCGGCGAGCCGATCGCGGCGGCATGCACCCTAATCTGGTGCGTGCGCCCCGTTTCGAGCTCGGCGCGGCAGAGAGTAGCCGCGACCCACTCCTCGCGGGGGTGCAGGTGAGTGCGGGCGGGCCTTCCCCCCTCCGTTACCGCCATGCGGGTCCGGTGGCGGGGGTGGCGTCCGATCGGCCGGTCCACCGTCACCGCCTCCCCGACCGAACCCCAGAGGACGGCCAGGTAGCTCCGCCTCACGAGGCGCTCCCTCAGCGCCGTCGAGAGGTGCAAGTGGGCCCGGTCGCTCTTGGCAGCCACGATCAGCCCCGAAGTGTCGCGGTCAAGGCGGTGGACGATGCCGGGGCGAAGTGCGCCCCCGATGCCGGAGAGGTCGCCCACATGATGCAGAAGTGCATTGACGAGCGTGCCGCGAGGATGCCCAGGAGCGGTGTGGACGACCAGCCCCGCCTCCTTGTTCACCACGACCAGATCGCGATCCTCGTAGACGATGTCGAGCGGAATCTCCTCGGGTTCAGCATGGGAGGGGGCCGGGGGCGGAACGAGGACATCGACCTTCGACCCGGGGGTAGCGGACTCCGACTTGCGAGCCGTGCGGCCATCCAGCGTCACCCGGCCCTCGGCCATCAGCGCCGCCACCCGGCTGCGAGATAGTCCCAGCTCGGCGGCCACGTAGCTGTCGAGGCGGCCGTGCGCGTCGGCGGGGATCGTCCAACAGCGGCGCGTAGTGTCCTCTCGCTCGGTCAAGTCCCAGATCCGGAGACGCGGTCGGCGCACTGGGAGATCTCGAGGACGACGGTCTTTCCGTCGATCTCGGTCTCGGTCGAGAGGGCGGAGACGGACCGTTCCGGTTCATCCAGGGTGCATACCTCCACCGCCTCGGCCAGCGTCTCGCGTCGAATCGCCCCGCTGTGCTCCCGGGCTGCCGCCTGCACATCGTCGCCCCCGGCCACCAGGAGGCGAACCCGGTCGGTCACCTCGAGCCCCGAGTCCCTGCGGAGACGCTGAATCCGGTTGACGAGCTCGCGGGCCAGACCCTCGCGCCTGAGCGACTCGTCGAGCGTCGGGTCCAGAGCGACCGCGTAGCCCCCCTCGGACCTGACGACCCACCCTTCGCGCGCCTCCTCCACGATCTGGAGCTCGGCGCCACTCACCTCCTCGCTCGCTCCCCCGACCTCGATGGTCACCAGCTCCCCCCTGCGCACCGCCTCGAGCTGGGAGCGATCGAGCTCCCGTATCCGCTCGGCCGCCTCTGGAGTGCGACTTCCGAAGCGCTGCCCCAGCTCTCGGAAGACGGGTCGCGCCACCAGATTGACTAGCCCGCTCGATGACGTTGCGAAGTCGATGTGCTTGACATTGATTTCGTCGGTAAGTAGGTTACGCGTATCGGGGTCGGGGGTCGAGCCCGGCACAACCGCCACGATTCGTCCCAGCGGCTGCCGTACCCGGATCCGCACCTCCTCGCGGGCCGCGCGGGCCAGCGTGCTCAGCACCCGCACATCGACCATCTGGGACTCGAGGCAGGTGTCCCTCGGTGCCAGCTCGGGCGAGGGGAAGGCCTCGCCATGGGGCGATCCGCCGCAAAGTGCGCGGTGCAGCCACTCCGAGACGAAGGGCGTCACAGGCGCGATTAGGAGCGCGACCACCCGGAGCGCCTCGTGCAGCGTCGCAAAGGCGGCTTCGGCGTCCTCGGCTCCGGTGTTGCCCCAGAAGCGGGGACGGGAGCGACGCACGTACCAATTCGAGAGCTCGCCGTCGACGAAGGCCTGCACCGCCCGGTAGGCGTTCGTCGGATTGTAGCTGTCGAGGTCGCTCCGAACCTGCGCGACAAGTCCGCTCAGGCGCGAGAGGAGCCACCGGTCCAGCGTCGAGGGTCGGGCCGTCTGCGCTACGCGCTTCCGCGTCGAGCTCCACCTCTCGACGCTTGCGTATAGTGCAAAAAACTTATATATGTTGAGTAGCGTGTCGAAGAACTTGGCCGAGGAGTCCCGTACGGCCTCGGGGTCGAAGCGGGTGGGGAGCCACGGGTTGCTGACGGTCACCATGTACCAGCGGATCGCGTCGGCACCGTGCTCGGCAACCGCATCCCAGGGATCGACGACGTTGCCGCGCGACTTGGACATCTTCCGGCCCTTGGCGTCGAGGATCATGTCGTTGACGATCACGCTCCGGAAGGCCGGGGCGGTGCCGAGCATCGTGGCGATGGCGTGTAGCGAGTAGAACCACCCGCGCGTCTGGTCGACCGCCTCGCAGATGAAGTCCGCCGGGTAGTGTCGTTCGAAGAGCTTTCGATTCTCGAAGGGGTAGTGCCACTGCGCCCAGGGCATCGCGCCCGAGTCGAACCAGACATCGAGCACCTCCGGGGTGCGGCGCATCGTCGATCCGGTCTCCGGGCAGCGCCACGTCACCTCGTCGATGAACGGTCGGTGGGGATCGAAGCCGTCGGGGAGCCCCCCCGCCCTCTCGGCCAGCTCGGCGATCGATCCGATCCACTCGACACGCTCCGGATCGTCGTCGGAGACCCAGACGGGGAGGGGCGTTCCCCAGTAGCGGTCGCGCGAGAGGGCCCAATCCACATTCCCCTTCAGCCACTCGCCGAAGCGCCCCGCTCCGACCTCGGGGGGGTGCCAGGAGATGCGCCCGTTGCCATCGAGCAGCTCTTCGGTCAGGGAAGATGTGCGTGCGAACCAACTGCTGCGGGCGAGGTAGAGGAGCGGGTTGTCGCAGCGCCAGCAGTGTGGGTAGGAGTGCGATGCACGCGCCGAGCGGAATACGAGTCCACGTGCGTTCAGGTCCCGGGTCAGCGGCTCGTCGGCGTCCTTGAAGGAGGCGCCCCCCACGAGCGGCAGACCCTGGGCAAAGGTGCCGTCCGGCCCCAGCGGCTCGATCACTGCAAGGCCCAGCTCCTCGCCCACCCGGTAGTCGTCGGCACCGTAGGCGGGGGCCATGTGGACGATTCCCGACCCCTCCTCGTCCGAGACGAAGTCGGCGGCGATGACCTCCCAGGCGCGGCCCCGGACCGCACTGCTCTCGATCAGCTCGAAGGGGCGGCGGTACTTCGCGCCGATCAGCTCCTCCGCGCCGACCGGCCGACGAGGCACACCTTCGCCAAAGAGCTCGGTGGCGCGCTTCGCCGCCAGCACTATGCGCCTCCCCTCGTGCTCGACCTCGACGTACTCGACCTGTGGGTTGACCGCAAGCGCCACATTCGCCACCAGCGTCCATGGTGTCGTCGTCCACACCAACAGGCGGCGTCCGCTCCCGTCGAGGAGCTCGAGGGTGATCCAGAGCGAAGGATCATCGACGTCCCGGTACCCGAGGGAGAGCTCGTGCGAGGAGAGGACCGTCTGGTCCTTTGGACACCAGGGGACGACCTTGCGGCCCCGGTAGAGAAGACCCCGCCCTGCGAGCTCCTTGAGTACCCACCAGACCGTTTCGATGTACTCGGTGTGAAATGTGACGTAGGGGCGCGAGTAGTCGAGCCAGTAGCCGATCCGCTCCGAGAAGCGCTCCCATTCCTCCTTGTAGGCGAAGACCGACTCGCGGCAGCGCTCGTTGAACCACGCGATGCCGCGCTCCTCGATCTCGCGCTTGTCCTCGATGCCGAGCTGCTTCTGCGCCTCGATCTCGACCGGCAGTCCGTGGGTGTCCCATCCTGCCATGCGCGTAACGTGGCGGCCGCGCATCGTCTGGTAGCGGCAGACCAGGTCCTTGATCGCACGGCTGATGATGTGGTGCAGCCCAGGACGTCCGTTGGCGGTGGGAGGGCCCTCGTAGAAGACGAACGGCTCGCCGTCGGCCGTGGCAGCGAGGCTCCGGCGGAAGGTCTCTTCGCTCCTCCAGGTGGCGAGCACCGACTCCTCTAGCTCGCGCCGAGTTGCGGGGGGGGATGGGTAGTGCAAGGGAGCGACCTACTCCGACCAGGGGGATTCGCGCAGCACGCCTCGCACGATGCTCCTGAGCGTCGGCTCGGCGGCCTGGGCCGTGGCGACGATCGCCTCGATGTCGACCTCCTCCAGCGCGTCCGGGAGGCACATGTCGGTGACGACGGCCAGAGCGAGCACCCGCATGCCAGCGTGACGGGCGGCGATGACGTCGGGAACGGTCGACATCCCCACCACATCGGCCCCCATTCGGCGGAGCATGCGGTACTCGGCGCGGGTCTCGAGCTGCGGTCCGACGACCGCAGCGTAGACGCCTCGCCTGAGCGGCGTCCCCTGGGAGAGCGCCACCCTCGTCGCGAGCTCCTGAAGGGCGGGGTCGTAGGGGGCCGACATGTCCGGGAAGCGGGGGCCAATCTCGTCGAGATTCGGGCCAATGAGGGGGCTGTCGCCCATGAGGTTGATGTGGTCGTCGAGGACAACGATGTCCCCCAGCGCCCAGAGTGGATTCACGGCTCCGCACGCCGCCGTTACGATCAGCGCCTCGGTGCCGAGCAGCCTCATTAGGCGCACCGGGAATGCGACCTGGGCCAGTGTGTACCCCTCGTAGCGGTGGAGGCGGCCCTGCATCGCCACAACGGGCACATCCTCGAGCGCGCCGCAGATCAGCCCACGCTGTCGCGTGGGCACGGTCGGGAGGGGGAAGTGCGGCAAGTCCCCATACGGCACTGCGGCGTCGCACTCGATGGCGTCGGCTAGGCCGCACAGTCCGGTCCCAAGCACCAGGCCGACGCGGGGGGTATCGTCCCAGAGCGCCTGCACCGCCCGGGCGGCCTCCGAGAGCCTAGCCATCTCACACGCGACCGTCCCCTGCCCCACGGTGCTCTGCTCTCCAGTCACGGACCCAGCGCTCCCGGCCGCTCGCCGAACAGCACCGTTCCAAGCCGCACCACGGTGCTCCCCTCCTCGACGGCCACTTCGTAGTCGTTGGACATCCCCATCGAAAGCTCCCGTCCCGCCAGCAGCCCGGCTGTGGCGGCGCTCTCCATCAGCTCGCGAGTCGCGCCGAAGACCTGGCGCAGCCGCCCCTCGTCCCGGGTGAGGGGCGCCATCGTCATGAGGCCGAGGAGGCGGATTCCCCGGAGATCGGCGACCTGGCCGATCTGGTCGATTGCAGAGGCAACCGGCAAGCCCCCCTTGGTGGACTCGCCCGAGGCGTTGACCTGCACGAGCACCTCGAGGCACCTGTCGGCCTCCTCGGCGATTCGCGACAGCCTGCGTGCGAGTTTGAGACGGTCAACGCTGTGCACTAGAGATGCCGACATCGCGACGGCGCGGGCCTTCCGGCTCTGGACGTGGCCGATCATATGCCATCGAATCGAAGGGTCGTCTAGGCGAGCCGCCTTGGCCGCGAGCTCGTCCGGGCGGTTCTCGCCCAGGTCAGAAAGCCCGCCAGCGACCGCCGCCCCTGCCGCCGCGAGCGAATGCCCCTTCGTGACGGCGACGATGCGCACGCTGCCAGAGGCCCGCCCGCTCCGCTCGACCGCAGCAAGAATCCGCCGCTGAACACGTGGCAGCGCCTTGGCAAGCCGTTCTTCATAGCTACCGCGACCGCGTCGTAGCCCGACCGTCAAGCGGCACCCGGCGGCACGCCCCCAGTTGCCAGTCAGCTTGCCGGAAAGACCGCCGCGGCTACTTCGGGGTGAACTTGATCGGTAACGCCACCCACAGCCCTGTTGGATTATCCCCAACCATGCCGGGCGAGAACTCGGCACCCGGACAGACCCGGACCTGCTCCACGGCCACCTCGTCCATGGCCGGATGGCCAGAGGACTTGTTGAGCTGGGTCTTCAGCACCTCGCCTGTCTCTTCGACAAAGGCCCACACAATCACGTCGCCGCCGATGCCGGCGTCCCGGAGCAGTGGGGGGTAGTGCTTTTCGAGGCAAACCCGCATAGCATTCCGGCTCCTCTCATCCCGAAATCCGGGGTTCACATCGCGCGGTACCCAGATTGGCGCGTCCCCGGAACCTTCACCGGATGCATCCGGAGGCGGCGGGAGATTGTCAACCGGATTGGCTTCGAAGGTGATGTCTTCCATCGTGAATTCATCGTCGATCGGCGCCTCCGAAATGACCGGCGTCGCCGGGCGCTTGATCGCCTCCGGCGGCGGCGGAATCTCCACCTCGGGGGGAAGGTCGACGATCGGGATATCCTCCACCGAAAAACTCACATCCGGGGCGAACATCGAGGGGAAGAAGGCGAAGATCAGGAAGTGCACCACCGTGGCGGCACTGATCGATCCCCACAACCAAACGGAGGAGGAGCGCTTGAAGTCCTCGTTGGCGGAAACGCCGCCCGCCACTGCACCTGGTAGTGTCTGGTCGCTCATCGTCTCTCCCTTGTCATGTCCTGTTCAAGCTCGGCCGCGAAGACGACCCGCAGGGCGCCAGCCGCGACCAACTCGTTCTTCAGCGCGTCAATGTAACGGTACAGCGCGTCGCGATCCGAGCGGATCGAGACGACGAGACGCTCGCTCTCCAGGCGGAGCGGCCTCACCACTTCGCTCACATCATCCATCGCGCGTGGCAGGTCGTTGATGAAGACATCCCCGTTTCTCTCCACCCACACGTTGAGAATGTCCTTGTGCTTCTCGTCGATTTTCTTGCTCGACTCGGCCTCCACCCATTCGATCGTGCGCTTCCGGTCCTTCTGAAAGACAGTCGTCACCATGAAGAAGATCAGGAGGAGGAAGGCGATGTCAGCCATCGACGAAGACGGGATCTGACTCGAGGCCTTGGACTTTCGCTCCAGTCCTGAAGATCTGAGTGCCATCTCTTCCTACACCTCCAGTAGCTCAAGGGAAATTCGCGTGGAGCCCGCAGCCTGAAGGGCGTCCAGCACATCGATCATGTAGCGGTACGGCGCGTCGGGATGCGTCTTGACGGCGGCGATCAGGATCGGATTCTGGGCCACGTCGAGGCGCCAGATGTTCTCCACATCGTTCGGGCGCACGACCTGCTCCTGCTGGCTCTCGCCCCGCTTGATCGTGACCGTGCCGTTCGGGTTCACGATGATGTGAAGGACGTTCTTCTGGCTGACCTCGACCTCCTCCGCCTGCTCCGGGAGGACGATCTGGAGACCCTTGTCCTTGGGGAAGGTGGTGGTCACCAGGAAGAAGATGAGCAGGAGGAATGCGATGTCGGCCATCGACGAGGAGGGAATCTCGTCGGAGACCTTGGACTTCTTGTTGCCCAGTACAGCCATGCGGCAATCTCCCCGGGGTTAGAGTGCCCTGATTCCGTTGGTCACGATACCTGCAGCTTGCCGTCGCGCTCGAGGTCCCACGCCATGCTGATCACCTTCTGGGTGCTTTCCTCCATGTCGACAATCAGGCTGTCGATCTTACTCACGAATATGTTGTAGCCGATGTTGATGGGAATCGCGATCGTGAGCCCGGCAGCGGTCGTCAGGAGCGCAACCTTGATACCCCCCGCCACCGTCGCGGGATCCACATCGCCAGCCTGCGCGATCGAGTCGAAGGCTAGGATCATACCGGCGACGGTGCCCAGGAAGCCCATCAGAGGGGCGACATTCGCGATCGTCGCGAGCACCACCAGACCGCGTTCCAGGAAGCTGAGCTCGATCGAACCGGTCGTCGAGACGACCTGCTCGACCTCGCCCTCGTTGACGCTGGCGGTCTTGATCCGGCGGATACCCGCAAGCAGAATCGCCGCCGCCGGTCCACGAGTCGCCGAGGCGATCGCGGCAGCCTCGTCGAGGTCGCCCTCCCCGGCCGCCTCTTCCACCGACCTGATGACCGCCGCCGAATCGCGCCCGGCCACCCAGAGCGTCCAGAACTTCGCGATGATGACGCCTAGGCCGATGAGGGAGCAGATGACGAGCGGGTACATCATCCTGCCGCCGTCCGCGAAGAGGGTGAGGAGCTCGTACTGGGTGTTCAACTGGCGCTCCGCTGATGGACGAGGGTGAGTTTGCGAGGGCCGGAGCACACCCGGGCGCACCGTGCCCCGATTCCTAGAGAAATATGAGGCGCGGAGCAACCGAAGCGCAACCCACGGTCCCGCTTCGGTTATCGTTGAAAGGCACGCGCGCGGCCCAGCACTCGGCCTGAAGGGGTACGATGGACAGCTTCCTGCAGCAGCTGCGGTTCCTCAGTCCTGGGTGGAGCGACGCCATCGAGATCGCCATCGTCTTCCTCCTCTTCTACCGGATCCTCCTGCTCATCCGGGAGACCCGGGCGATGCAGATGCTGCTCGGCGTGCTCCTCCTCGCCGGGTGCTACCTCCTGGCTATCGTCATGGAGCTGTCGCTCATCCGGCGGCTCCTGGACGCGCTTTTCCAGTACGGGGCGATAGCCGCGCTCGTCGTCTTCCAACCGGAGATGCGGGCCGCGCTGGCGAGGCTGGGGAGGGGTGTGCTGAGCCCGGCCCGGGAGGAGCAGATCGTCGACAGGCTGGTGCAGGGGGCCTCGCTCCTGGCGCGCTCGGGCATCGGCGCCATAATCGCCGTCCAGCGCGAGACGGGACTGCGCGAGTATGCGCTGACGGGCAGACGCATTCAGGGTGTGCTGTCGCCCGAGCTCCTGGGGACGATCTTCATGCCCCGCTCGCCGCTGCACGACGGGTCTGTGATCGTGGTTGGCGACACCATTGCGGCCGCCGGGGCAATCCTGCCGATCACGCAGAGTCCGCTGCGCGACCGCTCGCTCGGGATGCGTCACCGGGCCGCCCTCGGCCTGAGCGAGGAGACGGACGCCTTCGTGATCGTCGTCAGCGAGGAGACGTCACGGATCTCAGTGGCGTTCGGTGGGAGGATCGAGGTCGGGGTCTCGCCGGCGCGGCTGCGCGAGATGCTCGAGGCGTCGATCCCCCGAGTGGTACCTACCGCCACGGGGAGCTCCGCGCTGGAGCCCGCGTAGCAAGTAGGACTGGACAGAAGAGCGAAAGCGGTCCAGCGGAGCTAAAGCGGGTTGGCTACCCGGGCGAGGGGAGCGGGTCGGGCGCTCCGAGCCCCGGCTTGGAAAGTGGGAGAGCATGCGGCTCGCTCTCGGGCGGGACAACCGCCGACTCCGCCGGTTCGTCGGTCCCGGCGCCCAGCGGCGGCAGCTCGCCGCCATCCACCAGGAGCTTTATCTCGTTGCCGTCGAGCGTTTCCCGCTCCAGCAGCGCCTCGGCCAGCGCTTCGAGTAGGTCGCGGTTCGCCTCCAGGATCTCGCGGGCCTTGCTGTGGGCGGCGTCCAGGAGCTGCTTCACCTCCTCGTCCACCTGGCGGGCCGTGTGCTCCGAGACCTCCCGGCGCTGCACCAGCTCCCGCCCGAGGAAGACTTCCTGGTCGGAGTCACCTACGGCCATGAGGCCGATCCGGTCGGACATGCCGAAGCGTGTCACCATGCGCCGGGCCACGCTCGTGGCGCGCTCGATGTCGTTGCCCGCGCCCGTAGTCACCTTGGCGGGGCCGAAGGCGATCTCCTCGGCGACCCTTCCTCCGAAGAGCATCGCCAGCTGTCCGGTCATCCAGTCCCGGGTGTAGGAGTGGCGGTCCTCCTCCGGGAGCGAGGCGGTGAGCCCCATCGCGCGCCCGCGCGGCACGATCGTGACCTTGTGGACCGGGTCGAGTCCGGGGATCTTGACCCCGATTACGACATGACCCGCCTCGTGGAAGGCGGTGAGGCGCCGCTCCGAGTCGGTTAGCACCATGCTCCGGCGCTCGGCACCGAGCATCACCTTGTCCTTGGCCTGCTCGAAGTCCTCCATGCTCACCCGGTCGACCCCGCGGCTTGCGGCGAAGAGGGCGGCCTCGTTGCAGATGTTCGAGAGGTCGGCCCCGCTCAGGCCGGGCGTCCCTCGCGCGATCAGCGAGAGCTCCACATCCTCGGCGAGGGGCAGCTGGCGGGCGTGCACGGCGAGGATCCCCTCCCTGCCCTTCACGTCGGGCATGTCCACGACGACCTGGCGGTCGAAGCGGCCTGGGCGGAGGAGCGCAGGATCGAGCACGTCGGGCCGGTTCGTGGCCGCCAACAGGATGACCCCGTCGTTGGACTCGAAGCCGTCCATCTCGACGAGTAGCGCATTCAGCGTCTGCTCGCGTTCGTCGTGGCCGCCCCCCAGCCCGGCACCCCGGTGCCTCCCCACGGCATCGATCTCGTCAACGAAGATCACGCACGGCGCATGCGCCTTCCCCTGCTCGAAGAGATCGCGCACCCGGGATGCGCCCACCCCAACGAACATCTCCACGAAGTCCGATCCCGACATCTGGAAGAAGGGCCTCGCCGCCTCTCCCGCCACCGCTCTCGCCAGAAGCGTCTTGCCAGTCCCCGGTGGCCCCACCAAGAGCACACCCTTGGGCAGGCGTCCACCCAGGCGCGAAAAGCGGGGAGGGTCCTTCAGGAACTCGATGATCTCGGCGAGCTCAGCCTTGGCCTCCTCCGCCCCCGCCACGTCGGCGAAGGTGCCCTGCGGCGTATCCGGGCTGATCAGGCGGGCGCGAGAGCGTCCGAACTGGAAGGCGCGGTTGCCGCCCGCCTGCATGGAGCGGAGGATCCAGATCCAGACGAAGATGATGAGGATCCAGGGGAGGAAAGTCACAACGATCGGGAGCAATCCGGCCGGCGCGGCGCGGGCATCGACCTCGACCTCCCGCTCGCGGAGTTCCCGGGCGAGTTCGGCGGCGGCGCCCGGTACGATGTTGGTGACAAACTCGTTTACGAGCGCGTTGTCTACCTCGACCGTGCTCCTGAACTCGCCCCTCACCTCGGATTCGCCCACGATGGTGACCTCGAGGATGTTGTCGTTCTCGATCTGGCGGTAGAGCTCCGAGGGGCTGACTCGGCCTGCCGACCGGTCGCTCCGGCCAAGGAACTGCAGGGCAAGGAGCGACATCAGCGCCATCAGCAGCCAGAACGAGGCCACCCGGGTGACTCGCTTCATCCCCTTCGGCGGGGCGCTGGGCTGGGGTTTCTTCTCTGACATCCTCTAGTGGCGAAGCGCGGGCGGGTCGGGGGATCCTTGCATCTCTAGCACACGGCTACCCGCAGACCGCTAGCGAACAAATATAGGGGAAGTGCCGATAGTCCTCCCCATAATCCAACCCGTAGCCCACGAGGAACTCCCTCGGGGCATCGAAGCCCACCCAGCGAATCTCCTTCGCCGGATTGGCCAGACGCTTGTGCAGGAGGGCGCAGACCTCCAGCGAGGCGGGACGCTCGCGCTCGAGCGTGGGGACCAGATGGTCGAGCGTGCGGCCGGTCTCCACGATGTCCTCGAGGAGGATGACGTGCCGTCCGGCGACTGGCTCGCCGGGGTGATCGCGGAGCGTGACCTCGCCGCTGCTGGTGCGGCCCTCTCCGTAGCTCGCCGCCCTCATGAAGTCAACCTGAACAGGGATGGGGATCGCCCGCGCCAAGTCGGCCGCGAAGATGAAGGAGCCCTTTAGGGTGGCGAGGAGGAGAAGCCGGTCGTCGGGGGCGTAGGCCTCGCCGATGCGGCGTCCCAGCTCCTGCACCCGGGCGGCTATCTCGCTGGCGGTGTAGACGACGCGAGCGAGTTGGCGACCATCCGCGCCGGGGCCACAGCCGGCCGATGGGTCCGCACTTCGATCTGCGACGGCAACTTTGCCGTCTGAGGCCGGTGGACTCCGCACCGGTGGGCGGATGTGCACCAGGGGGCCCTCGCGAGCTACCGTGACGCCCCCTCTCACCGTGACCTCGCGACCGCCACCCGCCTCCCGGGCAAAGTGCAGGAGGTCGCCCGTCGCCCTCCGTCCGGCCTCGCCGCCAAGGCGCGCTACGGCCCGGCGCAGCAGCGCGGCAGCCAGCTCGGTCGGCGCGGCGGCCAGCTCGGCCCGCTTGAGGGAGAAGCCCTTGGCGGTGCCCGGCGGCACCGCTGTCATCGCGGCGATGCGCCCGTCCAGGAGTAGACCCAGGGCGGCTGACTCGGCACGGCTCGTCTCGGCCATATGGGCGAGGGACGCGGCAGCCCCCGGGACGGCCCTCTCGAGCTCCGGCAGGATGCGGTGGCGGATCGTGTTGCGCGTCCAGCGCAGGTCGCGGTTGGTGGGGTCCTCGCGGTAGGGCACGCAGTGCTCGGCCGCATACTCGGCGAGCTCCCCGCGCGTGAAGGGCAGCAGCGGCCGCACAACCGCCGTCGAGCCTCCGGGTGCAAGCCTTCGCCTAGGCCGGATCCCGACCACACCTCGCGGGCCGCTCCCTCTGGCGGCTCGAAAGAGCACCGTCTCGGCCTGGTCGTCGGCCGTGTGCGCCGTCAGGACGACCGTGTTCTCGCCGAGGTCGCACGCGAGCTCGGCGAAGAGGTCGTAGCGCAACCTTCTCCCCTCGGCCTCGGTGGCGACAGGGCGCGAAGCGCGGCGCAGATGGCAGGCTACGCCCCAGTCGGCGCATACCCCGGCCACCCACTCGGCGTCGGCGGCGCTCTCCGGGCGCATCCGGTGATCGACGTGGACCGCGGCGAGCATCGCCTCGGGGGGTGCCACCCCGCGACGGACGAGGAGGTGCAGAAGCGCCATCGAGTCGAGGCCGCCCGAGACTGCCGCGAGGACCACCTCGGCGCCATCTAGCAGGCTGTCCGCCCGGACGCGGAGGCGGACCCGCCGGGCGAAGTCGCGGCTCACGGCGGCGGAGCGCTGGCTGGCGGCGGACGTCCGGCGACCTCCGAGAGCACCTTCGCCAGCAGGTCGGGGCGGTCCGTCTGGATCCCGTCGACGCCCCACGCCAGCAGGCGGCGCATGTCGTCCATGTCGTCGATCGTCCAGATGTGGACGGCGAGGTTGGCTCGGTGGGCCGCCCGCACGAGTTGGGGGGTCACGACACGCCACCGCCCCGACCGCTCCGGCAGTTGGAGCACGTCGGCCCTAGGTGCCGTCAGCGCCCCCGCGAAGGGGAACCGGTGCAGCAGCCAGAAGGGGAGCACCTGGGCCCTGGACGCACCCCAGGGGCCGGAGTAGCCCCGTGCGTCACGTCGGGTCCGCTCCCACTCCGCACCGATCAGGACACGGTGCTCGGCGCCGTGCGAACGAATCACCTCGACGAGCGGTCGAGCGGCCTCGGGCGCCTTGGGCTCCACCATGATGCGCATCGCGGGCAGCTCCTCGAGCACCTCCGAGAAGAGGGGCAGCCGAATGCCCCGGCCAGCAAATGGCGTACCGCCCTCCGAGTCGCGAAAACGGCACCCCGCGTCGAGCCCCCGCGCCTCCTCCCACCCCATCTCTGCGATCGCCCCGCTGCCGTCGGTCGTTCGGTCGACCGTGGCATCGTGCAGCACCACGACCTTGCCGTCGGCGGTGAGGCGCACATCGGTCTCGAGCATGTCGGCGTCCCACCCAGTGGCCGCGTGCACGAAGGCGGCGAGGGTGTTCTCGGGCCTGAGTCCGGAACCGCCACGGTGCGCCACCAGGAGCGGCGCCCCCCCGCAGAAGGGGTTCCCAGGGCGACAGCGGGCTAGCGTCACCCGCCGGACCTCGCGCTACTCGCCCTGCTTCATCGTCAGCTCCTCGACGATCCTCGATGCGCCGTATACCTCCTCCAGGGCCTCTAGGATGCCGCGCACATCGACCGCCACCGAGCGGTTCAGCACCGGCATGTAGATGTAGTCGCCGGAGAGGCTCTGGATGTTGCCGTCGAAGATCAGGCCGACCACCTCCAACTCGCGATTCACGACCGGCGATCCCGAGTTTCCGCCGATCACGTCCGCCGTGCTGACGAAGTTGATCGGCGTCGAGAGGTCGAAGTCCTCCGGCGGATCGTTCCAGCGCCCGGGCAGATCCCACTCGGCCGCCTCCGGATTGGAGTGATGGCGGTCGTAAAGCCCATAGAAGGTGGTGTACGCCGGGGCCACGGTGCCGTTGTAGGGGTACCCCGAGACCACCCCGTCGGCTAGACGCAGCGAGAAGGTCGCGTCGGGGGGAATACGGGTGCCGTCGAGCTGGAAGCGCGCGCGTCCCAGCTTGGAGGAGATCGCCTCCTCCTCGGGCCCCACCGTCGAGAGTGCCGCCCTGAAGGGCCCGTACGCGGCCAGGAGCCCCTGCACGAAGGCGTAGCCGGGGTCGGCGTGGATGTCGACCGAGTCGTCCATGAGAGCATCGATCGCGCTAGCCGAGTCCGAGAGCGCCGAATGCGAGATCAGCAGAGCCGCGGCCTCCTCGGCCGTGCGGCCGCCGAGCAGCTCGACCACAGTCGGGTGACCGGTGCCGAATGCGTCTATCAGGTCCTGGTGACGTGCGACGAGGAGCGCCTCGTCCAGCTCCCGAGCCCGACTGCCGACCGATCGGACTTCGGCGAGCGCCGCCTCGAGGTCCTCCTCGGAGGCGCCCTGGGCCCTGGCGGCCACATGTCCCCGCGCCCGCAGAGCGCGCATGATCAGATTCGACTCGTAGCGCGGGTTCCCCAGTACGGCAAACGCGTGCGACTCGTCCGCCACCTCCAGCTTGCGGGACTGTAGCGCGGCCATCTCCTCGAAGAGCGGCAGGTGCCCCGCCCCAAGCGCCGAATCGGCGGCCAGCGCATCCTGGAAGTCGCTCTCGGCCGCGGCCCGCCTGGCAATGATGTACGGGTCCTCCAGACCGCCGAGCATACCCCGATACGCCTTCTGGGCGTTCAGGAGGCTGAAGACGGCGTTTCGGATGTCGTCGATGTCTGGCTCGTCGCCCCGTCCCTCCAGGTACCCCTCGATCGCCTCGATCCGGGAATCCAGGAAGCCCAGGAGCGCGGGCATCGCCACGTCCCGGCGGTACTCGAGCTCCGCCACCGTCTGCAGGCGGGTGGTGCTGCCCGGATTGCCGATGACGAAGACGAGGTCGCCCACAGAGACGCCTCCCTCGCTCCAGACGAAGTGCTCGTCGGTCGCCAGCGGCACCCCGTCGTCACCGTAGAGGCGCAGGAAGGCGAAGTCGAGGGAGTAGCGAGGGTAGGTGAAGTTGTCCGGGTCGCCGCCGAAGTAGCCGATCTGGAGCTCGGGCGCCATGACCAGCTTGGCGTCCTCGTACCGGCGGAAGACGTAGGCGGAGTACATGCCGCCGTTGTAGAAGGAAACGACGTCGACCTGAAGGCCCGCCTCCTCGCCCCCACGCTCCCCCTTGATCCGCTGGGCGACCGCCTCGGTGAGGCTGTCGCGCACGGCGCTCTGGGCCTGGGCACCCTCGGCCGCGTCAACCGCGCCCTGGATCTCGCCGGTGACGTCGACGATCTCGATCAGCTGGTCGGCGTGGAAGTCCTCGAGAGGGCGCTCCTCGTCGATCGTGGCCGCGTAGAAGCCGCTGTCGAGCAGATTCTCGTGGTCCCCGGATACCTGCGTGACGAAGGAGCGGGCGCAGTGGTGGTTGGTGAGGACCAGCCCCGTCGCCGACACCAGCGAGGCCGAGCAGCCAGGGATCCTGAGCGCGCCCAGGCGGGCCCTCGCATACCACTCCTCGTCCGGCGAGAACCCGAAGGTGCTCTCCAGGTACTCGGTCGGCGGCGTGTCGAAGGTCCACA
Organism: Gemmatimonadota bacterium; assembly: GCA_021295835.1. Taxonomy (GTDB): domain Bacteria; phylum Gemmatimonadota; class Gemmatimonadetes; order Longimicrobiales; family Gaopeijiaceae; genus Bin94. The sequence goes on along the minus strand of JAGWBP010000009.1, from coordinate 5,688 downwards.
TCTTGCCGTTGTCGAAGGCACCGGCCTGCACGGTGTCGTAGACGCCCGAGGCGGCGACCTCGTCCATCGCATCTGCGCCGCCGTCGGCATCGGCCGGCATCGCCTCGTCGGCAGCCGGGGTGGGCGGCATCGCTGCAGCCGGGGCGGGCGCGGGAGAGGCGCACCCCGAGAGGGTGGCCAGTAGGGCGATTGCGGCAGCGGGATACAGGCGCATGGTGGCAAAGTCCTCCGTGAGCGGATAGATGCGACTGGGAATTGCGAATGGGTAAGGTCGGCCCCGTGCCGGGGGGTGGCAAGGGTGGGCGCGGCGCGTACGGGCGATCTTGTCCGGGCGGGCGAAGAGGCCGACCTTACACTCGCGATGTCCGATTCCTCCACGATAGCGGGTGCCCCCCGCGCGCTAGGTGCCCACCTCTCGGTCGCCGGGGGCGTCGAACGAGCTCCCGAGAGGGCGTTCGAGGTGGGTGCGAGCACGCTGCAGATCTTCACCAAGCAGCCGAACCGGTGGGCGGAGCCGAAGATTGCAGACGACCGGGCCGCCGCCTTTCGGGGCGAGGTCTCCCGGACGGGGATCTCCTACACCGTCTCGCACGACTCGTACCTGATCAACCTGGCGTCGCCGACAGATCACCTCTGGCGCCGCTCGGCGGAGTGCTTCCGGGGCGAGCTGGAGCGGGCGGCGCTGCTCGGGCTAGACGCTATCGTCACCCACCCAGGCAACGCTACGGACGGCGACCGGGAGAACGGGATCGAGCGCAATGCGCAGGGCGTCGCGGAGGCGATGGAGGCAGTCCCCACCGGCCCGCGCGTCCTCCTGGAGCTCACGGCCGGGGCGGGCACCTCGGTGGGGGGCACGCTGGAGGAGCTGGCCCGGATCATAGAGCTGATTCCGGAGCGCGAGCGCACCCGCGTCGGGGTCTGCTTCGACACCTGCCACGCCTGGGTAGGCGGGCTCGACCTGGCGGGCGACTACGAGGGGATTTGGATGCGAGCCGAGGACACGATTGGGCTCGACCGCGTCGAGGTCTTCCACATGAACGACGCCCTGGCCCCCTTCGGCTCGCACCGCGATCGCCACGAGCACATCGGAGAGGGAACGATCGGGCTGGAGCCCTTCCGCCGCCTCATGAACGACGAACGGTTCCACCACCTGCCGAAGATCCTCGAGACCCCGAAGGGCGAGGACGGCGTGAAGGCCGATCGCAGGAACCTCGCCGTGCTGCGGGAGCTCCGGGCCGGGTAGCCCGAGCCCGTGGACAACCTCTCGCGAGGCTATCCACGCTACTGCTGGCGGGTTGCCGATCCGACCGGCTAGCTTCGGCCCGATGTCTCTCCTTCCTCTCAGGCCGCTCCGCTTCGGCGAGATCGTCGACGGTGCCCTGCAGCTCTACCGCCGCGATTTCGGCCTGTACTACCTGATCGCCCTGCTGGGGGCGTTTCCGGGCTACGTCGTCACCCTCGCTTCCGGTGTGGACCCGTTCGGTGCGACCCTTGACGAGACCGTCGAACCCGCCGCGCTCCTTGGCGAGACGGGGTTGCTGTTCGGCGTACTCGCGATCGACGCCGTGATCTCGTGGTTGGGCATGCTGGCGGTGGCGGTGGCCATGGTCCTGCGGATCGACGAGCAGGGGGTTTCGGTGGGAGGGGCATACCGGCGCGCGCTCGGCCACCTTCCCGCCGCCGGGGGCGCGACCCTCCTCGCGCTGCTGCTCTTCGTGGTGGTCGGGTTCGTTGTGTTCGCGGTGGCGACGGTCCCGATGGCGATCACGGCCGAGAGCCAGGGCATCGTCCTCGCCCTGCTCGGGTTTCTGTTCCTTTTTCTTCCCGTCATCGTGTGCATGGTGTGCTTCTGGCTCGCGGCGACCTTCGCCATCTTCCCTGCGGTCATCATCGAAGACCGGGGTGTGATCGGCGCCCTGAGGCGCTCGCTGCACCTCTGCCGGGGAGGGTGGCTGCGCGTGATCGGGATCATGATCGTCGCGATGATCATCAACATCGCTCCCTCGTTTGCGATCGCCGTGCTCTTCGGCTTCCAGGAACTGTTCACCTCGCCGGAAGCGCTCGAAACGATCGACCCGGGGCGCCAGTGGCTGCTGAACACCGCCGACCTGCTGGCGGGACCGCTGACCGCACCCTTCCTGGTGGGGGCCATCCTGATTCTCTTCCACGACCGCAGGGTGCGCAGCGAGGCCTATGACCTGGAGGCGCGGGCCAGCGCGATGGAAACCGGCTGATGCAGGAGCCGGAGGCAGGGCAGCTGCCGAGGGCGGGCGAGGTATCGGAAGTTCTGCGCGAGATCCTGGCCGGACCCGACTTCGCCACCTTCGAAGAGGGTGCCAGATGGCTCTTGCTGCGCCGGCTGGGCGATTTGCTGGAAGACCTGTGGCGATGGATGCGCCAACTGCTCGGCGAACAGGCTGGCGCCGCCGAGATCCTGACGGTTCTGATCGTGCTGGCGGCCGTGGTGGCCCTGGTGCTCGTAACCGCAAGGCACGCTCCTGCATGGCTCCGCCAGGGCGAGCAAGAGGACCACCAGGCGTCACCCGAAACGCCCGTGAGCGCCGGCGAGTGGCTGAAGCTGGCAACCGAGCGGGCCGGTCGTGGGGATCTCCGTCCGGCGGCGACCGCGCTCTACCAGGGATTCCTGCTCACACTCGAGAAACACGGAGCCCTTTCCTTCCACAGCTCCAAGACGCCGGGCGACTACGCCCTGGAGATCGCCCGCGTCGGCGGCGGTGTGGCGGGGGCCGGCGGCAGGTTTCTCAATTCCTTTCAGGACTTCTCCTTCGGCCCGGAGGTGCCCACAACCGAGCGCTACGCCGGTCTGGCGCGGAGGGCCCGGGACGCGGGGTGCGGAACCCAGGAGGGGGAGGAGGAGGCCGCGCAGCCCTATACGGCCTCCGCCGGTGGCGATGCCGGCGCGGCGGCCGGAGACGGAGACCGTGGAACTGGGGCTCGAGAGCCGGAAGCCGGCCCGAAGTGAGCGACATCGAAGGGGCGAATCGGGGGCTGGCGGGGCGACCGGCGCTGTGGATCGGGGTGGTCATCGCCATCGCGCTGGTGGTCGGCTACCTGTATCGGCCGGAGGGGCTGCGCAGCGAGGAGGAGTTGCGCAGCTCGTTCCGGACCACGCCGGACGGAGTGGCGGCGCTGGCCCGGGGCATCGAACGTCTCGGACGGCCCGTGGGGCAGCGGATCACCCCGCTCGTGGAGGCGGACCCCGTGCGTGGCACCGTCGCGCTCCTGGAGCCGCCACTCTTCCCGAGCCCGCGCGAGGTCCGAGCGCTCCTGGACAGGGTGCGGGAAGGTGGCACCCTCATCTACGCTCCACCGCACCGCTTCGATGAGACGGGCCGGCCCCGGACCACGCCGCTCATGGACTCACTCGGGGTCACGCTCCGTCCGCGCCTGGGGCGGGAGTGGTTGTCGGACACGCCTCTGGCACAACCGCGTTGGTACGAGCACCCCTTGACCGCAGGCCTTCCTCCGTCGTTGCCGCCGGTCCACGGCGTGCGCGTCCGGGGTGAATCGGACCCCGATTCGTCCCGCGTCGATGGTGTAGAGCGCCTGCTCGCGGCAGAGGGGCCACAGGGCGGGCTGTGGACCGCAGCGGCCGAACTCTCGCTCGGAGAGGGACGCGTCGTGGTGTTCTCCGAGGCAAGGGCCCTCGCCAACGAACGCGTCGCGAATGATCCGCTGGCGGTCCTGGCGGTGCGGGCCGCGCTTGCTTACACCCCCCCTGCCGACACCGTCTTCTTCGACGAATTCCACCAGGGTATCCGGGGCAAACGTACGCGCGCCGAAATCCTGAGAGACTTCTTCCTGGCAAGCCCGGGCGGGAGAACCCTTCTGCACCTGGTCGCCGTCTGTTTCCTCATCCTCGCCTGTGCAGGCGTTCGCTTCGGCGCACCCACCCCGGCGGTCGCCCCACCCGATCTGGAGCGCCGGTCTCCACTGGAGCAGGTGTCGGCGCTGGGAGACCTGTACAGAAAGGCCGGCGCCTCTAACACCGCCGCGCTCCTGCTCCTTGCGCGGCTCGCGAGAATCGCGCGCCACCCGCCGCCGCGCACCATTGCGGAAGCCCACTCGCTGCTGCGAAGGCTCGATGCCGGGGAGGGCACCGACACCCCCCTGGCGCGGGCGCGCAAGGGACTGCAGGCGCACCCACCGGATCTCGCGGAGATCGCCGCAGGAGTCGACCAACACGTCGCCGCCCGTGGTTGAACCCGGATCCATCCCCGGACTGCCCAGCAAGGAGACTCAATCCATGACAGCACCCGACGCGGCCCTGCGGCTGCTCGGCGACCTCGAACAGGTCGTGCTCGGCCAGCAGACCGTGCTCCGACACCTGATCATCAATCTTCTCGCAAGGGGCCACGCCCTGGTGGAAGGGGTCCCCGGAACCGCCAAGACACTCGCGGTGCGGGTGCTGGCCAGGGGGCTCGGACTCGACTTCGGCAGGGTGCAATTCACACCCGACCTGATGCCCACCGACCTGGTGGGCGTCAACGTCCTCGGCGACTCGGGCTTCACCTACCGGCCCGGACCCGTATTCGCAGACCTGTTGCTGGCCGACGAGATCAACCGGGCACCCCCCAAGACCCAGGCGGCGCTGCTGGAGTCGATGGAGGAGCGGCAGGTTACCGTGGACGGGGAGACGCGTGCGTTGCCGGCCCCCTTCACCGTGTTCGCAACCCAGAATCCGGTCGAGTACGAGGGGACCTACCCACTCCCCGAGGCGCAGGTCGACCGCTTCCTGATGAAGATCGCGGTGGACTACCCGCCCGAAGAGGCGGAGCGGGAGATCCTCGACCGGCACGAGGACGGCTTCAGGGCCGACGACGAGGTGACCTACCCGATGGGCGAGCCCACCACCCGGGCGGAACTGCTCGCCATGCGCGCTGAGGTGAACCGGGTGCACATGGACGAGCGGGTGCGGCGCTACGTGACGGACATCGTGCGCGCCACCCGCGAAGACGCCGCCTTCGTGCTCGGAGCAAGTCCCCGGGCCGGGGTGGCGCTCTTCCAGGCGGCACGAGCCGAGGCATATCTGTGCGGCCGCGACTTCGTGACTCCCGACGACGTCAAATCGCTTTCCTTTCCGGTCCTCAGGCACAGGGTCGTGCTCACCGCCGAGGCCGAAGTCGAGGGCCGCTCCTCCGACGACGAATTGCAGTCGCTGCTCGAGACGCTGGAGGCTCCCCGCTAGGTGAACCGCCCGTCACCGACCCCGAGCGGGCGCACTCTCACGCTGCTCCTCGGGGCTTCCTTTCTCGCGCTCGCATCCACGGAGCTGGCGCTGGCTGCGGACGCCGTCATCCTGCTGGCGATGTGGGTGGACGGAAGGCGGGTGCGCCCACCCACCGCCCAACGCGACGTGCCGCGGATCTCGGCTCTGGCGGCGGTCACCGATGTCGCGGTCACCGTGACCAACCCTGCCGCACGGGACATCCTGGTGAAGATCACCGACGATCTCGACCCCTGTCTGCGGCGCGTGCCGGGTGACAGCGGAGTGGACGAGTGGGAGCACGGGTTCGCGGTCGACGTGCGGGCGAGCGGCTTCGTTCGCTGTCACTACCGGGTGACTCCGCGCACGAGGGGGTTCCTTGAGCTGGGAGTATCCATGTCAAGCGGATGCCCGTTTTTCTCGAAGCGACCTGCCTCGCAACGCCCCTCGCGACGCTTCCG
>JAGWBP010000032.1:25132-25478 GCA_021295835.1 Gemmatimonadota bacterium | reverse complement strand
GCTCGGCGAAATTGGAGTATCGGTGAGGATACCGATTACCCGCGACAGGACAAAAAGACCCCGTGCACCTTTACTGCAACTTGTCATTGGGTTCTGGCTTTGCATGTGTAGGATAGGTGGGAGACTGCGAACCGTTCTCGCTAGGGGACGGGGAGTCATTGGTGAAATACCACCCTTACAATGTTGGGACTCTAACCCGAAAGAGTGAATCCTCTTTGGGAACAGTGGCCGGTGGGTAGTTTGACTGGGGCGGTCGCCTCCCAAAATGTAACGGAGGCGCGCAAAGGTTCCCTCAGCGCGGTCGGCAATCGCGCGAAGAGTGCAAAGGCATAAGGGAGCTTGACTG
>JAGWBP010000032.1:0-24892 GCA_021295835.1 Gemmatimonadota bacterium | reverse complement strand
CCGTCGTGGGCGTTGGAGTATTGAGGGGAGCTGCTCCTAGTACGAGAGGACCGGAGTGGACTGACCACTCGTGTACCGGCTGTTCCGCCAGGGGCATCGCCGGGTAGCGACGTCGGGAAGGGATAACCGCTGAAAGCATCTAAGTGGGAAGCCCCCCCCAAGATGAGTACTCCCAGGGCCCCTTGGGGTCTCTGAAGGGCCGTGCGAGACTAGCACGTTGATAGGCGGCAGGTGGAAGCGTGGCGACACGTGCAGCCGAGCCGTACTAATGGCCCGTGAGGCTTGACCAGCCATTATTGTTTGGGACGCCTTCTGGCACGTAAGGCACCTCTCTTCTTCTACCTTGGTTTGTTTGCGCTTGGCTGGTGGCCAGAGCGCAGGGGCCACACCCGATCCCATCCCGAACTCGGAAGTAAAGTCCTGCCGCGCGGATGGTACTGCTGGGGCAACCCGGTGGGAGAGTACGTCGCCGCCAGCCTGCTGTTTCGCGCCCCGGCCGGTGGCAGTCCACCGGGCGGGGCGCGTGTCGCATGTGGGTACGCCATTGGGGGACGCTGCTAACCAGCAGTCCGTGGATGAACCCGCGCGAGCACCGAAGCGCCCCTCGAATGCCGCCAGGGCGCATCTGCGGACCGCAGGGGTTGGTAGCAGCGCTACCGGCCCGAGGAGGGACGCAGGGAGCATCGGTCCAGCGCGGATGCAGCGCCGCTCGAATGCCGTGGGAGGTTTGTCCACGGGCTGCTATGCGCTTCGGGTGCGGCGAGGAGTCCGCTCGTGGTCGCGCGGGGATCGGCCGCCGTCATCACGGCACCGATTGCGGCCACGCCCGCTGCTCCTGCCTGGATGGCGGAAGGGGCGTTTTCGGGGGTGATTCCGCCAATCGCCACAACGGGTGCGTCGATCGCCTGGACGATACGGGCCAGTTGTGCGACGCCGATGGCGCTACCCGCATCGGGCTTGGTCGTGGTTGGGAAGACCGGGCCACACCCGATGTAGTCCGCGCCGCTGGCGATGGCGGATCGTGCTCGGGCGACCGTGGAGGCAGAGTAGCCGATCATGAAGCTAGGCGGGGCCATCTGTCTGGCGAGGCCGACCGGCAGATCATCCGGTCCCAGGTGCACTCCGTCGGCACCGACGGCGAGCGCCACATCTAGTCGGTCGTTCACAAACAGGAGGGCACCAGCGTCGTGCGTGGCTCGTCGCAGGGTGCGGGCAAGCGGCAGGACGTCGCGGGCGGGGAGCTCCTTCTCGCGCAGCTGCACCGCCGGGCACCCGGCCCGAAGTGCGTCGCCGACCATGTGCACGATGTCGCGAGGTGCCGCCAGTCGCGTATCCGTAGCGACGATCAGTCGAAGTTTGGTTGCGGCGGAGCGCATCGGAAACGACCGCAGGGGTGTGGTCGCGCTATCCGCGTTCGTCCAGGTGCCGGGCCCTCTGTACTGCTGCATTGTGCTCGTCGAGGGTCTTCGAAAAGACATGCATGCGGTCCTCTCCCCGGACAAAGTAGAGGTAGTCCGTGTCGATCGGCCTCATGGCGGCGTCCAGGGCAACCGCGCCAGGGGCGCAGACGGGCCCGGGAGGAAGCCCCGCGTGCGTGTAGGTGTTGTAGGGGTGGTCCCTGACGGAGTCCATCGCTGCGTAGAGTAGTCGCGGTCGATGGCCGTGGGGAAGGGCGTAATGGATCGTCGGGTCGGCCTGAAGGCGCATGCCGATGCGCAGCCGATTGTGGAATACGCCCGCGATCGTGGGCATCTCGGAGTTGTGTCCGGCCTCGGCCTGGACGATCGATGCCAAGGTGACCACCTCCTGCTCGGTCATTCCCGAACGGGCGAGCGCGTCGCGGCGGTCGGGGGTCCAGTAGGCCCGGTAGCGGGCAATCATCGCAGCGACGATCCGTTCGATTCCAACGCCCTCCGCGAAGCGGTATGTGTCGGGGAAGAGGTAGCCCTCGAGTCCGGGTCCCGGTACGTCCCAGCGGGTGTGCAGCTCGCTGTCGCCAAGTGTGTTGACCACCGAGGCCGAATCGGTCCCGGCGGCCTTGGCGATTCGGGGTGCCATCGCGGCGAGCGTCATCCCCTCGGGGAAGGTGACGGGGTAGGTCACGACGGTGCCGCGCGAGAGGGCGTCGTATACTTCGGCAAAGCCTGCACCCCGGGCGAGCCGATAGGTGCCAGCCTTGACCGAGCGGTCCAGCCGCCGCGCCCGCCCGTAGATCCCGAAGAGCGTCGGCAGGCCGATTACCCCGCGCTGAGCGAGGATCCGCGGCACATCGCTGTACGGGGTGCCGATCGGAATCTCCACGAACACCTCCTCGACCGGACTCTGTGACGCGCACCCCTGCGCCGCCCATACGACGGTGAGCACGAGCAGCCCCTCGCGTGCGGCCTGGCTAACCCGAGCGCTCTTCAACTGGGGACGCCTCGGCCGGGCGGCGCTCGTCGAGCCACTCCTGGAGGATGATTGCCGCCGCCGCTGCATCTATCCTCGCCTTGTCCTTCCTCTGCCTGCCGATCGGCCCGATGGCGCCGATCCTGGCCCGCGCCTCGACCGAGGTGCACTCCTCGTCGACGAGGTGTACGGGCAGACCACTCCGGGCCTCCAGCCGTCTTCCAAAGTCGCGCACCGCCTCGGTCCACGAATTGTCGCTACCGTCGATCGCTCTCGGAAGACCCAGCACCAGGTGCGCCACGCGACGGCCGCTTGCGATCTCCAGGATTCGAGCCGTGGGCGGACGCTTGCCCCGCCTCCTCGGAAGCGTGCAGAGCGGAGTGGCCAGCGTCCCGGTGGGGTCGCTCAGGGCCAGTCCGATCCGACGGGTCCCGTAGTCGATCGCGAGGACGCGCCCCTTGTCGCGCTCGGGCTCCGCCATGGAATCAGGCACTATCGGCCAGCACCGCCGGGGCGGAGTGCCGCGGTGTTGGCGGACCAACCCCCCTCGCGCTCAACTATCAGGCCCGCATCGCGCAGGAAGGCCAGATCGCGGCGCAGCGTCCGGCGCGACAGATCGGCGTAGGGTTCGGCGACGCCGGCGTTCAGGCCCATCATCTCGTCGAGCCCGAGAGCGCCGTCGAGCGGCAGGGCGAGGATCAGCTGTCGCCGCCTCGCCAGCACGCTGCGCTTCCGCGACACGCTTGCAGCCAGCCGCTCGCGGACTAGGCACCGCCAGCTCGAGCGTAGACTTGTGTCGACCATCTCTGTCATGACCTCCCGCACTCCGTCCGCAAGCCCTGCCACGCCGTACTCGACAAAGGAGGTGAGCGACCGGTCGCGCCGACAGCGGTCCATCGCACGCGCGTACTCCTCCCTCGTGCGCAGGTAGAGCTCTGGCTGTATGTGCGATGCAACCGTCGGGCACCCTGCGCCTGCGAGTATATTGCCTTCGATCAGCGCTGCGGCCGCACGGTTGCCACCCCGGAAGGGACTGATCGCCAGGATGTGCGCGTGAGCGGCCAGCGCCCGCACGACCGCGCGCCCGAAGCGGAACCCCCTTCCACCCTTGGCGAGCTCCCGGCTCAGCCACGCGATTAGCTCGCCGACGAGCGTCGGCACCTCCGCCGCGTCCGGTGCGCCCTCTGGCGTGGCGCAGCGCCTGGTGCGGTACCCTCCGGCACCCCAGTCCCGGCGATCGTCCGGGCCTCCTGCGAGGAGGAGATGCGCACCGAGGAGGGTATCGGCGTCGAGAAGGGGCGTGTCTTCCGCCTCCCCTGCCACCTGGACTCTGTCGTGTAGCCGCCGCATGGCGACTGCGCAGTCTTCCGCCAGCTCGTCGCTCCCTCCCGCCGCTCCCGGCCGGTCGTCCTGGAGCGAGGCGATCGCCCTGGCAGCCCGCTCGAGCGACGACTCCCGGAGCCGCCGCCGATCATCGGGGTGGAGCGGCATCGCCCGGATCGCCGACGCCATCGCGTCGCAGCGCCCGAGCTGGTAGCGCGTCCGGGGAGAGATCCCCCACTGCCGCCTGAAGCGAATCCGCCCTGCAGGTGCGCTCACGTCTTTCCTCCGACCCGGGTATCGCGTCCACTGCTTCGAACCACTCGAATTGACAGATTCAGGGCACTATTTGTCAATCGGAGTGCCCACTCGCCTGCGCGGGAGGCAACCGACGGGCGCTCCAACCCCTTCAAATGCCGCCTCCCAACCGCAAGATTGGATTGCTGGCAGTGGTCCTGCGTCGAACGATCTGCGGGGCGTCGGGCTAACGCAACCACGGACATCCAGGAGTGGCCTCGTGTCGTCGTACAGCTACGCACAGATTCCCGCCGACGGCGGGAGGATCCTCGGCGACACCGGCGACCGAGTCGTCCCCGACGCTCCGATCGTCCCCTTCATCGAGGGAGACGGGACAGGTCCCGACATCTGGGCGGCGACGCGGAGTGTGGTCGACGCAGCGGTGCGGAAGGCGTACGGGGGAGTGCGCCGGATCGCGTGGATGGAGCTCTACGCTGGCGAGAAGGCCCGCAAGTTGACTGGCGACTGGCTCCCGCAGGAGACGCTGGCAGCGCTGGCGGAGTTCAGGGTGGCGATCAAGGGGCCGCTCACCACTCCGGTCGGCCGCGGCATCCGCTCGCTCAATGTGGCGCTCCGGCAGGCGCTGGATCTGTACTCGTGCATTCGTCCGGTGCGGTGGATCCCTGGCGTGCCCTCGCCAGTGCGCGAGCCCGAGAAGGTGGATCTGGTGATCTTCCGCGAGAACACCGAAGATGTCTACACCGGGATCGAGTGGGGATCGAAGACTCCCGAGGCAGAGCGGGTGCGCGACTTCCTGCAGGGGTCGATGGATGCCTCGGTCCGCAGGGGGAGCGGGATTGGGATCAAGTCGATCAGCCCCTTCGGGACCAAGCGCCATGTGGCGGCCGCGATCCTCTACGCCCTCTCCCGGGGCAGGGATTCGGTCACCCTGGTGCACAAGGGCAACATCATGAAGCACACCGAGGGGGCGTTTCGCGACTGGGGGTACGAGGTGGCGGCCGAGCGCTTTGCCGACTCCACAGTGTCAGAGGCGCGCCTCCTGGAGGGCGAGGAGCGGCGGGGGCGCGTCATCGTCAAGGACCGGATTGCCGACTCGATGTTCCAGCAGGTGCTCCTCCGCCCCCACGAATACTCGGTCCTTGCCACGCCCAACCTGAATGGCGACTACCTCTCGGATGCATGCGCGGCGCAGGTCGGCGGGCTCGGCATGGCGCCAGGCGCCAACGTCGGCGACTCGGTGGCGCTCTTCGAGGCGACCCACGGAACCGCTCCCAAGTACGCGGGGATGAACCGGGTCAACCCCGGATCGCTGATCCTCTCGGCGGCGATGATGCTGGATCACCTCGGCTGGGAGGAAGCGGCGAGGGCCGTCGGACGCGGCGTTGAGGGGGCGGTCGCGGCCAGGCGGGTGACATACGACCTGGAGCGCCAGATGCGGGACGCGACCCGGGTCTCGACAACCGGTTTCGGCGAGACGATCGTCGAGCACATGTAAACGGCAGTGCGCCTAGAGCTAGCCCACGCCTCGCCGGAGAGCGTAGAGACCCCGCTGATGGTCGCGCTCGTGGCGGCGGACCGTCCCTTCGAGGATCTCCGGGATCTCGACGCGGCCTCGGGGAGGACGCTCTCGCTGGCCGCGGCCTCCGGCGACTTTCGCGGACGCTCCGGCGAGCGTTTGCTGGGGTATCGGGCCGATGGGAACGGACCGCGCCGGGTGCTCTTCCTGGGGGTGGGCAATGCTGCGTCCGCCGCGCCGGAGGAGCTGCGATCGGCGGCTGGCAGGGCGGTGCGGACGGCCGAGCGCTGCCGGGTGACGTCGCTTGCCCTCTGCGCCGACCACCTGTCGGGCTCGGTCGACGAGGCGGCCGTCCAAGCGCTGGCCGAGGGTCTGGCGCTCGCTTCCTGGCGCTATGACGAGCTCAGGTCGCAGCCAGCGGCCGATGGCTGCGGCGCGCTCGAAGACACTCATCCTCCGATGGTGGAGTCGGCCCTCATTGCGGGTACGCGGGGGTCTGGCTGGGAGGGGGCGCTCGCAAGGGGCACGCTCTTCGCCGATGCCGAGAACTGGGCTCGCACGCTGCAGGCCCGGCCAGCCAATGTGGCGACCCCGTCGCACCTGGCTGCCGAGGCGCGGCGAATGGCCGACGAGGTGGGTCTCGAGTGCAAGGTCCTGGGCCCCGGGGAGCTCGAGGAGGAACGGATGGGGGCCTTGCTCGCGGTGTCGAGAGGCTCTCGCGAGGAGCCCCGCCTCATTGTGCTTCGCCACCGGGGAGGAAAATCCGGCGAGGCGCCGCTCGTCCTGGTCGGCAAGGGCCTTACCTTCGATGCTGGGGGGATTTCGCTCAAGCCAGCCAAGGGCATGGAGAAGATGAAGTACGACATGTCCGGGGGCGCGGCCGTCCTGGGAGCGATGCTGGCAGTCGGGCGCCTCGGCCTGGAGGCGAATGTGGCGGCGGTGGTGCCGTGTGCCGAGAATCTGCCCGGGGGGATGGCGACCAAGCCGGGCGATGTGGTGCGCACCCGCGCCGGCAAGTCCGTCGAGGTGGTGAATACGGACGCCGAGGGCCGCCTGATCCTCGCCGACGCGCTGGACTACGCCAAGGGGTGGAGGCCAGCGGCCGTCGTCGACTGCGCCACCCTCACCGGGGCCTGCGTCGTAGCGCTCGGCCACCATAGGTCCGCCCTCCTCGACAGCGACGAGGAGCTCGCGCGAGAGATCCTCGCCGCAGGGGAGCGCTCCGGCGAGCGGTGCTGGCGGCTGCCGATGGGCGCCGAGTACCGCAAGCAGCTCGATAGCGACTGCGCGGACCTGAAGAATGTGGGCGGGAGGGCCGCCGGGACGATCACCGCCGCCTGCTTCCTAGCCGAATTCGCCGGAGACGCGCCCTGGGCGCACCTGGACATCGCCGGAACCGCCTACGGCAGCAGCGACCGACCGTACCTCCGGGACGGCCCCACGGGGACGCCCTGCCGACTCCTCCTCGAGTGGCTATGGGCGAGGGCGGGTCGGTGAAGCCGAACAGGCTCATGGCACCGCTGCTGGCACTCCTGGCGGTGTGGGCGGGCGAGTCCATCGCGGCGCAGGACCCGCCCGACTCGGTTGTGGTCCAGTCGGACTCGGCGCAAGCGACCCCGGATTCCACTGCCCTCCCCTCCGACTCGGGGATCTCGGCGGCCGACTCGCTCGACGGCGGAGGCGGCGATCCGGGCGTCGAGGCCCCGGACACGTTGGCCGCCGACCCACCGGCCGCCGGAGCTGGCGGGGTCACGGCTGCGGGCGACACCTTGCCCGCAGCCGCTCTCGACAGCGTCGCACACGACACCCTGCCGCGTCCCCCGGTCTTCCCCTCGCTACCGGACCCTACACCCGCCGACCCCATCGCAGGCGTCTGGGAGTGGGACCGCAGGGAGCTGCTGGGAGTGCGCGGGCAGACGCTCTGGGAGCTCCTGGCGGACATCCCGGGGCTCATCGCCGTGAGGAGCGGCGACTTCGGCCATGCCACGGCGGTCTTTCCGGTAGGATACGCCGGGGGCGGGCTACGGCTCTACTACGACGGCGTGGAGCACCTGCCGCTCGAAGGGTCGCTCCCCGACTTGGCGCGCATCCCGCTCTCCGGGCTGGAGAGCGTTAGGGTGGTGCAGCGCCCGGGGGGTGTCGAGGTCCGCCTCCGCCGCCTTGTCCACAGCGATGGCCGTCCGTCGTCGCTTATCGAGGCCGGTACCGGCGATCTGGACACCAACCTCCTTCGCGCGACCTTCTCCCTTCCCAGCGTGTTCGGCGGGAAGGGGGCGCTGGCGCTCGAGCGACTCGACACGCAGGGCCGCGACGACCCGGGGTCGATTACCGGCGTCTGGTTTCGCTACGGCGTGCACTTAGGCGACCGCGCCGGCCTTCGCTACGAGCTGCGGCGCATGGCGACCGATCGGGTCGCATTCGAGGATTCGCCGACGGGGGCCACGCGCTCTGACTGGACGCTGCACGGACGCCTGGCGGTGGCGGAAGGACTCCTTGCCGAGGGCTGGGCGACCGGTGCCTCGGTGGCCGTGGACGACACCACCGAGTCGTTCCCCTTCTCGGTCGAGGCGCGGGGGCAGCGCGGAGCGCGCCTGACCGGATCGCGGGGCGCCCTCTGGGCCAGGATCGCCGCTCGGTTCAACGAGGGCGAGGGCGTGGTCGACAACGAGCTTGGCGCGGAGCTCGTGGCGCGCGCTGGCGTCTGGGGAGGGGTCGGCGCGAAGACCTGGAGGGAGTCGTGGGGCGAGCGCTCCGGCACTGGGTACTCCGTGCGCGGATGGGCTACGCCGCACCCCTTAGGCGCACTCTTCTTCGAACGCGGCCAGGGCGCCCGCTCGGTCCCCTTCCTGATCCCGCTCCCCCCCGAAGAGCCCGACGCCGAAGAGCCCGACACCGGAGAGGTCGCCGAGGAGCCGACCGGCCGCTTTACCGATCGGAGCGGCACCCGGCTCGGCGCGCGCGCCCGCTGGCGGGGCTACGAGGCGACGGTCTCGCGCCTTTGGATCGAGGCGGACTCGGTGTGGCCCACGGAGCTGCTCTTCGACCGGGGGGGGCTGGTGCTGCCGCAGCTGCCCCGTCGCGGTTGGGAGGTGGCGTGGAGACTTCCTGTCTGGCCTAAGGGGATGGCCCTGACTGGCGAGGTCCAGTTCTGGGAGGATGCCGACACCACGGAGGCACCCCCTCTCTACTTCCCCGACTACGTATACCGGGCCAGCTTCTCCCTCCACCGCACCTACCTGGAGACCGGCAACTTCGAGCTGTGGGTCGACCTCGGAGTGCACGGACGCCCGGCGATGAACATCCCCATTCCGACGGATACGCTCCTGCTGGACGACGACGAGGACCCGGTTCCGCAGTCGGTCCCCTTCTACCAGAACTGGTACTTCCGCCTTCAGATGCGGATTCTCACCCTCAATATCTTCGCCACCATCGAGAACTTCTCGCTTCGAGAGAACAATCAGGACCTGCCGGGTGTGCTCCTGCCGATTAACCGCGGCATGTACGGGGTGAGATGGTCGTTCTGGAACTGACCTCGGCCCTCAGGCGGGGCGGGCGCGGACGATGGCGGACCGCCCCGTGATCCGCAGCATGACGGGGTACGGGGCTGGCGAGGAGACGCTGGCCGATGGGACGTCGATCGCCGTCGAGATCAGGACCGTCAACCACCGCCACCTGAATGTGCGGGTGCGTCTCCCCAGAGGTTGGCAGCGCCTGGAGGAGGGGGTCGTCGAGCTCGTGCGGAGTACGCTGGCGCGGGGCAGCGTCTCGGTGGCGGTCGGCTGCGAAGGCGGCGGCGGCGAGGAACCCGCGCCCGTTCTGGACCTGGATCGCGCACGCCACTACGCGGAGCTAATGCGGGCGCTGTCTCGGGAGCTCGCCTCCGGGGAGGGCGACTACCGAGCCACGGTGTCGTTGGACGCGCTGGTGCGGCTGCCGGGTGTGCTCGCCGTCTCCGAGTCGGCGGCCCCCGCGGTCAACGAGGACGCGCTCGGCCGGTGCGTGGAGACGGCGCTTGGCGGCGTGGTGGCGATGCGCGAAGCCGAGGGCGGCCGACTGGAGAGTGCGCTTAGGCGGAGCCTACGAGAGATCGGCGAAATGGTGGCCGCGATCGAGGCTGCGGCCCCGGCCCGCCTCCTGCGCGAACGCGATCGCCTGCGGGCCAGGGTGGCGATTCTCGCCGAGAGGCCAGAGGTGGACGAGGAGCGGCTCGCCCGTGAGATCGCGTATCTGGCCGAACGGTGGGACATCGCCGAGGAGATCGTGCGGATCAGGTCGCACATGGCGCTCGTTGCCGATACGATGAGCGCCGACCAGGAGACCGGAGAGGCGGGGGGCCCGGCCAGGGTGGGCAAGCGCCTCGGTTTCGTCGTGCAGGAGATGAGCCGCGAAGCCAACACCATTGCCGCCAAGGCGAACGACGCGGCAATCTCCGCCGCGGCGGTTGTGGTGAAGGAGAAGTTGGAGGTCGTCCGCGAGCAGCTCGAGAACGTCGAGTGAGGAGCGAGCCCGCCGCGCTCGTCCTGGTCGGCCCTTCGGGCGCGGGGAAGACGACCATTGCGAGGCGCGTCGTGGCGAGCCGTCCGGACCGCTTCGTCTTCTCGGTATCGGCAACCACTAGGAGACCACGCGCCGGGGAGGAGCACGGTCGCGAGTACCTCTTCGTGTCGCGAGCCGACTTCCGGGCGATGGTCGCGGGCGGCGAGCTCCTGGAGCACGCGGTGGTGCACGGCGACTACTACGGCACGCCCTTAGCGAGCCTTCGCCGTGCCGGGCGCCGAGCTCCGGTGCTCGACATCGATGTGCAGGGTGCCGCACAGGTGCTGCGGCATGGTGTGGGCGCATGCGTTATCTTCATCGTCCCCCCGGACGCGGACGCGTGGATCGACCGCCTGGACGGCAGGGGCACGGAGTCGCCGGGCCGGATCGTGCGCCGCCTGCGCACCTCGCTCGGGGAGCTTGGAGGTGCCTCTAGCTTCGAGTGCTTCGTCGTCAACGATGCGCTGGACCAGACGGTGGCCGATGTCCTGGCCCACTGGCGGGGAGCGCCTCCGGGCCGGATCGGAGCGCCGGAGGCGGCGGTCCTCTGCCGCGATCTGGAGGCGGGTGCGCGGGCCGAGATCGCACGGCTGCGGGCGCTTGGGGGGCGTGCGGCCGCGGAAGGGGCCTCCGACCGCGCAGATGAGGCCAAGGTACAGGACAGCTAGCAGCGAGGAGAGCCAATGAGGGTATTCACCGCCGCCGAGGTGGCCGAGCACAACCAGAGCAAGTACCAGGGCGTCCTCGTAGCCGCCAGGTACGCCCGCGAGCTGAACATCCTCCCCATGGAGGTGCGCCCCCTGGCCGACCAGAAGAAGCTCTCCACCCGGGCCCTGGAGGCGATCACTTCGGGACAGGTCGAATACCGACTGGTCAGGCGCCGCCGACCGGAAGCCGAGTAGCTAGAGGTGGAGTCCGGCGTTGCGACGCCGGACGCCCGGGTGCCGTCGCCACCCTGGGCGGGCAGCCGGGTTGTGCTGGGGGTCTGCGGAGGCGTGGCGGCGTACAGGTCCGTCCAGCTGGCCCGTGACCTGACGCTGCTGGGTGCCGAAGTCGACGTGGTCCTAACGGACGCCGCCCGCCGCTTCGTCGCGCCTCTCTCCTTCGAGGGCGTGACCGGCCGGGGTGCGCTGGTCGATCTCTTCGCGGTCGGCGGTGCCGCTCTGCACATATCGCTGGGCCGCGATGCCGACTGTGTCTGCATCGCGCCCTCCACCGCCGACTTCATCGCGCGGGCATCGTCCGGACGTGCCAGCGACCTCCTCTCGACTGTGATGGTCGCCGCCGACGCTCCGGTGGTGCTGGCCCCCGCCATGAACGACCGGATGTACGCACACCCCCCCACGCGCGAGAACCTCGCGACGCTCGCGGCCAGGGGGTGTGCGGTCGTCGGCCCTGTTGCTGGCCCTCTGGCGGTGGGCGAAGCGGAGGGGCTGGGAAGGCTGGCAGCGCCCGGCGACATCGTGGACGCGGTGGGCCGGGCCCTCGGGTGCGACGGCGCGCTGGTCGGCGCCAAGGTGCTGGTGACCGGCGGCCCAACCCGCGAGCGCGTCGACCAGGTCCGCTACTTCGGCAATCGCTCCTCCGGCAAGACGGGGGTGGCGCTGGCCCGCGCGGCGTGGATGCACGGTGCCGAGGTGACGCTCGTGACTGGGCCGTCCGCACTTCCAATGCCGTCGGGCGTCGACGTGGTGGCAGTCGAGTCGGCACGGGAGATGCGGGACGCGGTACTCGATGTAGCCGGGAGCGCGACAGCGGCCATCTTCTCGGCGGCCGTCTCGGACTATTGCCCCGCCGATCCCACGCGGGGCAAGATCAGGCGAAGAGAGGTGGGGGACACCTGGTCGGTCACGCTCGCCGCCAACCCCGACGTGGCTGCTGCTGCGGTCTCGGCGATGAAGCCGGGGTCGGTTGCGGTCGGCTTCGCGCTCGAGATCGACGATCTGGTGTCCCGGGCCACGACGAAGATCCAGGAGAAGGGGTTCGACCTGATAGTGGGCAACCTTGCGACCGAGCGCGACAGCGGCTTCGAGGCGGATACGAACCGGGTCACGATCGTGCATCCGGACGGCTCCGCCCGGGAGCTGCCGCTCATGGACAAATTCCGCGTCGCCTGGGAGGTGGTCGAGATCGTGGAGAAGCGGCTGGCAGCGCGTGAATCCTGAGGTGCGCAGTGCCTTCGCGGCCTACCTGGAGCAGCGCCGCCGCCTCGGCGAACCCGATGTGGTGCTCCACGGCCTCGACCGAAGGCAGGCGCTCGCCAATGTGGCGCAGGTACCGAGGCGGATCGTCTCTGCGGACTCCCCCGCGCCGGCCGGCAGCGCCGCCGACCTCGCGCAGGTCGTCGGTGACCTCGACCACGGGCAGCTACGCGATGCCGCGCTGGCTTGCACGCGCTGCCGCCTCTCGGATGGTCGGCAGCACGTCGTCTTCGCGGACGGCAATCCGGAGGGGCGGGTGATGGTTGTCGGCGAGGCGCCCGGCGCGAGGGAGGACGCCACCGGAGTGCCCTTCGTCGGCCAGGCGGGTCGGCTCCTGGACCTGATGCTCGCCGCGGTGGGGCTCTCCCGGGGCGAGTCGGTCTACATCTGCAATGTCCTCAAGTGCCGCCCCCCCGGGAACCGCGACCCGCTCCCCGACGAGATCGGGAGCTGTGCGCCGCTGCTCAAGAGACAGATCGAGGTCGTAGCCCCCGAGGTGCTAGTCGGCGTCGGGTCCTTCGCCGCGAGGTGGCTCGTGGGCGAAAACCGGCCCCTCGGCAAGCTGCGGGGCGAGGTGCACAGCTACCAGGGCGTTCCCCTTGTGGTGACGTACCACCCTGCGGCGCTCCTTCGCAACCCCGGCCTCAGCCGTCTCGCATGGGCCGACCTGCAGCTCCTCTGCCGAGTGATCGACGGAGCGAACGATGCCGCATAGCCGCTCCTGGGCAGCTTCGGGCGGCCCGCTGGAGGCAGGGGGTCGGCGATGAGCGACCGGCCGCCTCCCGAGAATGGCCACGACCGCCAATCACCCGCCGAGAAGAGCTATGACCGCCAGCCGCCCTTCTCTCCGGAGGCGGAGGCCTCGGTGCTGGGCGGCATGCTGATCGACGGCACTGCCGTTGCCCGAGCGCTCGAGTTCGTCGACGACACAATGTTCTACCGGGAAGCGCACCGGCGAATCTTCCGCGCGATGACGCGCCTCTTCGAGAGGGGCAGCGTCCTGGACATCGTGACCATCTCCGAGGAGCTCAAGAAGCGGGACGAGCTGGAGGGATCGGGGGGCATCGACTACCTGTCGTCCCTCCTCGACGCCGTGCCGACCGCGGCCAACATCGAGTACCACGGTCGCATCGTGAGCGACAGGGCGATGCTGCGCCGCCTGATCGACGCGGCCCAGACGATCATACGCGGGGTCTACGAGCCGGACGACCGCGCTGTCGACGAGGTGCTCGACCAGGCCGAGCAGCTCGTCTACCGCGTCTCCGAGTCGCGCAACCGCGAGGGCGTCGTGCGGATCAAGGAGGTGCTTTGGCCGACATTCGCGCACATCGAGAAGTTGCAGCAGTCGCAGGGGGGAATCTCGGGGATCGCGACGGGCTTTCGGGATCTCGATCGCATGACGACCGGTCTCCAGGCCGGGGACTTGGCGATCGTCGCCGGGCGTCCCTCCATGGGGAAGACCTCGTGGGCGCTCAATGTGGCGCAGACCGCTGCGATCGAGCACGAGGTGCCGGTCGCAATCTTCAGCCTCGAGATGTCCAAACAGCAGCTCGTGCAGCGCTTCCTCTGCGCCGAGGGGCGTGTCGACTCGCAGAGGCTCCGGATGGGCCGTCTGGCCCCCGAGGAGTATCAACGCCTGGCCCGAGCGGCGGGACATCTCAACGCAGCGCCGATCTGGATCGACGACTCGGCGACGGGGGGAGTCCTCGACATGAAGGCCAAGTCACGCCGCCTGAAGGCCGAGGCCGATCTGGGCCTCGTAGTGGTGGACTACATCCAGTTGATGTCGGGCACCGCCCGGATCGACAGTCGCGTGCAGGAGGTCTCGGAGATATCGCGTGGGCTGAAGGCGCTCGCCCGGGAGCTCGAGTTGCCGGTGATCGCCCTCAGCCAGTTGAGCCGCGCCCCGGAGCAGCGCACCAACCGGCGCCCCCAGCTCTCTGATCTGCGCGAGAGCGGGGCGATCGAGCAGGACGCCGATCTGGTGATCTTCCTCTACCGGCCCGAGTACTACCTTGGCCCCAAGGACAACGATGGGAACTCGATCGAGGGGGTGGCCGAGCTGATCGTCGCCAAGCAGCGAAACGGCCCCACCGGCAAGGTGGACCTCTTCTTCCACAAGTCGTACACGCGCTTCGATTCGGTTCTGGAGGGCGCGGGCCCGCCGGAAGCGGTTGCGTGACGGACGCCCCGAAGTGACAGCATTTGCGAAGTCGCCCGGGCGGCGCTCCGGGGTGGCGGTGCTGATCCCGGCCGCTGGAATTGGTGCGCGGATGGGCGGGTCGCCCAAGAGCGTCTTGGAGCTACGTGGCCGGACGCTCCTGGAGTGGGCCGCCGATGCCTTCCTGCCCCGGGGCGACGTGGTCGAGCTGGTGGTCGCCCTGGCCGACGAGCACCATCTGGCGGAGCGGCTTCGGCAGGACCGGCGGATAGGCGTGGTACGGGGGGGAGACGACCGATTCGGTTCGGTGGCCAATGCGCTGGAGGGGATCTCCTGCGAAGCGGAGATCGTTGTCGTGCACGACGCGGCCCGGCCATTCCCCCCGGAGGAGGTGATCGACCGATGCGTGCGGATCGCCCACGGGGGGTGCGGGGCAGTGGCGGGAATCCACGCCGTGGACACCGTCAAGGTCGCCGACGAAGCGGGCCGCATCGTGCGTACGCCATCGCGCAAGGATCTGTGGTACGCCCAGACGCCGCAGGCCTTTCCGCGCACTCTCCTCGAGAAGGCCGTCGCGCACTGCCGGAGCGCTGGCATCTCGCCGACCGACGACGCCTCGGCCGTCGAGGAGATAGGTGGCGAGGTCCGCATGGTGCCGTCCTCGGCGCTGAATCTGAAGGTCACCTACCCCTCCGACATCGCCGCCGCCGAGGCCTACCTGGAGCGGGGCCTCGTGCCGTGACCCTGCTATCAGTCCGCAGACAACCTCCCACGGCATAGGCGTGGCGCTGCATCCCCACTGGACCGCTTCGCTCGCCTGTCGATACTGTAATGTATGATTTA
The DNA here is from genome assembly GCA_021295835.1 of Gemmatimonadota bacterium. Classification (GTDB taxonomy): domain Bacteria; phylum Gemmatimonadota; class Gemmatimonadetes; order Longimicrobiales; family Gaopeijiaceae; genus Bin94. Next base: position 9,669 of record JAGWBP010000032.1, on the reverse strand, counting down.
CAATATGTAAACCATGATTTACAATGGCCAGGCGGGAAGCCGGCTGGCGGGATGAGTCAACAACTGGACGATAGACAATGGAATCCTCGTACTTGGTGTGGATAGCGGTCGCCACCGTGGCGGTTCTCGCACTCCTTTTCGTGTCGGGGAGTGTTTTTTCCGGATGGGGGGACAGGGTGCGCGGGCGGCGGAAGATCGAGATGTCGCTCGATGCGGGTGTGCGCCACCTCCTCGACGGTTACCTGAACGAATTCGCGCGCCGTCTCGGATGGGACGACGAATCGACCGAGAAGCTGCGCGCTGCTGGTGAAGAGGTGCTCATGAGCCTGGCCGGACAGGATGTGGACATGTCGGGACTGCGTCGCCTGCGGGTATCCGTGCGCCAGGAGAAGGGCGCTGTCGTGATGGAATTCCTGGCCGCACCCCAAGGCACGAACTTCGAGAAACAGATCAAGCTCCTCGAGCAGCACGCTGTTCCAGCCGAGCAGGAACTGTCGCTTCGGCTGCTCAAGCACTACGCGTCATCGGTTCGCCACCGGCATTACCAACTGAACGATCTGGTGACGATTAGGGTGGAGCGGCCGCGGTAGGGGCACTTGCGCGTACTGGACCTGTCGTTCAACGAGGAAGTCAGGGGTACCATACCGCTTGAGATCGGAGAGATGGAAAACCTGACCGGATTGTTGTTGCACCACAGCTCCCTGACCGGCCCCATCCCGTCCGTGATCGCGAACCTGACCAATCTGGACTCATTGGACATCCATTACAATCAGCTGACCGGTCCCCTCCCGGAATGGCTTGGAGACCTGTCCAAGCTGGCAGCGGGGAATAGGCGACGGTCCACGCCAGCCATGAGGCTGCCCGGGCCGCGTGCATGTCACGTCCGCCCGTGTTATCCTGCACGCCATGGCTTCCGCCAACAGACACACCGGCTACGAGGCTGGCCGGGACAACGCGCAGTTCCTGGGCCTCGAGGTCCACAGGCCGGTCTTCTTCGTCTCCAGCCTCACCATCATCGCCTTCGTCGGCGGCGTGCTGTGGTTCCGGGATGCCGCCAGCGGCGTCTTCGACTCGCTGTACGCCTGGCTCGTATCGACGTTCGACTGGGTGTTCATGGGCACGGTGAACATCTTCCTGCTGTTCTGCATCCTGCTCCTGGTGGCTCGGGGGCCCGGACGCCAGGCCGGACTACTCCATCTGGTCGTGGCTCGCGATGCTCTTCGCGGCCGGAATCGGAATCGGTCTCATGTTCTACGGGGTGGCGGAACCGGTCCAGCACTTTCTCAGTCCACCACTCGGCATCGACCCCGCCGACACCGACGCCGCGCGCAACGTGGCCATGGCGGCGACGATCTTCCACTGGGGCATACACCCATGGGCGCTCTACGCGGTCGTCGCGCTCGCCCTCGCCTTTTCCGCCTACAATCTCCGGCTGCCGCTGACGATACGCGCCGCGTTCCATCCTCTACTGGGCAATGCGGTGTGGGGCCGGTTCGGCCACGTCATCGACATCATGGCCGTCTTCGCCACGCTCTTCGGACTGGCGACTTCGCTCGGCCTGGGTGCCCAACAGCTTGCGGCGGGGCTGGCTCATCTGCTCGGTGTGCCGGACACCACCACGACCAGGGTGCTGGTCATCGCAGTGGTCACGTCCATCGCCACCGTGTCGGTCGTGTCCGGAATGGACAAGGGGATCAAGCGCCTCAGCCAGGCCAACCTCGTGCTGGCGCTGCTGGCGCTCGCGTTCGTGCTGGCAGTGGGGCCGACCCTCGACGTGTTGTCGGGATTCGTCGGCAGCATCGGCCACTACCTCGCCGAAATCGGCCCGCTCAGCAACTGGGTCGGACGGGATGATCTCGACTTCATGCACGGATGGACCACCTTCTTCTGGGCGTGGTGGATCTCCTGGGCACCATTCGTCGGCCTCTTCATCGCGCGGATCTCGCGCGGCCGCACGGTGCGCCAACTCGTCGGCTGCATGCTGGTCGTTCCGGTGCTCCTCTCCGCGCTCTGGTTCAACGCTTTCGGGGCGACCGCACTGTCCATGCACATCGACGGAGGCCATACCGCAGTGGTCGATGCGGTCGGTGCCGGCCGGCTTGAACTGGGCCTCTTCGGGCTGCTCGAGGCACTCCCGCTCGGAGCCGTCACCTCCGGGATCGCCATCGTCCTCGTGGCCGTCTTCTTCATCACCTCCTCCGATTCCGGCTCACTGGTGATCGACACGATTACCGCAGGCGGCAAGATCGACACCCCGATCGGGCTGCGCGTCTTCTGGTGCACCTTCGAGGGGATCGTCGCCATCACGCTCCTAGTGAGTGGCGGACTGGTGGCGCTTCAGACGGCAGCGCTCATCACGGGCTTTCCGTTCGCCCTCCTGGTGCTGGTGATGTGTGTCAGCCTGTGGAAGGGGCTGCGCGCCGCGGCGCGGCAAGGCTGAGGGCGCGGGCAACCCCGACCTGGGCCCCGTTCCCCTGGCGCGAGCGCGTGAATCAGTCTGCACCAGCGTCCGCAGCACTCACAAACCGCACCTCGCCGGCCAACGGCCCCTACCCGAACTCGATCCCCTGCGCGAGCGGCAGCTCGGTGCTCCAGTTGACCGTATTGGTCTGGCGACGCATGTACGCCTTCCAAGAGTCCGAGCCCGACTCCCTTCCCCCGCCGGTCTCCTTCTCTCCTCCGAACGCCCCCCCGATCTCGGCCCCCGATGTCCCGATATTGACGTTGGCGATCCCGCAGTCGCCGCCCCGGTGGGACAGGAAGTGCTCGGCCTCGCGCACATGGTCGGTGAAGATCGCCGAAGACAGGCCCTGCGGCACGCCGTTGTGCAGTGCGACCGCCTCCTCCAGCTCGCCGACCGAGGCCCGCCGGGAGGAGTCGGCGCTTCCGTACCCGACGATGTAGAGGATCGGCGCGAAGGTCTCCTCCTGTACGATCGCGAAGTGGTTCCCGGCCGCGGCTATGCAGGGGGTGACGTAGAGGCCGCCCGGGTACGAGCCGCCGCCCAGGCGCTCCCCCCCGTACAGGATCTCGCCCCCCTCCTCCACGACCCGGCAGCGCGCCTCCAGCAGGTCGTCCACGGCCTGGCGGTTCACGACGGGCCCCATGAGGGTGCTGGCGTCGAGAGGGTCGCCGATGCGCACGTCCTGGTAGGCGCGCACCAGCCGCGGGCCGGGCGGGGCGCGCCCGGAGCGGGGCCCGATGCCGCGCCGGGTGCTGGTGCACCGCTGCCCCGCCGTGCCGACCGCGCCGAAGAGGATTGAGGGGATCGCCAGATCCAGGTTGGCGTGCGCCGTGACGATGATCGCGTTGTTGCCCCCCAGCTCGAGGATCGTCCGCCCCAACCGCCCGCCCACCACCTGGGCCGCCCGTCTCCCGACCGCGCACGAACCCGTCGCCGAGACCAGGGGCAGCCGCCGGTCGGCCAGGAGGCACTCGCCCACCTTCGCGCCGCTCCCCACCGCTAGGGAAAAGGTCGCCGGATCGACGCCGCTGGCTAGGCAGACCCGCTCCGCGATCCTGGTCACCGCCACGGCCGTGAGCGGGGTGGCCTCCGACGGCTTCCACAGCGTAGCGTTTCCGCAGACGGCTGCGATAGCTGCATTCCACGACCACACCGCCACGGGGAAGTTGAAGGCGCTGATCACACCCACCACTCCGAGCGGATGCCACTGCTCACGCATGTGGTGGTCGGGGCGCTCGCTCGCCATGGTGAGCCCGTAGAGCTGGCGGGATAGGCCGACGGCGTAGTCGCAGACATCGATCATCTCCTGGACTTCGCCCTCGCCCTCGCTCCGGATTTTCCCGGTTTCGAGGGTGACGAGCGCACCGAGCGCCGCCTTCTGTTCGCGAAGCGCGTTGCCCAGTTGGCGCACCACGTCTCCCCGCCTGGGCGCGGGCAGGCGGCGCCATTCGAGGAACGCCTCGTGCGCCCGGGCCGCGATCGCGTCGTACTCGGCTTCGGTGACGTGGGCGACCGTCGCTAGGCGCGACCCGTCGATCGGTGTGTGGGCCTCCCGCTCGGGACCCGAGCCAATCCACTCGCCCGCGAATCCCCCGGGGTTTCGCTCGCCCAGCCCGAGCGATCCGAGAATCTCCGCCGCGGCTGCGGAGCCCGCAGCCGGCGCAGTCGCCGTCCTCCTGGAAGTTGGTTGCGTCATGCTATTGGTCCTCAACTCAATGGCGGCCATCTCACCCGAAACCGAGAACACCTTGCAGATACCACGCCGCGAGCGAGTCTCCCCACGCGTAGGCGATCGCCGCACCCAGGGCGAGGAACACACCGAACGGCACCGGCCTGCCGGTCTTCAGCGACACGGGGCCAAAGATAGCCGAACCGAGGAGCGCACCGATGAAGAGCACCAGCGGGACCATCGCCGGGCCGAGGAAGGCGCCGACCATCGCCATCATCTTGACGTCGCCGCCGCCCAGCGCCTCCCTCCCCAAGGCGGCCTTGGCACCCAGGGCGACGATCCAGAGCAACCCGAAGCCGAGCGCAGCGCCCACCACCGCTTCGCCTACCCCGATGCCCCCTGCCAGCGGCGCCAGCAACACCCCCAGCGCAGCTCCCCCCAGGGTGAACTGGTCCGGAATGATGTACGTGCGCGCATCGGAGACTGCGACGCCAAGCAGAATCGTCAGGAAGAGCACGGCATTGGCCGCATCCACGGTCGCGCCAAGGCGGACGAGGGACAGCGCCCAGATCAGCGCCGAGGCCAGCTCCACCAGGGGGTACCGGAGGCTGCGCCTCGTCCGGCAGCGGCCACACCGGCCCCCAGCCGCCAGGTGGCCAACCACCGGGACCACTCCGCGCCAGTCGATCCGGGCCGAGCAACGCACGCACCTCGGCCATCCCGACAGGACCGAGCCGGCGGTCGGCCATCTCTCCACGCAGAGGTTCAGAAGCGACCCGGCACACGCGCCGAGCACAGCCGCGACCGCCACCGGCCAGGCCTCGCCCACGACTACCGGTCCGGAGCCTCGCGGCGGCGCTCCCGCCCTCCTGGACCGCTCAGCTGCATGAGCCGGTGCATGAGTATGGAGCCCGCCACCGCCACGTTGAGCGAGTCGGCGCCCCGCGCCATGGGAACCGCAACCAAGGGCTCCGGCCCGCATGGGCGCCGTGCGATACCCCGGCCCTCGTTGCCCACGACCAGCACCCAGTCGGGCTCTCTGGCCTCGGCCACCTCCTCGGGGGGACTGCCGGTCGCGTCCGCGTAGAGGAGATTCACGCCTCTGGGAGGAGCAACCGAGGCGCCGCCCCCCGGCTAGCCCCTCACCCAGGGCGGCGGGGCTAGGAGCGGTAGGTGAAATACCGCGCCAGCGCTGGCGCGCACCGCCTTCGGATTCCAGGGATCGACCGTTCCGGGGCCGATCGCGACGCCGTCGAGGCCCAGCGCCCACGCCGAGCGCACAAGCGCGCCCAGATTCCCAGGCACCTGCACGCCGACGGCGAGCAGGTGGCGCCCCCGGGCCAGCGAGACCGGCGCGAGGGACGGCGGAACCAGGCACGCCAGCGCCGCCCTCGGCGCGTCGGTGGCGCAGAGACTGCCGACTGCGGCGTCCGTCGCAAGAACCGTCTCCACCTGCCGCTCCCGCGCGGCGCGCGCCATCTCCCGGCCGCGAGGGCCGCTCCGGTACTCCTCCCCCAACAGCAGCCACCGCACCTCCACCTCCGACCGAAGCGCCTCGAGGATCACCTCCGGCCTCTCGGCGAGCGCAAGGCCCGTGCGCTCGCGCCCCCGCCGCGAGGCGAGGCGCCGTGCCAGACGCTCCTTAGATTGGCTGATCCGCGTCACTTCGAATGCGCCCTTTCAGGACCTCTTCCCCGCGAGTAGCCGCCCTGTCCCCCTCAACGATACCCACCGTCGCGCTGACAATCGCTGGCAGCGACAGCGGCGGCGGCGCAGGCGTGCAAGCCGACGTGCGGACCCTTCACCAGTGGGGCGTCCACGGCGTCGTGGCGGTGACCGCAGTGACGGCGCAAAACACGGTCGGCGTGCAGCGTGTTCATGCGATGGAGCCGAACTTGGTTGCGGCCCAGATCGCGAGCGTGGCCGTTGATCTGGCACCCCGCGCCGTCAAGTCGGGGATGCTGGGCACGGCCGAGATCGTCGCCGCGGTCGCCGCGTCGATCAGGCGCTTCCGGCTCGGCCCGTACGTGCTGGACCCGGTGACGGTCTCGACGAGCGGCGACGAGCTGCTGGCGCCGGATGCGGTCGCGGAGCTCAGGGGCAGCCTGCTGCCGCTCGCAGCCGTTGTTACGCCCAATCTCCCAGAGGCGGCTCTGCTGACAGGACGCGAGGTGGCAAGCCCCGGCCAGATGGCCGACGCGGCGCGGGCGCTCGTCGAGATGGGGGCAGGAGCGGCGCTCGTCACCGGAGGCCACCTCCCAGGCACGGAGGTGCTTGATCTCTACTGGGACGGCAAGTCCGAGCTCGCCTATCGCGGCCCGAGGCTGGGCGCAGGCGACGTACACGGCGGCGGGTGCACCCTGAGCGCCGCCATAGCGGCCGCCCTGGCCCGGGGGGCGGAGGTGCGGCAGGCAGTCGCCGCCGCTCGGCGCTGGGTCCGAAGCGCGATAGCGACCGCGCCCGAGCTGGGGGCCGGCGCAAACCCGGTCAACCACTTCGCTCCGCCCCCGTCGCTGGCGCACCCGCCGGGAGCGCCCCCACCAGCCGGGTCAGCAGAGTAGCGAGCACCCTGCCCCCCTCTTCGGCATGGTGCAGCGTGTCGGCGTGCGAGATCGGCCCGACGGCGAGCCCCGCCGCCCAGTTCGTCACCACCGAGAGCGCGAGGACGCGCTGCCCGCCCGCCCTGGCAACCGTCACCTCCGGGACGGTCGACATCCCCACCACGTCGGCACCGGCGGCGGCGAGCGCCCGCACCTCGGCCGGCGTCTCGAAGCTGGGCCCCGCCACCGCCCCGTAGACGCCCAGCGGCAGCTCGATATCCATCTCGCGGGCGATCGACTTCGCCAGCGCCATCAGCCCGGGGTCGTAGGGGCGGCCCAGGTCGGGAAATGGCGCCTCGCCCTCCAGCGGAGGCACGGTCAGCACCGGGCGGAACATCAGGTTGAGATGATCCTCCACGAGGACGATCCCGCCCGGGTGCAGGTCGCACCGAATGCCGCCCACGGCGTTGGTCACGATCAGCATCTCGGCGCCCAGCCGACGTCCCACCCTTACCGGCGCGGCCACGGCATCGGGCTCCGCCCCTTCGTATAGGTGCAGACGCCCCGACTGCACGAGCACCTCGACCCCACCGACGCGCCCGAGCACGAAACAGCCGTCGTGGCCTTCCACCGAAGTGCGCACGAAGCCGGGCAGCCTACCAAAGGGCACGCGCGTGGGATCGCTGACCACCCGCGCCATCTCGCCCAGACCGCTCCCGAGGACGAGATGGACCGCAGGGCTCAGTCCCCCCTCTTCGCCGAGGATCCGCGCCCAGTCGCGAATGCGTCCTCCCCGGCCCGAGCGGCCCGTCAGATCAGCACTCCCGCGATCGCGGCCGTCATGAATGCGGCGATCGATCCTCCGATCATGGCCCTTAGGCCCAGCCGCGCCAGATCTTCGCGGCGCGACGGCGCGATTCCCCCGATCCCGCCGATCTGGATCGCGATCGAGGCGAAGTTGGCGAACCCGGAGAGGGCGTAGGCGGCGATCGTCGCGGAGCGCGCGCTAAGGGACCCGTCGGCCATCTCGCCGGCGAGGCCCAGGAACGCAACGAACTCGGTGGCCACCGTCTTGAGTCCCATGAGCGATCCCACCGTAGCCGCGTCCTCCCAGGTCACCCCCATCAACCAGGCGACCGGCGCCAGGAGCCACCCGAGTATCCCTTCGAACGTCAGTCCCTCCAGACCGACGAGTCCACCCACCCACCCGAGCGCCGCGTTCAGGAGCGCGATCATCGCCAGGAAGGCCAGGAGCATGGCCCCGACGTTGAGCGCGAGCGACAGCCCCTCGCTCGCCCCTCGGGCCGCGGCCCCGATCACGTTCACGTCGGGCCGCTCGATCCGCCCAGCCGACCGGCCGGCCGTCGCAGGCGTTCCCGCCTCGGGCACCATCAGCTTGGCCACGACCAGGGCAGCCGGAGCGGACATGAGCGACGCCGCCATCAGGTGACCGGCAATGTCGGGGAAGAACCCGGCGAGCATTCCCACGTACGCAGCCATAACCCCGCCCGCGACCGTCGCGAAGCCGCCCGTCATGACAGACATCAGCTCCGACCGTGTCATCCGCGCGACGAACGGTTTCACCAGCAGGGGCGCCTCGGTCTGGCCGACGAAGATGTTTCCGGCCGCCGAGAGGGTCTCCGCGCCGCTGGTTCCCATGGTGCGCCGCATGATCCAGGCGATCCCCGCCACGATCCTCTGCATGACGCCCAGGTGGTAGAGCACCGTCATGATGGAAGCGAAGAAGATGATCGTGGGCAGCACGTTGAAGGCCACGAAGGCCCCCGTGCGCGCCACCTGCGTTCCCTCGGCGACGAACCCGCCGTTGCCCGGCTCGCCGGTCCCCACGGGGACGTTGTGGTAGACCAGGTCGCCAAAGAGGAAGCGCGCGCCCTCCAGCGTGAAGCCCACGGCCGCGAGGATCATGTCGTTGGCGACCTCGAAGACGGCCGCGCCGAAGGGAGTCCTGAGAATCAGGAGCGCGAAGACGAACTGGAGCCCGAGCCCCCAGAGCACGATTCGCCACGGCACGCTGCGCCGGTCGACGCTTAGCGCCCAGGCCCCAACAGCCAGAACCCCAATCCCAAGGAGCGACCTGAGCCTCGCCGCCATCTCCCACTCGCCGTCCGTCCGCGCCGACTCGGCGACTGCGCCCGGGTGCGCCCCGGAAGCGAGCTCCAGGGTGCTCTCCAAGCCCAGGATGGTCGTGGGCTCGAGCAGCGTCGCGAGGTCGCCGACGATCAGGCTAACGCTCCGCTCGTCGCCACGCGACCCTGGTCAGACCGGTCAAGGGTGGGTCACGCGGGAAGGCACGATCGCTGTAGTATCATTTCGTAATGCATGATGATATCACTCACGTCGCTGCCTCCTGCTCGCCAAGGTAGCCGGACCCCGAGCGGTCCGCGCGGGATCGACCAGGGGCACTCATTCTACACCGTCAGGCCAACGCCTCCAACCGTTCGGCCAGGGCCGCGCGGTACGCCGGCGTAACCGGCAAGAGTCAGGAAGCCGCGTCCCATCGCCATTCTCGCGGCCAATCCATGAGCGCCACATCCGTAGCGAGAATGGCCTTCCGCTGCTCCGCGTCCGGTTCCTCGAAACCGGCGGCCTGGAGCCGGGCTTCCCGCTCTTTCCGCCAGCGGTGATAGGCATCGCCCAACGCCTTCGCCCTTACCGCACTCTGGACTGCCGCTTCGTCGTCGTCTCCCCGACCAGGACTTCAAGTAGTGAATGGCCACCGGGCTCCGATGCAGATCTGACGAATCGCGGGAACAGCGACTCGGCCGACGAAACCCCGGATTCCGTCTTCGCCCCGTTGCGCTCCCTGCGGTCTGCGGTTCGGTCGGAACCGCCGGACCATGTGCCGGCCGTGGGCAACCCGGAACGACAACCGGGACTCTTGCCGTTCGCCGCCCAGACCAATGCCGAAATCGCCGGGATCGCACCAACCACTTCGCCAACGGCCGAGCCCGATGGGTGTCAATGGCAGACACGGG
>JAGWBP010000031.1 GCA_021295835.1 Gemmatimonadota bacterium | reverse complement strand
GCGACAATGTGCAGATGGAGGTGGAGCTGATCACGCCGATTGCGATGGACGAGGAGCTGCGCTTCGCGATCCGCGAGGGCGGCCGCACCGTCGGCGCCGGCGTCGTCACCTCCATCATCGAATAGGGGAGCCGCGAGCAAGAAGATGGCAGCGCTACCAGGAGCCGCGAACGCGGCGACCGATACGCCCGAAGGGGTGCCGGGCAAGTTGATGACGAACCGGATTCGCATCCGGCTCAAGGCCTTCGACCACTGGATCGTCGACCAGACGGCGGCCGACATTGTGCGCACTGCGCAGAAGACGGGTGCCACGATCCGAGGCCCGATCCCCCTGCCGACGCGCCGCCAGCGCTGGACGGTTCTGCGTTCTCCCCACATCGACAAGAAGAGCCGGGAGCAGTTCGAGCTCAGGACCCACAAGCGCCTAATCGACATCGTCAGGTACAGGCGCCCACAGACGATCGACGCGCTAACCAAGCTCGACCTCCCCGCCGGGGTGGATGTCGAGATCAAGGTGTACTGACAGATGCCAGGCTTGATTGGCCGCAAGCTCGGGATGACCCGCGTATTCGCGGAGGAGGGCCCTGCGGTGCCGGTGACGGTGCTCATGGCCGGACCCTGCACGGTGCTCCAGGTCAAGACCGAGGAGACGGACGGCTACGAGGCGGTTCAGGTCGGCTTCGGCGGCAAGAAGCTCAAGCGCTCCACTCGTGGCGAGCTCGGTCATGCGGCCAAGGCGGGGCTGGAGGCCGCCCCGCGCCTGATTCGCGAGTTTGCCCCCGATCCCGGCGCCGCGTACGAGCCTGGCCAGGAGCTGACGGTGGAGCTCTTCGCCGAGGGCGAGAGGGTTAGGGTTACCGGCGTCACGAAGGGGAAGGGATTCCAGGGCGTCGTCAGGCGGTACGGCTTCAAGGGCCGTCCCTCCTCGCACGGACACCCGATGTCGCGCAACCCCGGCTCGATGGGACCGGGCACCGACCCCTCGCGAGTGATCAAAGGCAAGAAGCTCCCCGGCCGGATGGGCGGCGCCAGGCGGACGATCCGGAACCTGAAGGTGGTCAGGGTCGATACGGAGCGGGACCTGCTCTACGTCCGGGGTGGCGTTCCGGGCGCACGCAACAGCTACGTCCTGGTTCAGGGGTAGCGCGGTGTACCAGGCCCCCTACTTCAGGAGCGACGGAAGCGCCGGCGAGTCCGTGACGCTCCCAAGCTCCCTCTTCAACGGTGTGGTGCACGGGGGTGCCGTCCACCAGGCGGTTAGAGCCTATCTGGCCAATCGGCGGGCGGGCACCGTCGCTAGGAAGAACCGTGCCCGGGTCGCTGGGGGCAGCCGCAAGCCGTGGCGTCAGAAGGGCACCGGCAGGGCCCGGCAGGGTACCATCCGTGCGGTGCATTGGCGCGGCGGAGGCATGGCCTTCCCGCCTCGGCCCCGCTCCTGGAGCCAGCGGGTGCCGAGGCGCGTGCGCGCGCTCGCGAGGACTTCCGCCTTCAACAGCCGCGCCTCCGAGGGTCGGGTCGCCGTGATAGAGCGCTTCGACTTCGAGGTCCCGAAGACGCGCGAGCTCGCGGGCCTGCTCGGGCGGATCGGCATGCCCGGGAAGACCCTGATGCTCACGAGCGGCGTCAACCGCGAGCTCTACCTCTCGAGCCGCAACCTCGAGGGCGCGAGGGTGCTCCCCTTCGGCGAGGAGTCGCCCTACGACATCGTATGGTCGGGGATGGTGATCATCGAAGAGGCCGCGCTGGAGTCGCTGACCGATGCCGCGCCCCTCCGGGAGGGTCCCAGGCGCAGGCCGATTCGACAGGCTGGCGACGACTCGGCGGATGGAGAGGAGGCGTAGTGCGCGATCCCTACGACGTGATCGTCAGGCCGGTCGTCACCGAGAAGACCACTGGCCAGATGGAGGAGAGTCTGTACACCTTCGTGGTGGACGATTGCGCCAACAAGCACGAGATCGCGCGCGCCGTCGCGACGCTCTGGGACGTAACCGTGACCGATGTGCGCACCATGAGGTATCCGGGCAAGGCCAAGCGCGCGCTCCTGGGCCGAATGGTCAAGAACTGGGAGCTGGGTCGCGTGAAATCGTACAAGAAGGCCGTCGTGCAGCTCGCACCCGGCGACGAAATCGAATTCTACGAGGCGGGTTGATCAATGGCGCTCAAGAAATTCCGGCCCGTGACCCCGGGTGCCCGTTTTCGCACGGTGACCGCGAAGGACGTCGTCACGCGCAAGGGGCCCGAGAAGTCGCTGACCGAGCCCAGGAAGCGGTCCTCGGGGCGCAACCACCACGGTCGCATCACCGTGCGCCGACGGGGTGGAGGCGCCAAGCGCAGGTACCGCAAGGTCGACTTCAGGCGCGACAAGCATGGGGTGGTCGGCAGGGTCGCCGAGATCGAGTACGATCCGAACCGGTCGGCGCTGATCGCCCTGGTCCACTACGAGGACGGCGAGAAGCGCTACATCCTCTACGTGCGCGGAATGGGGGTTGGCGATCTGGTGTCGTCGGGGCCGGACGCCGACATCCGCGCCGGCAACGCACTGCCCCTCGGCGCGATTCCGCTGGGAACCACGGTGCACAACGTCGAGATGAAGCCGGGTAAGGGCGGCCAGATGGCGCGCTCGGCAGGCTCGGGGGTGCAGGTCTTGGCGAAGGAGGGGAAGTACGTTACTCTGCGACTTCCCTCGACCGAGGTGCGCAGGATCCACGAGCGCTGCCTGGCCACGGTGGGGCAGGTCGGCAACGTTGACCACAGCCTCCAGTCGCTGGGCAAGGCGGGTGCCAGCCGCTGGCGGGGCAGGCGCCCCAAGGTGCGTGGAGTCGCCATGAATCCGATCGACCACCCACTTGGCGGCGGCGAGGGGAAGGCGTCCGGGGGGCGTCCTCCGGTGACCCCGTGGGGCAAGCCCGAGGGCAGGAAAACCCGCAAGCGAAAGAACCTGTCCAACAAGTTCATCGTTCGCGGGCGCAAGCGAGGAAAGGCGACCCGCTGACTGCGGTCTACCGGAAATAACGATGCCCAGAAGTGTCAAGAAGGGACCATACATTGACGAGAAGCTCCTCCGTAGGGTCGAGCAGATGAACGCGCGCCAGGAGAGGACCGTGATCCGCACCTGGTCCCGGTCCTCGACGATATCGCCCGAGTTCGTTGGGCACACCGTTGCGGTGCACAACGGGAACAAATTCATCCCCGTGTACATCACCGAGAATATGGTCGGCCACAAGCTGGGCGAGTTCTCGCCGACGCGCCTATTCCGCGGCCATGGCGGCAAGATGGCCGACAAGCGGTCGCGCGTCGCGCCATAGGAACGATACGTCATGGAAGCGCGCGCGGTTGCAAGGGAGATTAGAATGAGTCCCCGGAAGGTTCGCCTCGTCGCCGACCAGATTCGCGGCCGGTCGGTGAGCGACGCCATGTCGGCGCTTCGCTTCTCGAAGAGGGCCGCATCGGTTCCAGTCGAGAAGACGCTGCTCTCGGCTGTCGCGAATGTGCGCGAGAAGGCCGACGAGGAGGGCGAGGCGCTCGACATCGACGAGCTGACGGTGCGGCGGATCTTCGTCGATGGGGGTCCTACCCAGCGCCGCTGGCGGGCCGGGGCGATGGGGAGACCCAAGCCGCGCCGCAGGAGGACCAGTCACATCACCGTGGTAGTGGAAGCGAAGGAAGGCTAGGCGCAATGGGTCAGAAGACGCACCCGCACGGCTTCAGGCTCGGCATCGTGGCCGACTGGCGCTCGCGCTGGTATCCCAGCAAGCCCGGCGAGATGCCGGCCCAGCTGAAGGAGGACCACGTCATTCGGTCCTATCTGCACCGGCGCCTTCACCACGCCGCACTCGCCACGGTCGAGATCGCCCGCACCCCTTCCAAGCTGGTCGTCACCCTGCACACTGGGCGCCCTGGCGTCGTGATCGGGAAGCGGGGCACCGAGGTCGACAAGCTGCGCGAGGAGCTCTCGGTGCTCACGAGCAGCGAGGTCTCGGTCAATGTGGAGGAGATCAACCGGCCGGAGATGAACGCGCGCCTGGTCGCCGACAACGTCGCCCACCAGCTGCGACAGCGCATCTCCTACCGACGGGCGATGAAGCGGGCCGTCCAGTCGGCGATGCGGGCTGGTGCCGAGGGGATACGCATCCAGTGCGCAGGTCGCCTGGGCGGGGCCGAGATAGCCCGCCGCGAGGGGTACAACGAGGGCCGTGTGCCGCTTCACACGCTGCGGGCAGAGATCGACTACGCCTGCGTCGAGGCGCACACGACCTACGGAGTCGTGGGCGTGAAGTGCTGGATCTTCAAGGGCGAGGTGATCGAGGACCGCTTCGGTCGCACCTACTCCGCCGGCCCGGCCGCATAGGAGCGCCAGAATGCTCGCACCGAAGCGGATCCGGCACCGTAAGACCCACAAGGGGAAGATGCGCGGCAAGGCGTATCGCGGGAACACGGTCGCCTTCGGCGAATACGGCCTTCAGGCGCTGGAGGCGAGCTGGATCACCAACCGCCAGATCGAGTCGGCTCGCGTCGCGATCACCCGCCACGTCAGGAGGGGCGGAAAGGTCTGGATCCGCATCTTCCCCGACAAGCCGGTCACGAAGAAGCCCGCCGAGACGCGCATGGGGAAGGGGAAGGGCAACCCGGAGCAGTGGGTCGCGGTGGTCAAGCCCGGGCGCATGATGTTCGAGCTGGAGGGGGTTCCGCTCGAGACGGCGCGCCGTGCCATGCAGCTTGCCTCCTTCAAGCTGCCGGTGAAGACTCGCTTTGTGGAGCGGGAGAAGCAGCTGTGATTTCGACTTGCTGCGCACGCATGGGGGAACGATAGGGTGAAGGCAGAGGAAGTCCGGGAGCTGGATAGCGCGGAGCTCGTGCACCGGCTCGGTGAGCTCAGGCTGGAGCAGTTCCGTCTGCGCTTTCGGAGCGGAATCATGCAGCTCGAGAATCCTAGGCTCCCCAGGGAGGTCCGGCGCGACATTGCGCGCATCAAGACCATTCTGCACGAACGCAGAGCGACCGAGCGAGGTGGCGATGAGTGATGGTTCGGTTACCGAGCGCCGTCGGCGCAAGGTTCGCACTGGCGTGGTCGTCGCCGACCGCGCCGACAAGACGGTGACCGTGATGGTGGAGCGGCGCTTTGCGCACCCCCTCTACGGCAAGCAGGTCAAGCGCACCAAGAAGTACCACGCACACGACGAGGACAACGCATTTCGGGTAGGCGACACGGTGTCGATCATGGAGAGCCGCCCCCTCTCCAAGATAAAGCGGTGGCGCGTGGTCGAACGGGTCGAGCGGACGAGTTGAACGATGATCCAGCAAGAGTCGGTCCTGAGGATCGCCGACAATACGGGCGCGAAGCGAGCGCTCTGCATCCGGGTCCTGGGCGGATCCGGTCGCCGATACGCCCGCATCGGCGACCGGATCGTCGTGACGGTCAAGGAGGCCGTGCCGAATGCGCCGGTCAAGCGCGGCGAGGTTACGGAGGCTGTCGTGGTGCGCACGGCTAAGGAGATGCGCCGCCGCGACGGCACCTACATCCGCTTCGATGACAACGCGGCCGTCCTGATAAACCAGCAGCGCGAGCCCCGCGGTACCCGGATCTTCGGCCCCGTCGGGCGCGAGCTCCGCGAGAAGCGCTACATGAGAATCGTCTCCCTGGCTCCCGAGGTGCTCTGACGATGGCTCACCCAGCGGGCAGGATCGTCAGGGGCGACCGGGTGCGGGTCATCCGGGGCAACCACCGCGACCTGGAAGGCGCCGTCCTGCGGGTGGACCGCAAGGCTGGCCGCGTGGTGGTCCAGGGTGTCAACATGAGAAAGCGTCACTCGCGGCCATCGCAGGCCAATCCGGAGGGCGGGATAATCACCTTCGAGGCGCCAATCCACATCTCGAACGTCATGTTGATCGAGCCTGCGGCGGGCGAGGCTTCGCGGGTGCGAATGCGCCCGGAGCCCGACGGGCGCAAGGAGCGGATCGCGGTCAGGAACGGCAACCCCATCCCGAGGCCGAGCCGATGAGCGCCGCCAGGGCGACCAAGAAGGCCGCCGCCAATGGCAGATCCCCCGCAGCCCCCGAGCCGCGCCTCTATGCGCACTTCCGGGACGTGGCCCGTCCCGCCCTCCAGGAGCAGTTCGGCTTCACCAACCCGCACCAGATCCCCTACGTCGTCAAGGTCACGCTGAATGTCGGCGTCGGCGAGGGCAGTAGGGACCGGAAGCTCCTCGAGTCGGTGGCGGGAGAGCTCGCGGCGATCTCGGGCCAGAAGGCCGTGATCACGCGGGCCCGCAGGTCCATCTCCAACTTCCGTCTGCGCGAGGGGATGCCCGTGGGCGCCATGGTAACGCTTCGCAGGCGCAGAATGTGGGAGTTCCTGGATCGCTTCGTCTCGGTGGCCGTTCCGCGAATTCGCGACTTTAGGGGGCTGAACACCCGCTCCTTCGACGGCAGGGGCAACTACACGACGGGTGTGAGGGAACAGATCGTCTTCCCGGAGGTGGACTACGACAAGGTCAGGAGCATCCACGGGATGGACGTCACTGTCGTCACCTCCACCGACCGAGACGACCGGGCCTACGCACTCCTCTCGCTGCTAGGCTTTCCCTTCCGGGGCGGAGTGCCCTTGATTGTCGGGGAGCATGGCGGGGCAGCGTCGGCCCGCACGACGGCACGCCATCCTCATAGCCAGGAGTCAGGACTAGCAGCACCATGATGACTGATCCGATCGCGGACATGCTCACCCGGATTCGCAACGCCAGCGGCGCCGGGCACCGCTGGGCCGATATTCCGCTCTCGAAGCTCAAGGTCGAGATCGCACGTCTGCTCAAGGAGAACGCCTTCATATACGACTACAAGGTGCTCAGCGACGGCAGGCACGGCCTGGTGCGAGTCTACCTCAAGTACTACGAGGGGCGGCCGATCATCCGGCGTATCGAACGGGTGTCGCGTCCGGGGCGCCGACGCTACGTCGGGGTAGGCGATATTCCCCGCGTGCGGAGTGGTCTCGGCATGGCGATGCTCTCCACCTCGAAGGGCCTTCTCTCCGACCGGGGCGCGCGCGAGGCGCAGGTCGGCGGCGAGCTTCTGGCGATCGTCTGGTAGGGGGGACCATGTCGCGTATTGGCAGAGCACCGGTGCAGGTTCCCGCTGGGGTGACGGTGGCGCTCGACGGTCAGCGCTTTGCCGCCAAGGGGCCGCTGGGCGAGCTGGAGATGAACGTCAAGTCACCCATCTCGGTGGATTGGGGCGGGGAGAGGGGGCAGACGCTCGTCGTCAGGCGGCCCACCGACCAGAAGCACCATCGGGCGCTCCACGGACTCACAAGGGCACTCGTGGCGAACATGGTCGAGGGTGTGAGCACCGGCTTCAGCAAGGCCCTCGAGATCGTGGGAGTGGGATATCGCGCAAAGGCCGGTAGAGGGGGGCTAACCCTCGAGCTCGGCTTTTCGCATCCCGTGGAGGTATCGGCCCCAGAGGGGATCGCCTTCGAGGTCCCGAACCAGACGACGATCATAGTGAAGGGGCCGGACAAGCAGCAGGTCGGGCACGTCGCAGCCGAGATCAGGGCGCTGCGTCCCCCCGAGCCCTACAAGGGGAAGGGCATCAGGTACCAAGGCGAACACGTCCGGCGGAAGGCCGGCAAGACGGCCGGGTCATGACGAGGATAAATCCGAGCAAGCTGAGGAAGAGCCGCCGCCTCCAGCGGTGGCGGCGTCATGTGCGCATTCGCAGGAAGGTCCGCGGGACGGCCGATCGGCCGCGCCTGGTGGTCTTCCGATCGCTCCGCAACCTCGAGGGCCAGGTGGTGGACGACGACTCCCACCGCACCCTGGTTGGCCTCTCGACGCTGGCGCCGGAGCTGAGGGAGGGCGCTGCCGCCGCCGACGACGGGGGTCGGAAGGTCGCTGTGGCCAGAGCGCTCGGGAGCCTGCTGGCAGCCCGGGCTCGGGAGCAGGGGATAGAGGCCGTCGTCTTCGATCGGGGCGGGTATCGCTACCACGGTCGCGTGAGGGCGTTCGCAGAGGGTGCGAGGGCGGGAGGGCTAGTCTTCTGATGGCCGCTAGGAACAGAAGGGGCCCGCCAGAGGGCATCGAGCAGGTCGAGAACCTGATCCACATCAACCGCGTCGCGAAGGTGGTCAAGGGTGGACGGCGCTTCTCCTTCACGGCGCTGGCGGCGGTGGGCAACCAGTCGGGCCGGGTCGGCATCGCGCTAGCTAAGGCCAACGAGGTCGCCGAGGCGATTCGCAAGGCCTTCGAGCGGGCGAGACGCGACATGGTCGAGGTGCCGATCGTGCGTGGCACGATCCCGCACGAGATTACCGGACGGTGGGGTGCCGGGCGTGTACTGATGCGGCCTGCGGCCCCCGGTACGGGCGTCATCGCGAGTGGCCAGGTGAGGGCCGTGGTCGAGGCGGCCGGGATAACCGACATCCTGACGAAGAGCCTCGGCAGCAACAATCCGGTCAACGTCGTGCGGGCCACGATGCATGGCCTCGAAGAGCTGGTGACGGCGTACGAGGTGGCAATCGAGCGCGGCATCGCGGTCGAAGAGCTGTGGGTGGGCAAGCGTGGCTAGGCAGATCAGGATCACCCAGGTCCGAAGCGGCTTGAAGCGGCTCAAGTCCCAGCGACGCACGCTGAGGGCGCTCGGGATCAGACGCCACCAGCATGCCGTCGTCCACAACGACTCGCCCGCCATCCGCGGCATGATAGCCAAGGTAGACTATCTGGTCGAGGTAACCGAGCTCCCCGAGGGGGCGGAGGACTGATACCGATGATCGAGCTCCACAACCTCCCCAGCCCCACCCCCCGCCGCGCGCGCAAGCGTGTGGGCAGGGGCCCGGGGTCGGGGAAGGGCAAGACGTCAGGACGAGGCCACAAGGGCCAGAAGTCCCGTTCCGGCGGCAGCATCCCGGCTTGGTTCGAGGGCGGGCAGATGCCGCTGCAGCGCCGAATTCCGAAGCGTGGCTTCAAGAACCGCAACCGGGTCGAGTACCAGGTGGTCAATGTGGCCGATCTCGAGCTGGCTGGTGCCGAGGTGACGCCGAAGACGCTCAGAGCCGTCGGCCTGATCCGATCGCTGCGGCGTCCGGTCAAGATCCTGGGCGACGGGGAGGTCGAGGCTGCGCTCAGCTGCTCGGTACACGCGGCCTCCGCATCGGCGCGCCGCAAGATCGAGGCCGCAGGGGGCTCCGTAACACTCCTCGATCGTAGCTCCGCCCCCGCCGAGGCGGTGGGCCCGGACGGCGACAGCTAGCAGCGGGGAGTTACGGCGGCCGTGGCCAATCCAATCCCGACCTTGCTCAGGGTTCCCGAGCTGAAGAGGAAGATCCTCTTCACGCTCCTAATGATGCTCATCTACCGCCTTGGGTCGCACATCACGGTCCCCGGCATCAATGTGGGCGCGCTCCAGGCCTTCACCGGCCAGATGGACCAAACCTTCCTGGGCATCTACGACATGTTCGTGGGGGGCGGGCTCTCTCGCGCGACGATCTTCGCCCTCGGGATCATGCCGTACATCTCCGCGAGCATCATGTTCCAGCTCCTCGCCGCCGTCTTCCCGACGGTCGAGAAGCTGCAGAAGGAGGGCGAGGAGGGCCGCAAGAAGCTCACCCAGTGGACCCGCTATACGACGGTGCTCCTCTGCCTCGTGCAGTCGTACGCGTACGCCTCCTTCCTGCTGAATCTGCCGGGCGCGGTGACGAATCCGGGGCTTGGGTTCGTCTCCACGACAGTGGTGGTGCTCACGGTCGGTGGGGTCTTCATCATGTGGATGGGCGAGCAGATCACAGAGCGGGGGCTGGGCAACGGGATGTCGCTCATGATCTTCTTCTCGATCATCCAGGGCTTCCCCGCAGCGGTTGGCCGCACCTGGGAGTCGTTGAGCGGTGGCCAGATCGGGCTCTTCGAGGTCGTGGCGCTCCTCGCGGTCGTGGTCGGGATCACCGCCGGCGTCGTCGCCATGACGATGGCGGCCCGCAAGATTCCTATTCAGATCCCGCGCAAGGTTGTCGGCCGCGGGCGCATCCGGGAGGGCCAGAAGAGCTTCATTCCCCTCAAGGTCAACTCGGCCGGCGTCATGCCAATCATCTTCGCCCAGTCCTTCATAGTGGTGCCGGGCACGATCGCGGCCTTCAGCTCCGTCGGCCTCTTCCAGGATCTGGCGGCGATCTTCCAGCCGGGGAGCTTGGCGTACTCGATCGCCTACGCCGCCCTCATCATCTTCTTCGCCTACTTCTACACGGCGATCATCTTCAATCCGGCCGACCTCGCCCAGAATCTGAAGAAGCAGGGCGCCTTCATCCCCGGCGTGAAGCCCGGGACGCGCACGGCCCAGTACATCGACCGCATCCTGACGCGCGTCACCCTCCCGGGTTCGATCTATCTGGCGCTGATCGCGCTGCTGCCCTTCTGGATCTTCGACATCTTCGACATCCAGACCTTTCTCTTCGGCGGCACCAGCCTCCTGATCGTGGTGGGTGTCGGGCTCGACACCGTGCAACAGGCGCAACAGGACCTTCTGCTGCGTCGCTACGACGGCTTCATGAAGAAGGGGCGGGTGAAGATGCGCGGTCGCGGCAGGTACATGTAGGTACATGTGACGGCAAGCGGTCGGCCCAGTATGCGGAACAGCGTTGGTGCGGGCCGGGTGGTCGTGCTGCTCGGCCCCCCGGGCGTCGGGAAGGGGACGCAGGGTGTCCGTCTGGCGCGCGAGGGCGACTGGGACCACCTCTCGACCGGCGACCTCCTGCGCACGGCGCTCGAGCGTGGCACCGCCCTGGGCAAGGAGGCGCGGAGCTACATGGAGGCGGGGGAGCTCGTACCCGACGGGGTGATTGTCGGCCTCGTGGGCGAGACGCTCGCCACTTCCGCTCCCGGCCGCAGCGTCGTGCTGGACGGCTTTCCCCGCACGGTTGCCCAGGCCGAGGCGCTGGACGACACCCTCGCGAAGGCGGGGCGAGCAGTCGACCGGGTCTGCCTGCTCGAGGCCCCCGAGGAGGTGATCGTGAAGCGCATCTCGGGGCGTCGCTCCTCTCCTGGCGGGCGCGTCTACAACGTGCACTTCGATCCCCCGGTGCGGGAGGGGTTCTGCGACGACACCGGCGAGCCGCTCATCCACCGGGCCGACGACCGCCCCGAGACGGTCAGGAAGCGTCTGGCCGTCTACCGCAGAGACACGGTGCCGCTCGTCGGTCTCTACGAGGAGCGGGGCGTGCTCCGGAGGGTCAACGGCCAGGGCGGGATACACGATGTGTACGCGGCGCTGCGCACTGCGGCGGCCTAGCAGCATCCATGTTGTCAAGGGTGGGTGTTCGACCGCCGGCTTGCCGGCGGCGCGCATCCGCTCGTACCGCCGCTTCAGGTCGGGATTGCAGCGGATGGCGGCCACTGCGGGCATGTACAGCGTCCACCTCCACTGCCCCTGCCTCCCGGATGAAGCTGCGGCCCCTCCAGGTGCCCGACTCGCGGGTAACCGGAGCCAGCCCGGCGAGGCTGGCGGCCCGGGGTCCGGTCATGGTCCGAGTTCGGGCAGCCACACGAGCAGCCCGGAAGCGGTGACGGTGGAGGTGCCGGGGATCGATGTAACGCTGGTGCCACCGGGACGCCTGCAGTGACCCCCCTCGCCAGGAGCAAGAGGACGAGAGTCCACAGAAAGTCACCGGCCGAGATCGGCGACATGGCCCGCGCTGGGGCGATCATCTCCTCGCTCTTCGCCGAGATCGAGCCACTGGTCAGGCCTGGGGCCTCCACCGCCGAGCTCGACCGCTTTGTGGACGACTTCGTACGCTCGCACCGGGGCGCCGTTCCCGCCTTCAAGGGGCTATACGGCTTCCCGGCGAGCGCCTGCGTCAGCGTGGACGAGGAGGTCGTGCACGGAATACCCTCCGAGCGAATGCTCCGCGAGGGCGAGATCGTCACCATCGACATCGGCGTGAGGCGGCGTAGCTGGTGCGCGGATTCGGCCTACACCTTCCCCGTCGGCGAAGTCGGCAGGGAGGCAGCCCTCCTGATGAAGGCCACGTACGGCGCACTCGGCGCAGCGGTGGCCGCAGCCATGCCGGGCGGGCATGTGGGCGATATCGGCGCGGCGGTTGTTGAGTGGGTGCGCCCGACCGGCCACGCGATCTTCCGGGATCTTGTGGGCCACGGGATCGGCCGGTCAATTCACGAGGAACCGCAGGTGCCCAACCTGGGCGAACGGGGCGAAGGTGTGCGCCTTGAGGTGGGCATGGTTCTGGCCATCGAGCCGATGCTCGGCACTGGCACCCACGAGATCCGCACGCTGAGCGACGACTGGACGGTGGTGACCGCCGACCGCTCGCTCTCGGCCCACTTCGAGCACACCGTAGCGGTCACCGCGGAGGGGCCGCTCGTGCTGACCGGTGGTGCCATTTGGGGCGATGCGAAGAGGCAGGATAGAGAGTCTTTGCCGACCCGGGACTGAGCGTCCGGTTGACGAAGCCGTAGGCCCGGTCGGCGACCTGGAAGTAGGCGCCTCCTCGCTCGCCCCCTTCCCTTTCGTCTGCGGTGGTGCTACGCTTAACGGCTGTGTCGCATTCTTCGCCGGGGTGGTGTGCGAGCGTCCGGCGGCGGCAACGGTCGGTCTCAGCCAGAGGGACGAGTATAGAGCGTGAAGGTGCGAACGAGCGTGAAGCGCATGTGCGAGTACTGCCGCGTGGTGCGCCGCCGGGGAGTGGTGCGGATCATCTGCAGCCGCAATCCCCGCCACAAGCAGCGGCAGGGATAGGGCAGTACAGGAGGCGCCATGGCCAGAATCGCCGGAATCGACCTCCCGCGGAGCAAGCGCATCGAGGTGGCGCTCACCTACATCTACGGGGTGGGGCGCTCGACCTCCAGACAGCTTCTTGCCGCGACCGGGATCAGCCCGCAGCTTCGCACCTACGAGCTCACCGAGGAGGACGCGAGCCGCCTGCGCCGCGAGATCGAGCAGCGCTACCGGGTGGAGGGCACTCTCCGAACCGAGGTCTCCATGAACATCAAGCGCCTCATGGACATCGGCTGCTACCGGGGCCTTCGCCACCGTCGCGGCCTCCCGGTGCGCGGCCAGAGGACGCACACCAACGCCCGCACCAAGAAGGGTCCGCGCCGCGCCATCGCGGGCAAGAAGAAGGCGCCGAAGAAGTAGCTCGACCCGAGAGAATGCCACCGCCCCTACCAGCCGTAGCCACCGAGAATCGGAGAATGCCCCGTGGCAGCGCCCAAGTCTAGCGGAAGAAGGAAGGCCAAGAAGGTCGTGGCGGCCGACGCCGTCGCCCACATCAGGGCCACCTTCAACAACACCATGATCACGATAGCCGACGAGGCCGGCAACGTGCTGCTGTGGGGCTCGGCTGGTACCGCCGGGTTCAAGGGCTCGAAGAAGTCGACGCCCTTCGCCGCGACGGTGGCCGCCGAGCAGGTCGGGCGGGAAGCCGTGGCGATGGGGGTGCGCAGATTGGTGGTGCGCGTTCAGGGGCCAGGATCGGGGCGCGAGTCGGCGATACAATCACTCGCCGCTGCGGGCCTCACGGTGCAGTCCATCCACGACGTCACCCCGCTGCCGCACAATGGGTGCAGGCCACCCAAGAAGCGGCGGGTCTGATGGCCAGATACACCGGGCCTGCGTCCAAGCTGTGCCGCCGCGAGGGGCAGCACCTGTACATCAAGGGATTCAAGTGCGGGACGGGCAAGTGCGGCCTCGATCGTCGCCAATATCCGCCCGGCCACCAGGGCCCCGCCGGGGCTCGCAGGCGCAAGCAGTCGGACTACGCGGTCCAGCTGCGTGAGAAGCAGAAGGTGAAGCGCATCTACGGGCTCCAGGAGAAGCAGTTCCGCAATCTGTTCGGGTACGCGGCCAGCCGCGCGGGAGTCACCGGTGGGAACCTAGTCGTGGCTCTCGAGATCCGGCTCGACAACGTGGTCTTCCGTCTGGGCCTTGCCTCCAGCCGCCGCCAGGCCAGGCAGCTGGTATCGCATGGGCACGTGCTCGTGAACGGATCGCGCGTCGATGTCGCGAGCTACCGGCTGTCTGCGGGCGACGAAGTCGCTCTGCAGGAGCGCTCGCGGGATCTGGAGCTGGTGGCCGCGAATCTCGAGTCGCGGCTGCGGCCGCCCCTTCCAGACTGGCTGGCTCTGGACGAGAAGAAGAGGGTCGGCCGGGTCCTCAGGGTGCCGATGCGCGGCGACATACCGCTCCCGGCCCAGGAACAGCTGATCGTCGAGCTCTACTCCAAGTGATACAGGGGGAAAACCGAGGGTGAATCCGGAGATCGATCTGACAGGCCTGGTCCTCCCCGAAAGGGTCGAGATTGCCGAGGAGTCGGCAGATGGCCGCTCGGCCGACTTCGTGCTCGAGCCGCTTGAGCGGGGCTATGGCCACACGCTCGGCAACGCCGTCCGCCGGGTGCTGCTTGCATCGCTACGGGGCGCCGCCGTGCGGGGATTCCGGATCGAGGGGGTGTTGCACGAGCACCAGGCGATCCCTTCGGTGGTCGAGGATGTGCACCAGGTCATCCAGAATCTGAAGTCACTGGTAGTGTCGCTCGACGACGATGTTGACGAGGCGATCCTGGGGCTGCACGCAAGGAAGCGGGGGCCTGTGACCGCTGACAAGATCCGGGCTCCGGGGGCCGTCACGATCCACAACCCGGATCACCACCTCTTTACGCTCGATGACGACCGGGAGACTCACCTGGAGCTCCACGTCAACAAAGGTCAGGGGTTCGTCCTAGCGGAGCAGCAGCCACTGCCGCCTGGCGCACCGGTGGACTTCGTGAGGATCGACGCGGTCTACAACCCGGTGCGGAGGGCCAACTTCCGGGTGGAAGAGACCCGCGTCGGACAGCGCACCGACTTCGACCGGCTAACCATCCGGGTCGAGACCGACGGGTCGGTAACTCCCGAGAGCGCTGTCCGCTACGCTGCGGAGCTGGTGCGGCTGCACCTCAAGTACATGCACTACTTCGCCGACGGTGGTCCGCCGGAGCAGGGCGGCCAGTCGCGGACCCCAGTGCCCGAGGCGACGCTGACGCTGATGAACAAGCCGATCGAGGAGGTCGCCGAGCTCAGTGTGCGCTCGCGCAATTCGCTCCATAAGGAGTCGATCCACACGCTTGGGGACCTAGTCGTGCTGGAAGAGGCAGAGGTGCTCATGATCAACAACCTCGGCAAGAAGTCAGTCAATGAGGTCCACGAATTCCTGGCCGGGCACGGCCTGAGGCTTGGGATGAAGGTGAAGCGCGGGGACGACGGGCGGCTCTTCTACGTCGACGAGCCGGTGCCCGTCGGACCCGAAGAGTAGGAACCGGAGGAGCCTCCGGCAATGCGTCACCGCAAGAAGCAACGAGGCCTCTCGAGGTCCCGAAGCCACCGACGGGCCATGCTCAGGAACATGGCGACCTCGCTGTTGCGCCACGAGCGCATCACTACGACGACGGCCAAGGCGAAGGAGCTGCGCCCCTATGTGGAGCGTCTGATCACGCTTGGCCGAAGAGGCGACCTGCACGCACGTCGCCAGGTGGCGAGGAAGATCGCCGACCGCGAGGTGCAGGCGAAGCTCTTCGCCGAGATCGGGCCACGGTACACGGAGCGGCCAGGAGGGTACACCAGGATCCTCAAGCTTGGCAACCGCCGAGGCGACGCTGCGGATATGGCGCTCATCGAGCTTGTGCGATAGTATGCCCTACGGTCTGTGGAGGTATGGCCACGGGCTGGTAGCTGGGGGGTCCTGCGGGCCTCCGTCAACGGGACTTCGGAGCATATAGGAAGGCAGAATGGCCACTAAGCTGGGAAGCCGCGCGGGGGCCGCGCAGATCGGCCCCCTCATGATGTTGGTGAGCTTCGTTCTGGTTGCGGGCTTTCTGTACTGGCTGTCGGTGACTGCGAAGCCCACCGAGATCATCCCCACCGAGAGGCGGGAGGCCCCGACCGAGAACATCGTGACGTTCGCCGCCTTTTCCGCCCTCCCCACCAATTTCCTCGGCGATACGATCGGGCTCCAGAACGTCAGGATGGGTCACGCCTTTGGCAATCATGGGCGCTGGATCAACCTGCAGGACGCCAACCGAAACGGCTACATCGTCTACTTCCCCGATCTGGTGCGCATGGACTCCGCCTCCTTCTACCACGAGATCACCGGGGGGGCATTGGTCAACCTCTCCGGCGTGGTCGTGGAGACGACCGACTCGGTTCTTGACGCATGGGAGGCCGCTGGGAGCTTTACGGCTGAGGTGGACCGGCTCGTAGCCGCTTCGACTGCCTACCTGAACTTCATCGATGTGGCGCATGTCGAGCCCGGGCAGGTGCCCCAGCCCCTGGACGGATCGACAAACTAGGACCGGGGGTGAAGGCGCGTCGACGCTGGCTTCGGTGACTCGCCTCGACGAGAGGTTGGAGCGGCTGGAGCGTGGGGAAGCCACCTTTGGCGTCGTCGGACTGGGGTACGTAGGCCTGCCGCTGGCGGTGGAGGCGGCGCGGAGCGGCATCCGCGTCCTCGGGTTCGATGTCGACGCCGCAGTGGTTGATACTGTCGAGGCCGGACGGAGCCACGTGCAGGAGTGGCGGCGCTGGGCGGTGGCGGCACCTTGGCCGCCACCACCGATCTTTCCCGCCTCGGCGAGTGCGACGCGGTGGCTATCTGCGTACCCACGCCCCTCTCCAAGACCGGCGACCCCGACATCTCGCATGTAGTGGCGGCCGCCAGGAACGCGGGTACCGCACTTGGAAGGGGCCAGCTCGTCGCCCTGGAGTCGACGACCTTCCCCGGCACCACCCGCGAGGTTGTCCTTCCCATTCTCGAGGACAGCGGCATGCAGGTGGGGGAGGACTTCTTCCTCTGCTTCACCCCGGAGCGGGTCGATCCGGGCAACGCTCGCTGGAAGACCCGCAACACTCCGAAGATCGTCGGGGGGGTCACCGATCGCTGCCGAGAGGTCGCCGTCGGCTTCTACTCGCGCTTTGTGGACCGCATGGTGCCGGTATCCTCGGCCGAGGCCGCAGAGCTGACGAAGATACTCGAGAACGCCTTTCGGGCGGTCAACATCGCCATGGTCAACGAGATGGCGCTCATCGCCGACCGGCTGCGATTGGACATCTGGGAGGTGATCGCGGCTGCGGACACAAAGCCCTTCGGCTTCATGCGTTTCGATCCCGGGCCGGGTCTGGGCGGCCACTGCCTGCCGGTTGACCCCCACTACCTGTCGTGGAGGATGCGCGCGCTGGACTACCGCACCCGCTTCATCGACATGGCGTCAGAGGTGAACGCCGAGATGCCCGCATTCGTCGCGGGGAAGGTCAGGGAGGCGCTGAACGGCGTGAGCAAGCCGGTGCGGGGCTCGCGGGTCCTTCTCCTCGGCGTGGCGTACAAGCCGGATGTGGGCGACACCCGGGAGTCACCGGCGATGGACATCCTCGACCAGCTTGAGCGCGACGGCGCCGAGGTGCTCTACCACGACCCGCACGTCCCGGAGTGGCGCACCCGCGACGGCCGTGTGCTCAGGTCTCATCCCCTCGCGGACGACCTCCTCGGCGGGGCAGATGCGGTGGTGGTTGTCACGGATCACTCCAGCTTTGACGCAGAGCGGATATATCGCCTCTCGCAACTCCTGGTCGACGCCAGGAACATGACCGCAGCGGTCGGTGAGGCGAAGCGGACGGCCCACCCCCAGCGCTGGATCGTGAAGGGATGAGGATAGCCGTGGTCGGGAGCGGCTACGTGGGCCTGACGACCGGTGCATGCCTTGCCGAGTCGGGAAACGACGTCATCTGTGTCGACAAGCTGGAGGAGCGGATCGAGCGCCTGAAGGGGGGCGAGCTCCCCTTCTTCGAACCCGGCCTGGACGTCCTCGTAGCTGACGGCCTGGCAGCCGGGCGGCTCGCATTCACGACCGATCTGGAGCACGCCGTCCGCAATTCGCTCGTGATCTTCATCGCGGTGGGTACCCCGGCCGACGAGGACGGCTCCGCCGACCTGCAATACGTCCTGGCCGCCGCCCGCGAGGTAGGCCGTGCGATTGACGGCGAGCGCATTGTGATCACCAAGAGCACCGTCCCGGTGGGGACAGCGCGCCGTGTCCGGGAGGCGATCGAGGAGGAGACCGATCACGAGGTCCATGTCTGCTCGAACCCTGAATTCCTGAAAGAGGGAGCGGCCGTGAACGACTTCAGGAAGCCCGACCGGGTAGTCCTCGGGGTCGAGGACGAGGGTGCCGCCAGGGTGCTGCGCGAGCTCTACGCGCCCTTCGTGCGCACCGGCAACCAGGTGCTAGTGATGGACGCTGCCTCTGCCGAGATCACCAAGTACGCCGCCAACGCGATGCTCGCCACCCGCATCAGCTTCATGAACACCATAGCGCAGCTCTGCGAGCGGACTGGCGCCGATGTCGACCGGGTGCGTCTCGGTGTCGGATCGGACCGGCGCATCGGCCAGACCTTCCTCTTCCCCGGCGTTGGCTACGGAGGCTCCTGCTTTCCGAAGGACGTGCGGGCGCTCGTCGGCACCCTGACGCAGATGGGCCTCGATGCGTCGATCCCCGCTGCCGTCGAGAGCGTCAACAAGGGGCAGAAGCGCGCGCTGGCCGAGGTGGTGGTCCGGCGCTTCGGCCCCGACCTGGAGGGCCGCACCTTCGCCCTCTGGGGCCTGGCCTTCAAGCCGGGCACAAGCGACATGCGCGAGGCGCCGAGTCTGGTCACGATCCGCGAGCTCCTGCAGCGCGGGGCCCGGGTGGTGGCCCACGATCCGGTCGCCCTGAGCGAGGCGCGCCGGGAGCTGGGCGACTCGATCGAATGCCGAGACGGCAACTACGACGCGCTAGAGGGTGCCGACGCGCTCCTCATCCACACCGAGTGGCAGCCATACCGCCACCCCGACTTCGCGAGGATGCGCTCGCTTCTCGTCGAGCCGGTCGTCATTGACGGGCGCAACCTCTACCCGCCCCGGGTCATGCGGGAGCACGGGTTCGAGTACCACTCGATCGGCAGGCAGGCTGTCGGATGGCCAAGCGGGTCCTGATCACCGGCGTGGCCGGCTTTCTCGGGTCCCACCTCGCCGACCGCTTCCTCGCGGACGGCTGGGAGGTCGTTGGGGTGGATAACTTCGCTACGGGCACACCGCGCAACTTGCGTCACCTTGAGTGCGAGAGCCGCTTCGACCTGGTCGAACACGATATCTCGAAGCCCCTCTTCGTCGACGTGCCCCTCACCGGCGTCCTGCACTTCGCCTCGCCGGCCAGCCCGATCGACTACGCCGAGCTTCCGATTCAGACCCTCAAGGTCGGCGGTCTCGGCACGCACAACACGCTGGGGCTGGCCCACCGCCACGGCGCGCGGTACCTCCTAGCCTCGACCTCCGAGGTGTATGGCGACCCGCAGGTCAACCCGCAGCCCGAGGAGTACTGGGGCAACGTCAACCCGGTGGGCCCTAGGAGCATGTACGACGAGGCGAAGCGCTACGCCGAGGCGATGACGGTGGCGTACCGGCGGGCGCACGGGATGGAGACGCGAATCGTGAGGATCTTCAACACCTACGGCCCTCGCATGCGCCCCGACGACGGTCGAGTCGTATCCAACTTCATCGTCCAGGGTCTGAAGGGGGAGCCGATGACGATCTACGGCGCCGGCACCCAGACGCGCTCCTTCTGCTATGTTGACGACCTGGTGGAGGGGATCGTGCGGCTCCTCCACTCCGTCCGGACTGCCCCGACCAACCTGGGCAATCCCGAGGAACGGTCGATGCTCGACCTCGCCGCCCTGGTCATGGAGGAGACTGGCAGCTCAGCGTCTCCCGTCTTCAGGCCGCTTCCGCCCGACGACCCCACGGTCCGCTGCCCCGACATCGGAGCGGCGCGCCGCGAGCTGGAATGGACGCCAACGGTCGGCCTGCGCGAAGGCATCAGAAGGACGATGCCCTATTTTAGGGGGCTCGTGGCCGGATAAGGCTGGGCGACAACCCGAGGCAGACCCAGAAGTATACTATGGACTTCGCTCTTCGATTGCCCCCTGCGGGAACGATTCGCTCGTTAGCTCCTACGGCGGCCGTCTTCGCCATCCTCGCGGCCGCCGCGTGCGGAGCCGATGCCGGCGAGGAGACCGCGCTGCTCAGGGGAGATCGCGCCTTCGCGCACGGCGACTACGAGGAGGCGCTCGCCGAGTACCGGCTCTCGATGCTCCGCGACAATCCCGGAGGCGAGGCGGAGATGAGGGCTGCCCACGCCTACGCCGCCCTCGACCGGATTGACGAGGCCAGCTCCCTGTATCAGCGGGCGGTCCGGGGCGACAGCGCCTACGCCGACCAGGCAATCTCCGATCTGGTCGCCGCAGCCATCCGGGCACAAGCCGGGGGTGACAGCTACGGGATGGCCTCCGCGATCGAGGCCGCGCAGAGCCTCCGCCGAGGGATAGTCGTGGAGGAGCTGGCACTGGCGCTCGCCCGCCACTACAGCGAGACGGGTCAGGGCGCCCGCGCCCGGCCGCTCTACCTGCGGGCCCTGGGGGCCGACCCCACCGACCCAGAGGTCGTCTTCGAGACAGCTCTCGCGCACGTTGAGATAGGGGACTGCGAGAGTGCGCTCCTCTACCTCGCCACCTTCGGCGAGCTCGCGCCGGATCGGTCGTCCGAGGCCAACTGGCACATCGGCTGGTGCTCGTACGAGCTCTTTCGGGAGCGTCGCAGCCAGGGCCACGTCGAGGAGGCGGTCGAGTTGCTGGAGGCGGTGATCAGGCACGGGGAGCCGCGCACCCACCTGCCACAGGCCTACTTCGACCGGGCCGACCTGCTCTCTGAATTGGGCGAGTGCGCCGCCGCCGTGGAAGCGTACCGCGCCGTGGCGACTCGCTTCGGAGGTGGCCACGGCGCCCTCGCCCGCCGTGCGCTCGATCGGATGGACTCGATTCGGTTCGGGGTGGGCACCGAGGGGGGAGCGGGGGCGTGCTGAGGGCGCATGCCGTGCCGGTGTCGCTACTGGCGCTCCTGGTCGTATCGTGCGCCACCACGCCGCCGTACTTCGGGTGGACCGCCGATCAGCTCTACCAGCACGGGGAGCGGGCACTGGAGGCCGAGGACTGGAGAGAGGCCCAGCGCGCCTTCGAACGCCTGGTGCTCAGTCATCCGGGATATGGCCAGGCGGTCCAGGCGCGCCACCACCTAGCCCGCGCTCACTACGAGGGGGGCGAGTACCTTAGCGCCGTGGGCGAGCTGACACGCATCGTGCAGGTGTACCCGGACGACCCCCGCACTCCGCGCGCCTGGCTCTGGCTCTGCCGCTCGTACGCCGCCATGTCTCCGCACCCCCAGCGCGACCAGCAGTACACGATGCAGGCGAGGAACACCTGTGGCCAGGTTGCCGGCGACCTGGTCGGCACGCCGATGGGGGATTCGGCCGCCGTCGTGGCCCGCGAGATGGTCGACAAGCTCGGGCAGCAGGCTCTCGCTGTTGGTCAGTTCTACTTTCAGCGCAGGATATATGGCTCGGCGGAGCATGTCTTCCGGCGCCTCGTGGAGGACTACTCGGAGACGAGCGCCGCGCCCACCGCCCTAATGCGCCTGATCGAGATCTACGAGGCCTGGGGATGGGACGACCAGCGGCAGGAGACGAGCGACAGGCTCCTGCGGCAGTACCCGCAGTCGCCCGAGGGTAGGGCTCTGACGGAAGTGGCGATGCCGGACTCGGTTGCGCGGGCGGCGAACCGAGGCGCCCTGTTGTGGAAACTGCGGCGGGTGTGGCGTCCAGCTCTCGCGTAGGGGTGTTCGGCGGCACCTTCGATCCGCCGCACCTGGGTCACGCCCGAGCCGCCTCCGAGGCGCTCCGCGTGCTGGCACTCGACCGGGTCCTCTGGGTCCCGTCGCACCTCTCTCCCCACAAGCGGGACCGCAGGAGCTCGCCGCCCGGCGTCCGTTGGGAGATGGTGTGCGCCGCACTCCGGGGAGAGCCCTCCTTCGAGGCCACTCGGGCCGAAATGGACCGCAGGGGCGTTTCCTACACGATCGACACGCTCCGGCAACTTCGGGCGAGCCAACCGCAGCGGGAGCTGTTCCTGATCCTGGGCCCGGACCTGATCGACGGCTTCGGGTCGTGGAGGGCACCGGTAGAGATTGCCCGCATCGCCCGGTTGGTGGGGCTGCGCTTCGAGGGACGGGAGGGGCCGGCCGCGCCCGGCCGTGGTGTCGGCAGTGCTTCGGCTCCTGCGCCTTCGCATGTCGTCGACCTGGCTCCGTGCGACATCTCCTCCTCGCGAATTCGTCGGCGCGTGGCGCGGGGCAGGACCGTTTCGCATATGGTGGTGCCCGCCGTCTTGGCCATTATTCAGAGTAGGAAGCTCTACATGCGCCGCGGGGACGTGCCCCCGGATCCAGAGTCTACCTGAGGCCGTCCCAGCGGGGGCGACGACGAGAAAGCAGCATGATCAAGGGACTAGTCAAGAAGATCGCCGGGGCCAGACATGGCCGGGAAGTGCGCAAGCTGGGCTCGCTCGTGGCCGAGATCAATCGGCTCTATGCGGAGATGGAGCCGCTCTCGGCCGAGGAGCTCCGCTCGAAGACGGACGCCTTCAGGGCCACCATCGCCGACGCCACCAAGGAGGTGGTCGAGGAGATCGAGTCCACCCGCGACGACAAGCGCACGGCAACCAACGCCCGCATCCGGGAGGACCTTAGCGCGCGCATATCCGAGCTGGAAGCGGCCTATCGAGAGAAGCTCGCCACTGTGCTGGAGGAGATCCTGCCCGAGGCCTTCGCCGTGGTCAAGGCGGCGTGCCGGCTGCTGATGGGCGAAGAGGTGACGGTCATGGGCCACAGGCTGGAGTGGGAGATGATCCCGTACGATGTCCAGCTTGTGGGCGCTATCCAGCTCCACCGCGGCCGTGCGGCCGAGATGGCGACCGGCGAGGGCAAGACGCTGGGCGCGACGATGCCCCTCTACCTGAACGCCCTGGCGGGGAGGGGTGCCCACCTGGTGACAGTCAACTCGTACCTGGCGCAGCGAGACGCCGAGTGGATGGGGGCGATCTACAAGCTGCTCGGCCTGACCGTGGAGTGCATCGACCTGCACGATCCCGGGACGCCGGAGCGAAGGGCGGCGTACCGGGCCGACATTACCTACGGGACCAACAACGAGTTCGGTTTCGACTACCTCCGCGACAACATGGTCCACACCCTGGACCAGCGGGTGCAGCGGGTGCACTACTACGCCATCATCGACGAGGTCGACTCGATTCTCATCGACGAGGCTCGCACTCCGCTCATCATCTCGGGGCCGGTCAGCCGCGACACCTCGACGCCCTTCAAGGAGATGGCGCCGACGGTCGGGGCGCTCCACCGAAGGCAGACGCGCACGGTGAGCCGCCTAGTGGCCGAGGCGATGGAGGATCTGGATCGGGAGGAGGGCGACGAGTACGCGGCTGGGGAGAAGCTGCTCGCGGCGAAGCGGGGCAGCCCAAAGAACAAGCGCCTCATGAAGCTCTTCGCCGACCAGCCCGGGGTCGTCAAGCTGGTCGAGAAGGTGGAGGGCGACTACATGCGCGAGAAGCGCCTCCACGAGGTCGACGAGCTGCTCCTCTTCGCGATGGACGAGAAGGGTAGCAACGTCCACCTCTCCGACGCCGGGCTCGACGCGCTCTCGCCCGACGACCCGCAGGCCTTTGTGGTGCCGGATCTCTCCGAGGTCATGGGAGAGATCGAGGAGGACGAGACGCTCTCGGTCGAGGCGAAGCGCGCCCGGGTCGCCGAGCTCGAGGCCCAGTACGCCGACAAGTCGCAGCGGATCCATGTCATCCACCAGCTCCTCAAGGCGTACACCCTCTTCCACAAGGACGAGCGCTACATCATCGGCGAGAACGGCTCGATCGTGATTGTGGACGAGTTCACCGGACGCCAGATGCCGGGGCGGCGGTGGAGCGACGGCCTCCACCAGGCGGTCGAGGCCAAGGAGGGGGTCGAGATCCGGGGCGAGACCCAGACCCTGGCCACCATCACCATCCAGAACTACTTCCGGATGTACGAGAAGCTCTCCGGGATGACCGGCACGGCCGAGACCGAGGAGACCGAGTTCCACCAGATCTACAACCTCGATGTATCGGTCATCCCCACGAACCGCCCCATCGCCCGGGACGACCGGGATGACCTGATCTTCCGCACCAAGCGCGAGAAGTACTCCGCCATCATGGACGAGGTCGAGCGCCTGCACCGCCTCGAGCTACCGGTCCTGGTCGGCACGACGAACGTCGAGGTCTCGGAGACGCTCTCGCGGATGCTGCGCCGCCGCCGCATCCCCCACAACGTGCTGAACGCCAAGCAGCACAAACGCGAGTCCGAGATCGTGGCCGAGGCGGGTCGCCCCGGGGCCGTGACGATCGCGACGAACATGGCGGGGCGCGGCACCGACATCAAGCTGGGACCGGGGGTGACGGCACCCCGCACGGTGGGCTGGGCCGAGGAGCGCGGCCTCGACCTCGAGGAGGTCGCCGCAATCGATCCCACCCGCTACGAGGAGCTGGCCGACAAGGACGCCGACCACCTGATCGAGGTGGGTGGGCTCCACATCCTGGGGTCGGAGCGCCACGAGGCTCGCCGCATCGACCGGCAGCTGCGTGGCCGCGCCGGAAGGCAGGGAGATCCGGGGGCCTCTCAGTTCTTCCTCTCGCTCGAGGACGACCTCATGCGGCTCTTCGGGGGGATGGAGCGCATCGCCAGGGCGATGGACCGGATGGGTGCCGAGGAGGGGGAGGTGATCACCCATCCGCTCGTCACGCGCTCGATCGGCCGGGCCCAGAAGCGCGTGGAGGGCAACAACTTCGAGGCGCGCAAGCGGCTGCTCGACTACGACGACGTGATGAACCAGCAGCGCGAGGTCATCTACGACCTGCGACTCTTCGCGCTGGAGGGGGGCGAGGACCTGAAGGGCGAGCTGTGGGAGATGGTCCGCCACACCATGAGGAGCGCCATGGCCGAGGTGCTCCCCGAGGGCGACTTCGAGTCCGGACTCGATGTGGGGGGTCTCAGGCAGCGCATGCTCCTCGATCTGCACACCGTGCTGCCCCTGATCGAGAACGAGGACGATCCAGAGGAGGTGGACCGCGAGGAGGCACTTCGTGTCGCCCGCAGCGCCGTGCAGGAGTCCTTCGAGCGCCGGGTGGAGACCTTTGGCGAACACGCCGAGCGGGTGATGAGCTTCGTGCTCCTCTCGACGATCGACGGCAAATGGAAGGACCATCTCTACGATCTCGACCACCTCAAGGCCTCGATCGGCTTCCGGGGGTGGGGGCAGAAGGACCCTCTCGTGGAGTACAAGAAGGAGGCCTACGAGATGTTCGTGGGGCTCATGGAGGACCTCCGCGGCACCGTCACGAAGCAGCTCTTCCGGGTCCGGGTCGAGCAGAGGCCGACGATGCGGATGCCGCGCCAGTCGCTCTCGTACTCGGGCCCCGCCGGGCGTCCGGGGAGCGGCGTGTCGCCGCCGGGCCGGCCGGGGAGGCATCGGTCGGCGCGTGCGCCGGTGCCGGGCGGAGCGCCCTTCGACGCACTGGGGGTGGCGGCGGCGTCTCGGGTCCCAGCGGCGGAGGCGGCCGCAGGGGGCGGGGCCGCCACGGCGGCCAGTGCCGGTCGCGATGTGGGCCGCCTGGCGACGAACCGGGGCGAGGGCGCCCCCAAGAGGCCGGTTCGGGCTGAGAAGGTGCCTGGCCGCAACGCTCCCTGCCCCTGTGGGAGCGGCCGGAAGTACAAGAAATGTCACGGCCGGGCGAACTGAGCGAGGCCGCCGAGGCAGGACCGCAGGAGCGTCTCCAGCGCTACGGTCCCGGACCCCTTTCCGAACGGGAGCTCCTAGCCCTGGTCATCGGCTCGCAGGGCGCCTCGGCGCTTGCCGACCGGGTGCTCGATCTCTCCGGCGGCCAGCTTCGCCGTCTCGCGCAGGTTGATCCGGGGCGCCTGGTCGGGATTCGTGGGATCGGCCGGGCCAGCGCATCGCGAATCGTGGCGGGAATCGAGCTCGGCAGGCGCGTGGGGTCGGCGCGCGCTGCGCACGGGAAACCCGTCACCGGTCCCGGCGACGTCCACGAGATATTCGCGCCGACGCTGGCCGACCTGGCGCACGAGGAGTTCCATATCCTCCTCCTCAACTCGCAGAATGCCCCCATCTGCCAGCGGCAGGTCACGCGCGGGATCCTCGATGCATCGCTGATCCACCCCCGCGAGGTCTTCCGGGACGCCATCGTGCTTCGGGCTGCGGCTCTGATCCTGGTGCACAACCACCCGTCCGGGAACCCCGAACCGTCTCCAGAGGACCTTCGCGTCACTCGCCAGCTTGGCGCGGCCGGCGAGCAGATCGGGATACCGGTCCTGGACCACATCATCGTGGCCGGAGGCGCCTTCGAATCGCTGGCAGGCCGCAGCATGATGGGCGCAGGCGCAGGCCCTGGAGTGGCCGAGCGGGCGCTCGGGGGGTACGATCCGCTACGTCTCGCAACCAGAGCGAAGCGTTCCAGTCACTGAATGTATACTGTGACTTACACAATGTAAAGTGTACTTTACGTAGTGAATGCGCGAAGCGAAGCGCCAGTCTGGATGCCCTCCCCTGCTCGCATGCCGCACATTTCACGTGCTCCGATAGCCGGACACTCCATTGTTCTCCCGAGAGCCGGGTGATGGAGATGCATACCGCGCGCTCATGCGCTAGATTTTCTGGTTCTGTCGCGGCCATCGGCCGGGCCGGGCGCCTCGACAGGTCCCAATGCCGTGCACACCCTCCGCCACGAGAGAGACATGATCAGACCCGTCGCATTCGCTTCCCTATTCGTCGTCATCGTCGCTGCGGGCGGGCCCGCGCGCGCGGGTGCCCAGGAGCTGGAACACAGCGCCCTGATTCCTGCGGACCCAGAGGTGGTCACGGGGACTCTCGAGAACGGGCTCGCCTACTACATCCACGAGAACGACGAGCCGGAGAACCGGACCGAGCTGCGTCTCGTAGTGAACGCGGGGTCGATCCTGGAGGACGACGATCAGCTCGGGCTAGCCCACTTCGTCGAGCACATGGCCTTCAACGGGACGGAGAACTTCGAGAAGCAGGCGCTGATCGACTACCTGGAGGGGATCGGGATGCGTTTTGGGCCGCACATCAACGCCTACACCAGCTTTGACGAGACGGTCTACATGCTGCGTGTGCCGATGGACGACCCGGAGATCCTCTCAACCGCCATGCAGATTCTGGTCGACTGGGCGGGCGGCGTCCTCTTCGATCCCGAGGAGGTGGACAAGGAGCGCGGCGTCGTAGTCGAGGAGTGGCGCGGCCGCCGCGGCGGAATGGCGAGGATCCAGGACCAGCAGATGCCCGTGATCTTCTACGGCTCGCACTACGCCGACCGGCTGCCGATCGGGGACCCCGAGATCCTGCAGAGTGCGCCGCCCGAGGTGCTCCGCCGCTTCTACGATGACTGGTACCGCCCTGACCTGATGGCGATTGTCGCGGTCGGAGACTTCGACGCGGCCGAGATGGAGGCGATGATCCGCGACCGCTTCAGCGTCCTGGGCGGCCCGGCCGAGCCGCGCGCACGCGGCGAGTTCGAGGTGCCCGTCGATCACGAGCCGAAGGTGTCGATCGCCACCGACCCGGAGATGCCGATCTCGCAGGTCTCGGTGCTCTACAAGCAGGAGCGGGCCCCGAGGTCGACGGTGGGCGACTTTCGCCGGGCCCGGGTAAGGGAGCTCTACGCCAGCATGCTGAACGGGCGTCTCGACGAGCTGGCCGTCCAGGCGGATCCCCCCTTCCTGCAGGCGCGCGTGGGCGGGGGCGGCTTCGTGCGGGGCGTCGACGTATCGCAGTTCACCGCGATTGTGGGCGAGGACGGAATCATGCGGGGGCTCGACGTGCTCCTGACCGAAGCCGAGCGGGTGGCACGGCACGGCTTCACGGAGAGCGAGCTGGAGCGGGAGAAGGCGGCCCTCCAGAGGCGCTACGAGAGTCGGCTTGCGGAGGCCGAGAACAGGGTGTCGGCACGGCTCGCCAGCCGCTACGTGGATGTCTTCCTGGAGGGTTCCCCCTACCCGAGCGTCGAGACCGAGGTCGAGCTTCTCGGCGCCGTTCTGCCCGGGATCACCCTTGACGATACGAACGCCTTCGCCAAGGAGTGGCTCAGGGAGCAGGGCCGGGTAGTGACCGTCGCCGGCCCCGAGCGCGAGGGCGTGGGGGTCCCGGGCGACGATGCGGTCACGGAGACCTTCGCCGAAGTGGCCGCCAGGGAGGTCGATCCGTACGAGGCCGAAGAGGTGGCCGACGCGCTCCTGGCGGAGCTCCCGGGAGGTGGCGCGGTCGTCTCCGAGGAGATGCTCGACGAGATCGGGGTAACGATCTGGGAGCTCGACAACGGAGTCAGGGTCGTCCTCAAGCCGAC
Organism: Gemmatimonadota bacterium; assembly: GCA_021295835.1. Lineage (GTDB taxonomy): Bacteria > Gemmatimonadota > Gemmatimonadetes > Longimicrobiales > Gaopeijiaceae > Bin94. The sequence continues at coordinate 3,373 of JAGWBP010000031.1, read as the reverse complement.
CGACTTCCGAGACGACGAGATCCTCTTCAGCGCCACTAGCCCTGGCGGCACCTCACTCGCTGCCGACGAGGTACTGGGCCACGCAAGGCTGGCGTCCGAGTTGGTGTCGCAGGGCGGCGTCGGCGACTTCGACCAGATCGCTCTGGATCGGCAGCTCGCTGACAAGCGCGTCAGCGTCTTCCCTAGCATCGGCGGCCTCACCGAGGGCATCCGCGGCTCCGCGTCGCCCCAGGACCTGGAGACAGCCTTGCAGCTCGTCTACCTCCGCTTTGTGGCACCACGCAAGGACGAGACGGTCTTCATGGCCTTCCTGGCCCAAGCCGACATGCTGGCGAACATCGGAGCGCAGCCGCAGGTCGCAATGCAGGACACGATGGCGGTGGTCATGGGGCAGGGGCATCCCCGAGCCGGGCAGACCTTCGCCGATCAGTTGGCGGACATGCGGAACGCCGACTTGGACGCGGCGGTCGAGTTCTACCAGGATCGCTTCGCGGACGCCTCGGACTTCACCTTCTACTTCGTGGGGACCTTCGATGTCGAGGAGATGCGTCCGATGGTCGAGACATACCTCGGCGGACTGCCCGGCGACGGCCGCGAGGAGATGTGGGTCGACCACGGCGTCGACCCGCCGAGCGGCGTCACCGAAAAGGTTGTGCGGAAGGGGTTGGAGCCCCAGAGCCAGACCTCGATCGTCTTTGCTGGCGACGCGGAGTACACGCGCGAAGGGGAGTCGGCGATCCGTGCGATGGCGTCCATTCTTCAGATTCGCCTCCGCGAGCTCCTGCGGGAGGATCTGGGCGGAACATACGGTGTGGGTGTATCTGGGTCGCTCAGCTACCGCCCGGACGAGGAGTATCGGGTCTCGATCCGCTTCGGGTCGGACCCCGCCCGTGTCGACGAGCTCTCTGCGGTGGCCTTCGAGGAGATCGAGCGCCTCAGGGAGCACGGACCGGACGAGGAGACGGTCGCCAAGGTGCGCGAGACGCAGCGCCGCACCAAGGAGACCGACCTGCAGCAGAACTCGTACTGGCTACGGCAGCTCTCCTCGCGCGACGAGCGCGGCCTGGATCTCAGCGAGATTCCCTCCTACGAGGCGATTGACGGCTGGACTGCCGAGCAGGTGCAGGAGGCCGCCGCGATGTATCTCCGCACCGACCAGTACGTGAAGGTCGTGCTCCTGCCTGAGGAGGGTGCCGAAGAGGGCAAGGAGGACGCCGTGGATGAGGACGGCGCATCCCCTTGAGCTACCTGAGGTCCAGCTCGAAGCGGCGCTCGGCGGTGGCGGTGCCACGGCTCGCTGTCGAGACGGCCAGCACCAGGGTGTAGTCGCCGTCCTGCAGGGCGCGCACGTCGATGGCGATCGCCATCGGGTGGACGCTGCCGGTCGCCAGTTCGCTCCAGGCGACAACCGGTGCCGCAGCTTCACTCCGTACTCCCAGTGCGCTCATGATCCTGGTCGTCACCGCCTCTCGCTCGCCCGAGACGCCGACCGACACCTCGATGCGCTCCTGGTCCTGGAGGCCGTAGACCTCCCAGTACACGACGATCTCTCGCCCCCAGTCCACCCTGGTGCTGCCTCGCATCGCGGCGAGCGCCTCCTCCCGGGTTCCCGGCAGATCGTCGGCCGAGCCCTCGACGAGCAGCGGGTCGGAGAGCCCCAGGCCGTCGCGGGCCAGCACTCCCAGCCCCTCCCTCGCCCGGGCGGCCGCGCCCCGGTCGTCGACCGTCTCGATCGCCACCAGGAGCGGAGCGTAGGGGACCTCGGCCACGAAGGTGGGGTGAAGGGCGCTCTCCAGCGGTCCGGTCGCTCGCAAGGCACCGCGCGGCCGATCAGTCGCCAGGAATCGGACCTCCGCAGGATCGAGCGGAGTCCGGTCGGGGCGTGCGGCGACGACAACGACCATCTTGGCGCTCTCCCGAAAGCGCCCGAACTGCGCAGGCAGCTCGAAGAAGGGGCCGTAGTCAGTCGGTGTGTACCCCTCGTCGAACTCACCCGCCTCCAGATCGTAGCTGAGCGCCTCGAGTCCCGCCCCAAGCGGCGAGGTCGGCGCGAATTGGTAACGGGCGGCCCACTGGCTCACCCAGCTCCGAAAGGCCCTGCCCCTGAAGCCCTCCGCCCAGGAGTCCTCGAAGCCGCCCGCCCAGGAGTCCTCGAAGCCGCGTCGGACCACCAAGGCCTCGTGGCGATCCCGGTGGCGGCTGACCAGCGACCGCTGAAGGTCGTCGACATCGAGCCGCGTCGCCCGGACCAGCCGCTCGTGTAGCAGCAGCTCGAATCTGCGGGCGACATGCTCGCTCCAGCGGTCGTTCCCCGGGGTCGTGAGCATCGGATCAGCGAGCCACCAGAAGCGGTCGTGGAAGGGGCCGCGATCGGCGCAGGCGAGCTCCTCGTAGCGGTGCCGGTCGGCTTCGTGCAGTAGCTCCGATACACCCTCCAGCCGACACGCCACCTCCGGGTCCGCCTCCGCCAGCCCGGCCTGGAAGCGACCTTCGGCAATGTCCTCCAGCCCGGCTCTGTGGTAGGCCATTCCGGCCACCAGCTCACACCACCACTCGACGGCAGCGCACTCCTTGGCCACGGCGGCGGCGACCGGATGGCGCCCCAGCCTCGAGAGCGCGTAGACGGCTTGCGCGATCGCAAGGGGGTTGTCGGGACGCTCCCGCGCGACCCGCTCGACATCGGCGGCAAAATCGTTGACCATAGCATCGGTTCGGCACCCGACCATTCTGCACCGGCGGTCCTCGTGGTCGCCGTTGAAACAGATGTCATCCTGATCGGGCGAGCAGTAGCTCATCTCGAAGCTCCCCCGGAGCACACGGTGGTAGTAGACCCGCAGAATCGCATCCAGCCCCGAGGTGCCTGGGTCTGTCAGCGGGACCTCCTGGGCGACGGTCGCCCTCGGGTGCAGGGCGCAGAGTGCAGAAACGACCCCGAGCAATGACGCCTGGACGGCTGTGCGGATCGACGCCGACATGAGTCCCAAGGGTGCGCGATGCATCTGCGGAAGCTACCTAGACGCCGGGTTCCTTTCCAATGAGCCAGTGTAGGAGTGGTGCCTCCGATCCAGAGCAACGGTTCGCGCCAACTCATGCGTATTGCGCATATGTTCCCTCGCCACCTCGGCGAGGGGGGCTGGCCTTGAGGGCGTATGGGTGCACCGATGGAGAGAGGCTGGTGGGGGTATTCGGCGTCGCCACTGACGGCGTGGCGGCCCGCAGGCTACGACGGATGGGCGTCCCCGCCGCGTCGGCGGGAACCAGTCGCCTCACCTTAGCAGTATCCATGTTGTCAAGAGATCGTTTTCGTGAGTTGGAGTGCACGGAGGCGCAGGAGCGGGGGATGATGGTTCGAGTGCGCATGTCAGGCGGATGG
>JAGWBP010000030.1:21996-22366 GCA_021295835.1 Gemmatimonadota bacterium | reverse complement strand
GCCAGACGGGGAACTTGAGGCGAGCATCGCACCTGCCGCGACGAATGTCGAGGAGTGGGACGAATGGAAGGCTCTTTCGGAAAACCAATGGGCGGTCAGGTGGGATATGAGCCGCGTCCTGGGGAGATCTAGCGACCACAAGGATGTTTGGAGTGCGCACCGCAACCGCTACCGCATCTCTCGCTACGGGCCCGATGGAGTAGAGAAGATTCGGATCGAACGGATCGCCAAGTGGTTTCAACCGCGCTTCAACAGGCCGCCAGGAGCCCCCCCCTCTCACGGTTTCGGGGGGCCGATCGTGGCTGGCATCCACGAGGATGCGGATGGGCTGCTCTGGGTGGCAGTCTTGAGGGCTCCGTCGTCTATCTCG
>JAGWBP010000030.1:0-21832 GCA_021295835.1 Gemmatimonadota bacterium | reverse complement strand
ATTCATGTACTCGCTTCGTGCCGATGCCCTCGGCAACATCGAGTGCACCATCAGGCCCCTGAAGCTTCGGCGGGAGTAGACGGCCTCGCCCGCTCCTCGATCCGCGCCCGGAACCTCACCGACGGCGGGGGTCTGGTACTGGTCCGCAAGCTGTTCGACCGGCTGGGGCCAGGGGCATGAGGTGGACAGATTATGGGCATTATCTGTCACATGCATGAGCTTGGCTCGTTGGGGAGACGCAGCCGTGACAGATTCTAGAGGTTATCTGTCACGCTGCCCCCACATCACCCTGCCAGTCAGGTAGACGGCTCGCCCTGGAGCAGCGAAGCCCAGCACCTCGTCGTACGCTACGTCTCCGACATTCTCGATGCGCGCATTGAGCGATAGTCCGGGCCTGCCCGCCGCCGGGCTCGCCAGCTCGAGCTCCGCGGAGATGTCCAGGACCGTGTGCGCCGGGAGGATCACCGGGTCGGCGGGGTAGGTGGAGAAGTCGCGGTCGGCGCGTTCGCCGGTGTGGCGCAGCGTCGCCTCGATCCCGAACGCCGGGCCCACCGTGTAGCTGGCCGAGACGGCTGCGGTGCGTCCCGGCCGCCTCACTAGCGGCTCCCCCTCGACGAAGGTCGAGCCCGGAAGGCTGTCGAAGCCGGCATCCTCGACCTCGGTGTCGAGCCAGGTGTAGCTCGCGCTCGTGCGGAGCTCCCCAAAGTGGGCCTCGGCCTCCGCCTCGATCCCCCGGCTCCGCGCCCTGGCCACGTTGTAGTAGTTCGGTCCGCCCTCGTCCATCGGCTGCGACGTGTACTGGATGAGACTGCGGTAGCGCTGGGTGAAGGCCGTGGCCTGCAGCCGCCCGAGGTCGCCAAGGCTGCGGTCGAGCCCCGCCTCGAAACCCACCGAGCTCTCCGGCTCGAGCTCCGGGTTGCCAGTGACGAACCCGGTGGCGTATGTCTCGTAGAAGGTGGGCTCCTTGATCCCGCTTCCACCCGCTAGGCGGAGCCTCGTCGTCCCGGAGAGCAGCCGCCAGGCCGCCCCCGCACGCCACGTTGCGGCGGTGCCGAAGCGCTCGTTGGACTCGATCCGAACGCCGCCATTCAGAGCCAGCTCCGCCAGCCGGGAGGACGCCTGCGCGTAGGCCGCGTGATTGCCGCGCTCGTTCTCCGAGCTCGACGAGGAGCTCCCCCACTGCGAGAGGTCCCTGCGAAGCGACTTCGCCGACTGGTGCTCGCGCTCGTACCCGGCCGCAAGCGTCGTCGCGGCCTCCGGTCTGTAGACCGACCGCACAGCTACCGCCGAGCGCTGCACTCCGCTAAGGCTGGCCGACCCGAAGAAGCCCACATTGTCGTCGGGGCCGTCCGGGGCATCCTGGCTGCCGTGGTCCGAGTCGTTCAGGGTGAAGGTCGCGCCGGTCTCGAAGGCGTCCGACCAGCGGCGGCCGAGCTGCAGGCCGAGGAGCAGGGCGTCGCTGTGCGTGTAGGAGTTGCTGTCGCTCGCCGCGCCGGAGGCATCGGTGGGGTAGTGGAAGGTGCGGTCCGTGTAGCGGACGCTGAGCGCGGCGTCCGTGGCGGGGCCCAGGCTTTCGCGGAGCCGTCCCGAGAAGGTCGTCCGGTAGTGCCGGTTGTTGAAGGCGAGCACGCCGTCCGTCTCGCTTCGCCCCAGCGAGAAGGAGTACGACATCGACCCCTCCCCGCCCGCGAGCGCGCCCTGCCAGCGCCGCGTACCGAATGTTCCGAGGGCCGCCGACAAGCTGCCGCCTGGCGACCCGTTGCCGCGGCGGGTGAAGACCTGGACGACCCCGCTCATGGCGTCGGATCCGTAGAGCGCCGACGCCGCGCCGCGCACGATCTCGATGCGCTCGATGTTGTCGGTCGTCAGCCCCGAGAGGTCCACCGACCCGCCGGGGTCGTTCACGGGCACGCCGTCCACCAGCACCCTGGTGTAGTCGGACTCTCCGCCCCGCAGAAACAGCGACGCGACGGCCCCGAAGGACCCGCTTCGCACGACGGCAAGGCCGGAGACGCGCCTGAGCGCCTCGGCAAGGTCCTCGATCCCTCTCCGCTCCAGCTCGGCACCCGAGATGACGGTGGCGTGGGTCGCGACGGCCCACTCCGGTTCGGCCCAGCGGCTGGCTGTGACGACCAGCCCCTCGAGCTCCACGGGTTCCTGCGCCGCCGCGGAGAGATGAAAGGGGGACGGGAACGGTACCCAGACTGAGATCGCGGCCACCAGAGTCGGGGCAAGGCAGGGCGAAGACGGGATCCGGAAGGTGGTCATCTGACTCTCCTCTCCGCACGAAGGGAGGGAGACGCCAAGGCGACGGTGCGATCGGGCGCACTCGGAGGTGCGCCAGCGCATGCCCGACCCGTTCCGCGACCAGGTACCGACGGCCTGCCTCACCCAGCCTCCCCGCGGAAGCTGCGTCAGCGCGAAGGCGAGGCGATGCCCGCCGATGCGCAACGGTGACGGCCGGTGGTCACGTCTCCTGGCTCGAGGTATGGTCCGCCTTCCCGGGGTGGCCAGCCTGCGGACGGGCTGCCACCCTAGTGGCTTCTTCGGACCTCCCGAGTCGCCTCGGGACCTCTGACAGTGGCGGGGCCGCGCCGGATTCTCACCGGCTTCCGTGTCGTCCCCCGGCCTATTGTGTGGAAGGCCTCTACGCTACCCGGACGAGGGGTGTCGGGCAAGTGTGCGATCACCGCTCAGTGGATGCCCCGCAGGCGTGCGTCCAGAGTTCCACGACGCTCCGAGAGAGCGTCTACCGGCGGCTCCTCCTGTCGGCGTGGAGTGGAGTCAGGTAGCTGAGCACTCTTCCCAGGCGGTCCGCCACCGCGATTGGCACGGCGAGGATGTCGGAGGGTGACCGGGGCCGGGCGGGCTCGATCGGCCGAGCCTGGGGCTCCGACTCCGGCAGCTCGTAGTCGTCGGCCATCCCCAGCTCGACTCCGTCGTAGCCCAGGTCCTGCATCGACGCCAGCGTGACAATGCTCAGCGGGTTCCTGGCGCCGCCGTCCAGGTAGGGGGTCATCAGCTCGTCGTCGAAGACCACCTCGCGCCAGTGCCCATTTGCCACGCCGTAGCCACCCCGGTCGTGCACAGGTACGGGCTCGCCGTCGTCGTAGCTCTCCCCCCCGACGCTGTCAAAGGCCGCGAGCGCCTCCTCGCCGATGAAGTGGGGGTCCTCGTCACCGCTCGGATCCTCTAGCTCCACCGGGTCCTCGAGGAGCTCCAGGTACTCCCAGATCGTCCCGAAGCCCATGGCGTGGGCCATCTCATGGAGGATCGTTCCCTCCAGATGTTCCCCCTCCTCCTCCTCCTCCATCTCGTCGAGGTCGTCGCTGTCGAAGTACATGAGGCCGACCACCGGAAGCCCCGACTCCGACCGAATCTGACAAGGTCCGGCAGCGGCGAAGACACCGCCCGGGCCGTCGATCTCGCGGACGTCGGTGTAGAGGAGCAGGTCGTCGACCACCCGGTCGCCGGGCACCTCCAGCTCGATATCGCCCTCCTCAAGGCAGCGCTCGAGCGAGGCCTTGAGGACGATCGCCCACGGAAGGTTGCCAGTAACAGCATCCTCCCAGTAGAGCTCGGCGCTCTCGAAGGCATCCAGTTGGCCCGCCGAGAGTGCGCTCGAATCGACCAGAAGGATCTCGATGTCGTAGACTGCGGGCGTGGAAGTGGCCGTGAAGACGACCGGACCCACCGGGTCTTCCTCGTCGCCCGCCTCGGCGGCGAGGGTGTAGGTGACGTCAGCAGTGGTCCCCAGGATCCACATCTCCACCGCAGCGTAGCCGTCTTCGTCGGTGTCGCGCTCGGTAGGCGTCACGGAGCTCCCGCCCCGAGCCTCGAAGCGCACCTTCTCGGCCGGGACGGCGTTGCCGTACTCGTCGAGCACCCCGACCTTGGGGACGACCGGTACAGGGAGCCCCGCCTCGGTCGTCTGGCCGTCGCCCTGGATCGCCTCGATCTGGGCGGCGGGTCCGGGGAGCGCCCGAGCGACCACGCGTGCCGGCTCCACGGAGTTGCCCCCCTCCACGGTCGCCTCCAGCCAGTAGTCGCCCGTCACCGTTCCGAGCGTCCAGCTCTCCACCGAGGCCCGCCCGTCGGCGTCCGTCACCGCCTCGGCGCCCTCGACCTCGGCGTCGCGCTCGCTCTGGAAGAAGACGGGGATCTCGGCGAGCGGCACACCTGTGGAGTCGGACACCAGCGCCACCGGGGGAATCGGCACGGCCGTCGCCACCATCGCCTCCTGTCCGTCGCCCGCCACAAACTCGACCTTGGCCGGGATACCGCGCGCGTAGGCGTGCACGATCGTCTGCTCAACCCCCTCCACGCTCGCGCCCAGCTTCTGCGGACCGGGGGTCCCCAGCGTCCAGGAACCCGGCGATGCCACGCCTCCGCTGTCGCTGACCGCGGTGGCGAGCTCCACCGCCCCTCCCCCCTCCAGGACCGTGAAGGAGACCTCCGTTCCAGCCAGCGCCTCCCCTGTGGTGCCGACCACGCCGATCTGCACGGGGAGTGGGACCGCCTGCCCGGTGGTCGCCCTCTGCCCGTCACCCTCGAGGATGACAAGCCCGACGGCGTAGTCGAGCGAGGTCGCCCGGATGGTGACCGAGGCAAGCCCATCGGCAGAGGCGACGAGCTCCTGTGTTCCGGGGGGTCCCATCGTCCAGGCACCCGGCGAGGCGAGGCCGGAATCGTCCGTGGCACCCGACGAGGACCCGATCGATCCGCCGCCACTCACGACCCGAAAGTCCACGGTAACCCCGCCTAGACCAACTCCTTCTCCATCGCCCACTCTGACCTGGACGGGACTTGCCAGAGGTCGGCCGGTGTTCCCCTCCTGACCGTCGCCCGCATGGACGACGAGCTCCGAAGGGACCGGGTCGCTCCAGAGGCCGCACCCGGCGAGGACAAACGTGGGCAGCAGACAGCCCAGGCGCGAGCACCGAGAGCGGCGAGGCGGGCCGCAGGGGCTGGTAGCAGCGCTACCGGCCCGAGGAGCAACGCAGAGCGAAGCCGCAGGTACAGGCATTGTAAACCATGGATGACACATTGAGAGGCATAGGCTTGTCCACGGGCTGCTAGAGCCGCTCGCGCAGCCAGCCGACAACATGGTCGATCCCGACGCGCACCTGCTCGAGGCTGTCGCGGTCACGGATCGTCGCCGTGTCGTCGTCCTTCGTCTGACCGTCGATCGTCACGCACCAGGGGGTCCCGGCCTCGTCCTGGCGGCGGTAGCGGCGGCCGATCGACCCCGCCTGGTCGTACATCGCCGGAATTCGCTCCCGACGGAGCTCGGCGATCAGGCGCTCGGCGATCTCGGGGAGGCCCAGCTTCTTCATCAGCGGGAAGACGGCGGCCTTGACCGGAGCCAGCGCCGGGTGCAACCCCAGCACTACGCGCGACTGCCCCGCCACCTCCTCCTCCCGGTAGCCGTCAACCAGCACGACCAACGCCGCCCTCCCCACCCCCATCGCCGTCTCCACCACGTACGGCAGGTAGCGGTCGCCACTCGCCGGGTCGATGTAGGCGAGGCGCTTGCCCGAGTACTCCTGGTGGCGCTCCAGGTCGAAGTCGGTCCGGTTGTGGATCCCCTCAAGCTCCTGCCAGCCAAAGGGGAACTCGTATTCGATGTCGACCGCGGTCTTGGCGTAGTGCGCGAGCTCGCCCGGTCCGTGCGCGTGGAGGCGCAGGCGCTCGGGAGCGATACCCAGCTCCCGGTGCCACCCCATCCGCTGGTCCCGCCAGTACTCCCACCATTCGTCATCGTCGCCGGGCTTCACGAAGAACTGCATCTCGGCCTGCTCGAACTCGCGGGTGCGAAATATGAAGTTCCCCGGGGTGATCTCGTTCCGAAAGGCCTTGCCGAGCTGCGCTATCCCGAAGGGGATTCGCTGCCTCGCGGTCTGCTGGACGTTGAGGAAGTTGACGTAGGCGCCCTGAGCCGTCTCGGGACGCAGGTAGACCATCGCCGCCTCCTCCTCGACCGGCCCCATGAAGGTCTTGAACATGAGGTTGAAGAGCCGCGGCTCGCCCAGCTCGCAGCTCTTGTCGGTTCCCTTCGGCAGCGACGCCTTTGCCGCGCACCCCCCCTCCGGCGCCTGGTCGGCCCGCCAGCGCTTCTTGCACGCCCTGCACTCGACGAGGGGGTCGGTGAAGCCCGAGAGGTGCCCCGACGCCTCCCAGACCCTCGGGTGCATCAGTATGCCTGCGTCGAGTCCTTCGACATCGTCGCGCGCGTGCACCATCGCCGACCACCAGGCGTCGGCGACGTTGCGGCGAAGCTCGACGCCCAGAGGACCGTAGTCCCAGACGGAGGATGCGCCGCCATATATCTCCGACGACTGAAATACGAAGCCCCGCCGCTTGGCGAGCGAGACGACCTTCTCCATGAGGTCCGGCATCGCGCGTGCCTCTCCCTATCCGTGTGTTGCCACCGCCTCTTCGCTCCACTCCCAGAGCGCCTCCTGCGCAGCGCGATCGCGGGCGTGGACCGACGGTTCGGCGACCTTCCCCTGCTCAAGATAGGCGCCCCCGAGCGTCTCGTCGCGACGGCCGACCGCCAGCTTCGCGACTATCGGCGCCGCCTGCTCCGGGTTGTTGCCCAAGACGCGGGCCGCCGTGCCGGTGCCCCACCCACCGCCCATGTAGTCCCGGAGCAACTGGGTATCGTAGACGCCCGGGTGCAGCGCGACCGGCTCGATCCCGTCACCGGAGGTGCGGCGCGCCAGCGCCTCGGTGAAGAGCACGTTGGCGAGCTTGCTCTGCTGGTACGCGACCAGCTTGCCGTACCTGCGGCGCTCGAAGGAGGGGTCGGAGAGATCGAAGGCGGGGCCGTCGTGCGCGGCCGAAGAGATGGTGACCACCCTGCTGGGCCCCTCGTAGCCGCCGAGGAGGGGCAGGAGCAGATTCGTGAGGAGGAAGTGACCGAGGTGGGTGACGGCCAACTGCAGCTCGAAGCCATCTCGGCTCACCCGGCGCCGCTTCGGCAGGACGGCGGCGTTGTTGACGAGGGCGGCGAGCGGATGGCCAAGCGCCAGAATTTGACCAGCCCCTTCCCGCACCGAGGCGAGCGACGCAAGGTCCGCTACCACGAGGTGGTGCTCATCTCCATCTGGGAGCGGTGCCAGCTTGGCGAGCGCCGCCCTCCCCCGCTCGCGGTCGCGGCAAATCATGACGACACGGTGGCTCTGCGATGCCAGCAGCTCGGCCGTGGCCAGGCCGATCCCGCGATTGGCACCTGTGATCGCGACCGTATCCATCGATTGCGTCGCGCGCTAGCTCCCGAAACACGGGTCGGCCTCGGCTTCCGAGGGCGGGTGCACCACCCGCTGCGACAGTCCGCCCTGTCCATCGTCCTGCCACTGCACCATGAGTCCCTTGGCAGCCAGTTGCGTCCCGGCCGAGCTTTCGCCGAGCGGCACGACCCGGTAGTCGCCGAAGACCGTCTGCGTCTCCGTGGAGAAGAGGTGGTCGCGAACAACCGAGTCGTCAATTCCGCCCACTTCGGCCACGGAAACCGTCATGGCCTCCACGAGCAACTCCATCGCGCCAAAGGCACTGGCCGCCGTAAAGCCCGGAGTCTCGCCGTAGAGCTCCTCGAACCTGGCCACGAAGGTGGCGTTGTCCGCTATCGCGCCCTCGGTGTCGCGACCTGGCAGCCAGCTCGTGTACCCCACGACGCAGCGTGCCAAGTCGCCGACTTCGTCATAGAAGGAGCGCTCTTCGGGCCCCACCGCCCAACTCGTGAGGCGAGGCGCGTACCCGACCGCCGCAGCCGCCTCGGTAAGGCCGATTGCGTCGGACGAGTAGCCGCCGCCGATGAATATCTCGCCCTCCGCGTCCATGGCGGCAACCGCCAGCGCCTCGTAGTCCGGGTCCTCGGAGAAGTCCATATCAAGGACCAGCTCGATATCGTGATCGTTGGCGGCCGAGCGCACTCCCTCGGCCACGGCCCTCGGAAACTCCGAGTCCAGATAGACGAGGGAAGCCGTCGTAAGACCCTCCGCCGCAGCCAACTCGACCGCCCCGGAGAGGAAGGACTCGGCCGAATTCAGAAGCTGCACGCTCCATTCGCGCCCCATCTTCTCCCAAATCCCGGGGTCGGCCGCCAAGCTGGCGACAAATGGCATCCGGGCCGCTTCGACGATCGGCACGACCGCCGCGGTCACCGCGCTGCTGTACGGCCCAAGGACCATGTCCACGGAATCGCCGCTGGCGAAGTCGTAGTAGAGCTCCGCAGCGCGCTGGGGGCTGCTGGCGTCGTCGGCAGCCACCAGGCGAACGGATCTACCGTCTATGCCCCCGCCCTCGTTCAGCATCTGGGAAGCTAGGCGATAGCCCCGCAACATCCTGGCCGCGTCCGTGCTGAGCGGTCCGGTCGCGGAGTATGTGAACGCAACCACGATATCGGGTGGGGAATTCGTACAAGGGTCGGCCTCGGCGACGGACTCGGGATGAATCAAACGCTGCACTAGCCCACCCTCCCCGTCGTCCTGCCACTGGAGCTGCTTGCGAAACAACCTCGTCTGACTGCCCGCGTCCGGGTCCCCGAGCGGTGCGACGCCATATGGTCCCAACACTGTCTCGGCATCGTTGGAGAACAGGTAGTCGCGCACCGCGGAGTCTGGAATTTCGCCGCTCTCGAGGATCGCGGCCTCGGCGGCCTTGTAGAGAAGCTCCACGGTGGCGAAGGCGGCTGCGGCAGTGTAGCCGGGAGTCAGGCCGTATTCCTCCTGGTAGGCCTGGATGAAGCCCGCGTTCGTCGCGAGCGGCCCGGTCGTAGTAAGCGACGCAGCCCACGGGGCGTTGCCGATAACACATCGCGCGCGGTCAACGCCAACGCGCTCCACCCAATCGGGCTCCGCAGGGCCGATCGCCCAACTGGTCAGGAGGGGGTAGTAGGACGCTGCGGCCACGGCGTTGGCGAAGGCAACCGCGTCTGCGGTGTAGCCGCCTCCCAAGAACAGGTCGGCCCCCAGCTCCTCGGCCCTCGCGGTCAGCGCGGCGTGGTCGGCACCGCCCACGGGATAGCTCTCGTCGAGTACGAGATCGAGGCCGTGCTCGGCCACGACGTCCCGCACGCCCTCAGCAGCCGACACGGGAAAGCGCGAGTCCTCGTAGACCAGCGCGACGGTCTCCACACCCTCGGCCGCCGCCACCGCCACCGCGCCGCTCAGATTGGCGCGGGCGTTGTTCATCATCTGCACCGTCCACTGGCGGTTCTGGTCGCCCCAGATCTCGTGCGACGCAGCCAGCGGCGCGATCAGAGGCCGCGCGGCGGCCTCGGTCACCTCGACGACCGCTTGGGTGATGGAGCTCGCATAGGGACCCAGCAGCAGGTCAACGCTCTCTTCGGCGACGAAGTCCCGGTAGAGCTCGGCGGCGGTCTGCGGGTCGCTGCCGTCGTCGCTCAGCACGAGCTCCACCAGTCTGCCGCCAATTCCGCCGGCTTCGTTGAGCATCCGCACGGCGAGCAGGTATCCCCGCTCCACGTTCATCCCCTCGGGTGCCAGGGGACCGGACACGGGCCGGCTGGCCGCGATTCTCACCGGGGAGGTGTCCGGCGGGACAGCCGTATCGGTGCACCCGGCGCCGACGCCACCCAATAGCGTGAGCAACACAGCCAGCGAGCGTGTCGAGGAACACGTACTCATCCTGTGCCTCCTTGCTGAAGTCTCCGATTCAATTGAAGCCGCTGCCCTGTCCAGGGCAGCGCTGCCACCAACCCTTCGTCGCGCCTTGCCAGCGTGCGCTTCGCCGCTCGCGGCGCTCGCGCGAGCCCGTCCACGGAGTGTAGCAGCCCGTGGACAACCTCCGCCGGCATCCGGCGTCACACTTCCCGCAGCACCTCGTCGAGGTCCGGCATCGCCTCGCCCGGTGCTGTCAGCGGCAGTATCTCCTCTTCATAGAAGTCCTGCTCCACCACGAAGTCAACGTCGTGCCACCGGTGCGTGCCGGTCCCTGCGGGGATGAGGTGGCCGATGATGATGTTCTCCTTCAGGCCCTTCAGCTCGTCCTTGGCACCGCGCACCGCAGCGTCGGTGAGCACCCTCGTCGTCTCCTGGAAGGAGGCCGCCGAGATGAAGGAGTCGGTGGTGAGGCTCGCCTTGGTGATTCCCAGGAGCAGCGGCTCCTGGCGGGCCGGCCGCAGCAGATCCCTACCCTGCTCGGCCCGCTGCGCGTTCTCCTCGGTCAGGCGCTCGTTGGCGCGCCGGAAGGCAAGGCGGTACACGTGATCGCCCTCCAGCAGGTCGGTGTCGCCCGGGTCGACGACGCGGACCTTCTGCAGCATCTGGCGCACGATCACTCCGATGTGCTTGTCGTTGATCGTGACGCCCTGGAGCCGGTATACCTCCTGGATCCCATTCAGCAGGTACTCCTGGACCTCGCGGGGGCCCAGGACCCGCAAGATGTCGTGGGGGTTCACCGGTCCCTCCGAGAGGCGGTCGCCGGCACGCACCTGATCCCCCTGGTGGACGCGCATGTGCTTACCCACCGGAATGTCGTACTCGCGACGCTGACCCTTCTTGGGCGTAAGGATTACCTTGCGCTTGCCGCGCTTGATGTCGCCGAACGACACGACGCCGTCGATCTCGGTGATTACGGCCGGGTCCTTCGGCCGTCTCGCCTCGAAGAGCTCCGCAACCCTGGGCAGCCCGCCCGTGATGTCGCGCGTCTTGTACACCTCGCGGCCGATCTTCGCGAGAATGTCGCCCGGATGGACGGCGTCCCCCTCGGCGCAAGTGAGCTGCGCCCCGACGGGAATGATGAACTCCTTGACGAGCTCGCTCGTGGGGGACTCGCCGCGTCTGATCTGGATAGTCGGGTGGAGCTTCTTGTCGCGGTCCTCGATTACCATGTTCTGGCGCCGTCCCGTCGACTCGTCGAGCTCCTCGCGCACCGTCTGCTCCTGCACGATGTCGACAAAGCGCAGAGTGCCCGTGGAATCGGCTACGACCGGCTCCGAGTAGGGATCCCAACTGAAGAGCAGGTCGCCCGCCTTGATCACCTGGTCCCTATCGACGTGGATCGTCGCGCCGTACGGCACGGCAAGCTTGCTGCGAACCTGTCCCTCGCGGGTTTGGATGACGATCGCGCCCTCGCGCGACGTGACGATGCTGTTGCCGTCCCGGTCCTCGACGAGCGAGATCCGCTCGAGCGCCACGACTCCCGCGATCTTCGACTTGCGCTGATTCTGTGCCGCGATTCGCGCGGCCGTGCCTCCGATGTGGAAGGTGCGGAGCGTCAGTTGGGTGCCCGGCTCGCCGATCGACTGGGCCGCCAGGATGCCCACCGCCTCCCCGATGTCGACGATCTCCATCGTCGCGAGGTTGCGCCCGTAGCACATCTGGCAGATCCCCAGCTCGGCCTCGCAGCTGAGCACCGAGCGGATCTTCACCGACTGAATCCCCGCGTCTTCGATCGACTCCGCCGCCTGCTCGCTGATCAGCTCCCCGGACCTCAGAATCAGCTCGCCGTCGATGGGGTCGTACACCTCTTCGAGCGCCACGTTGCCGACGATCCTGTCGGCGAGCGGCTCCACTATGTCCTCTCCCTCCTTGAGGGCGCTGACCTCCAGCCCCTGGAAGGTGCCGCAGTCCGTCGTCGTAGTCGTCACGTCCTGGGCGACGTCCACGAGCCTTCGCGTCAGGTAGCCTGCGTCGGCGGTCTTCAGCGCCGTGTCCGCAAGACCCTTGCGGGCACCGTGGGTGGAGATGAAGTACTCGACCACGCTCAGCCCCTCGCGGAAATTGGACCTGATCGGGCTCTCGATGATCTCGCCGATCCCGCCGGTGAGCTTCTTCTGGGGCTTCGCCATGAGGCCGCGCATCCCGGCCAGTTGCCGCATCTGGTCGCGGTTCCCGCGTGCGCCCGAGGTCATCATCATGTACACCGGGTTGAAGCCGGCCTTCGACTTCTCGAGGTGCCGCACCATGGCGTCCGCGACGTCGTTGTTCGCGTGCGTCCAGGTGTCGATGATCTTGTTGTAGCGCTCCCCGTTCGAGATGAATCCATCCCTGTAGGCGTTCTGGAAACGGGCCACCTCCTTTGCCGCCGTGTCGAGCAGCTCCGCCTTCTCCGGCGGCACCTCTAGATCGTCGACACCGACCGAGACGCCGCCCATCGTGGCGCATCGGAAGCCGAAGTCCTTGAGGTCGTCGAGAAAGGCCGTCGTGGCGGCCAGCCCCGCGTCGGTAAAGCACCGGAAGACGAGGTCGCCGAGCTCCTTCTTGCCGAAGGTCTGGTTGAGGAAGCCGACCTCGTCGGGGATGATCGAGTTGAAGAGGACCCGGCCAGCGGTGGTGCGCACCCACCCGGTCTCGGCGGCCTCCCCGCTCTGGTCTGCGCCGTTGCTCGGATCGACCCAGTACCAACATGGGGTCGAGAGGTAGACGTGGCCGAGTGCCTCCGCCATCTCAACCTCGCCGTACGTGGAGAAGCGGGGTGCGTCGGCGTAGAGCTCCGAGAGCCTCGCATCTCCCTCTTCGCGGTTGGCCTCGGGTGTCTTCGAGCTCTTGGCGAGCGTCTCCAGGGTGGCAATTTCGAGGGGTGGCTTCGTCAGGTAGTAGGAGCCGATGACCATGTCCTGGCTGGGCGAGGCTACCGGTCGGCCATTGGAGGGAAGGAGCACATTGTTGCTGGATAGCATCAGGACCCGGGCCTCGAGCTGCGCCTCGAAGGAGAGCGGCAGGTGGACCGCCATCTGGTCGCCGTCGAAGTCGGCGTTGAAGGCGGCGCAGACGAGCGGGTGGATGCGGATCGCCTTCCCCTCGACGAGGACCGGCTCGAAGGCCTGTATGCCGATGCGGTGGAGCGTCGGTGCGCGGTTGAGGAGGACCGGGTGGTCTCGAATGATGTCCTCGAGGACCTCGTAGACCTTGGGCTCCTCCTGCTCGACGATCTTCTTGGCCCGCTTCACCGTCTCGGCCTCGCCGCGCTTCTCCAGCTCGTGGATGATGAAGGGCTTGAAGAGCTCGACCGCCATCGTCTTGGGGAGCCCGCACTGGTGCAGCTTCAGCTCCGGGCCGACGACGATCACCGAGCGGCCGGAGTAGTCGACGCGCTTGCCCAGGAGGTTCTGGCGGAAGCGTCCCTGCTTCCCCTTCAGCATGTCGGAGAGCGACTTGAGGGGGCGCTTTCCCCGGCCCCGAATCGCCTTGGCGCGGCGGCCGTTGTCGAAGAGCGCGTCCACCGACTCCTGCAGCATGCGCTTCTCGTTCCTGAGGATTACTTCGGGCGCCCGCATGTCGATCAGCTTCTTGAGCCGGTTGTTGCGGTTGATGACCCGGCGGTAGAGGTCGTTCAGGTCGGAGGTCGCAAATCTGCCCCCATCGAGCGGCACCAGTGGGCGCAGGTCGGGCGGGATCACGGGGACGGCGTCGAGGACCATCCACTCGGGGCGGTTGCGCTTGTCGGCCGTGTCGCCGGAGTTGCGGAGCGCGTCCACAACCTTCAGGCGGCGCAGCTTCTTCTTCTTGCGGTGCTGCGAGGTCTCGTTGACGATCTCGTCGCGCAGCCAGAGCGCGAGGCGGTCGAGCCCCTTTCCATCGCGATTCCGCTGGCCGATCTCCACCTCTGGCGAGTCGAGCTCCTTGAGAAGGGTCCTGACGGCCTCGGCGCCGATCTCGGCGGTGAAAGCCTCGTCGCCCTCCTCGCGAGCCCTTACGCGCAGGTCGTAGTACTCGTCATCGTCGAGCAGATCGAGGAATTCCACATCCTGCCGACCAGGGCGCGTCACCACGTACGAAGCGTAGTAGATGACCTTCTCCAGGTCCTTGAGGGTCATCCCCAGGAGATAGCCGAGCTGGCTGGGGAGCGTCTTGAAGAACCATATGTGGCAGACGGGGACCGCGAGCTCGATGTGCCCCATCCGCTCGCGCCGCACCTTCGAGAGGGTGACCTCGACCCCGCAGCGATCGCATACGATGCCCCGGAAGCGAATGCGCTTGTACTTCCCGCAGGCGCACTCCCAGTCCTTCGCCGGCCCGAAGATGCGCTGGCAGAAAAGGCCATGGGGCTCGGGCTTGAAGGAGCGGTAGTTGATCGTCTCGGGCTTGGTGACTTCGCCGTGCGACCACGCGCGAATGTCTTCCGGCGACGCAATCCGCACCCGGATGAAGTCGAAGTCCATCAGACGCGATTCCCTTCCGCGGGGAAAGTCGATCATGTCGTTGGCCACCGTGTGGTTGCAGTGCTAGTTGTGCCGAGGCTCCGTGTGCCGCGGCGCGGGCCAGCGTCCGTGCGGCGCCGACTGCGGGCCGCATCGTGTCTCCTCACTCTTCGCGGTTGAGCTCGACGGCCAAGCCCAGCGCCTGGAGCTCCTTGACGAGGACGTTGAAGGACTCGGGAATGCCGGGCTTCGGTAGGTTCTCGCCCTTCACGATCGCTTCGTAGACCTTGGAGCGTCCCGTCACGTCGTCGGACTTGACGGTGAGGATCTCCTGCAGCGTGTGCGCTGCGCCGTAGGCCTCGAGCGCCCACACCTCCATCTCGCCGAAGCGCTGGCCGCCGAACTGCGCCTTGCCCGCGAGCGGCTGCTGCGTCACGAGCGAGTAGGGGCCGATGCTGCGTGCGTGAATCTTGTCGTCGACAAGGTGGGATAGCTTTAGGACGTAGATGACGCCGACAGTGATGGGGAAGCGGAAGCGCTTCCCGCTCCGTCCGTCTCTGAGCCAGATCTTGCCGTTGGAGAGTATGTCGGCGGCTGCCAGGAGCTCCTGCACCGAAGCCTCCAGGCTGGCCCCCTTGTTGCCCTCCGCCAGTGCGTGGACAGCCGGAAAGACGTCGTCCAGCGGACGGCCTCGCTTCTCGGCCACCCGCTTGGCGGCCCCAACCACGAAGTCGCCCAGCGCTTCGAGGACCCCGTGCGCCTCCTCGCCAGCCCACGGCTCCAGGTAGTCGTCGAGCGATTTCCCGATCCCGACCCCGGCGGCATCCGAGATGGATGTGCCCGAGCTCCCGTTTCGGGAGGTCCCGTTGTCCGATACTGAGGCGCTGCGAATCTGGCCAGTCTCCGGGTGCAGGTCGGCCGCGCGCAAGAGCCGCTCGTAGTGAGGCGTCTCGAAGGGCCACTCGACGTCCGCCTGCAGGGTCGACGCCGCCCACCTCGCCCCCGCCAGCTTCAGGAGGAGCGAGATCTCGTCCTCGGAAGCCCCCTGGAAGACGGGTGTCTTGGCCCCGAAGCCCAGGTTCTCGGCTGCCCACCCCAGGTGGGTCTCCAGGATCTGCCCCACATTCATGCGGGACGGCACGCCCAGCGGGTTGAGGACGATGTCGACCGCCGACCCGTCCGGGAGGAAGGGCATGTCCTCCTGCGGCGCGATCCGCGCGATGATCCCCTTGTTGCCGTGGCGGCCCGCCATCTTGTCGCCGACCGAGATCTTCCGCTTTTCGGCCACGTAGACCTTGACGAGCTGCACCACGCCCGGCGGGAGCTCGTCGGGCTGGAACACCTTGTCGATCTGCTCCTCGGTGCGCTCGCGAACGCGCTCGGTGCGCCGCTTGGCCTCCCGGACAAGCGCCTGGATCTTCTCGTTGACCTTCGGGTCCTGCACCTTGAATCTCGAGAGGTCGATCTCCGACAGGCTGACCCCGCGGAGCACCCTGGCGCTGATCTTCTTGCCCTCCTCGAAGAAGGGCTCGACCGTGCCCCGCTTCAGGCAGAGTGCAACCGTCTGGTTGCGCGGGCGCGTGAGCAGCACCCGCAGCTCCTCGTCGCGTGTCCCGATGATGCGGCGGATCTCGTCGCGCTCCTCTTTCCTGAGCTCGCCGATGCGGGCACCGTGCTCCCGTTCCAGGAGAGGGTCGTCTATCCGGCGCGAGAATATCTTGACGTCGATGACCGTCCCGACCATCCCCGGCGACATGCGGAGCGACGAGTCCTTCACGTCCTTGGCCTTCTCGCCGAAGATCGAGGTCAGCAGCTTCTCCTCCGGCGAGAGCTCGGTCTCGCCCTTCGGCGTAATCTTGCCGCAGAGGATGTCGCCGCTCTTGACGCGGGCGCCGACACGCACAATCCCGCGCTCGTCCAGATCCACCAGGTTCTCCTCGGCCACATTCGGAAGCTCGCGCGTGATCTCCTCCATCCCGCGCTTCGTGTCCCGGACATGCAGCTCGAGCTCCTGGATGTGGATCGAGGTGAAGATGTCGTCACGAACGAGACGCTCCGAAACGACGATCGCGTCCTCGAAGTTGTGGCCGTACCAGGGCATGAAGGCGACGCGAACGTTGCGTCCGAGCGCGAGCTCGCTCCGGTCCGTCGAGGGTCCGTCGGCGATGATGTCGCCCTTCTTGACCCGCGCCCCCGACCTGACCAGCGGACGCTGGTTGATGGCGGTGTCCTGGTTGGTCCGCCAGAACTTCTTGAGCCGGTAGCGGTCGAACTGGGCCAGCTTGGCGAGGGGCTTGCGGGAGGCCTTCTTCTCGACGCCCTTGTCCACGACGATCTCGTCGGCGGTGACGCGCACCACCTTCCCGTCCCGCCGGGCGACGACGACGGCGCCGGAGTCTCGCGCAACCTTCTCCTCGAGTCCGGTGCCGACGAGCGGGGAGTCGGTGTAGAGGAGCGGCACGCCCTGGCGCTGCATGTTGGAGCCCATCAGCGCCCGGTTGGCGTCGTCGTGCTCCAGGAAGGGGATCATCGCCGCGGCGACCGAGACCAGTTGGTCGGGAGCAACGTCGATGTAGTCGATATCCTCGGGCCTCTCGAGGGGGAAGTCGCCACGGCGGCGGCAGAGGACGTACTCGTTCTGGAACGATCCATCGGGATTCAGCGGCGCGTTCGCCTGCGCGATCGTCGCCTCCTGCTCCTCGTTGGCCGAGAGCCACCCGATCTGGTCGGTCACCCTTCCCTCGACGACCCTTCGGTACGGCGTCTCGACGAAGCCCAGGTCGTTTACGCGCGCATAGGTCGTGAGCGAGGTGATCAGACCGATGTTGGGGCCCTCGGGCGTCTCGATCGGACACATGCGCCCGTAGTGCGAGTAGTGCACGTCGCGCACCTCGAAGCCAGCCCGTTCGCGAGTCAGCCCCCCCGGTCCCAGCGCAGAGAGGCGCCTCTTGTGGGTGAGCTCGGCCAGAGGGTTGGTCTGGTCCATGAACTGGCTGAGCTGCGACGACCCGAAGAAGGCCTGGATGACCGCCGACACGGTCCGCGCATTCACCAGATCGTCGATGTTGACCTTCGTGGGGTCGTTGCTGATCGACATGCGCTCGCGCACCAGCCTGGCCATCCGCGAAAGGCCGACCGAGAGCTGGTTGGCGATGAGCTCGCCTACGGTGCGCACGCGCCGGTTCCCCAGGTGGTCGATGTCGTCGATTCGGCCCCTTCCCTCGCTGAGCTCGATCAGGTACCTGACGATCTCGACGAAGTCCTCCTTGGTGAGGATAGTCTCGGTGGCGGGGATGTCGAGCCCCAGCCGCTGGTTGATCTTGTATCGGCCGACGCGTCCCAGGTCGTAGCGCTGCGGATCGAAGAAGACCTGCTCGAGCGCCCTGCGCGCCGTGCGCAGGTTGGGGGCCTCGCCCGGACGGAGGAGCGAGTAGATGGCGTTCAGCGCCTCCTCCTCGTTCTCGGTCGGGTCCTTCGCAACGGTGTTCTTGACTATCGGGCTCTCGCCCGGACGCCCGCCCTTGGCCTCGGGAGCCGATCTGAAGAGCTGCACCTCCTTGGAGCCCAGGCGCTGGAGGAGCTTGACCGAGTCCTTGGCGAGCTCCGCGCCGACCTCGAGCACCACCTCGCCGGTCTCGGTGTCCACGACCTCCTCGGCGACGACGGCGCCGATGAGCGATCGCTCGTCCTCTTCCTCCTCGGGGACCACAGCCGGCCTGGACTCGAAGAAGAGCCGGTAGATATCGGCGTCGGAGCTGTACCCGAAGGCGCGCAGCAGAGCCGACGCCGGAAACTTCTTCTTCTTGTCGATGTGGACGTAGCAGATGTCGTTGATGTCGATCGTGAACTCGACCCACGATCCCCTGAAGGGGATGATCCGGGCGCTATTCAGGCGGGCACCGTTCGGGTGCACCTCCTCCTCGAACACCACGCCCGGAGAGCGGTGAAGCTGGCTCACCACGACCCGCTCCGCCCCGTTGATGACGAAGGTCCCCAGGTGCGTCAGCAACGGCAGGTCGCCCAGGTAGACATCCTTCTCGACGGTCTCCCGCAGCCGCCTCTTCTTGCCCTTGCCCTCGTAGAAACCGAGACGCAGCATCGCCTTGAGGGGCGAAGCATACGTCATGTCGCGTTCGATGCACTCCTCGACCGAGTACTTCGGCTCGCCCAGGGCGGACGAGACGTACTCGAGCTCGAGCTCGCCATTGGTGTCCTTGATGGGGAAGATGTCCTCGAAGATGCCGTCGAGGGAGAACTCCCACTCCTCCGAGTCGGCGTGGCCGCGTTTCACGAGCTTCCCGAAGGAGCGCGTCTGGACGTCGAGCAGGTCGGGCATTGGCATCGCCGCGTGCAGCTTGCCGAAGCTGACGGACGGACGCGTGCCCTCTATCGCGCCGGTGGGCTGGACGGCGCCGTTCTCACTAGGCAATTGACCACACTCCCGTAGTAGTTATGGATAGGCGTACGGGCATGAGCCCGCACCGGGGCGGAGACCCGGGGGGGCCACCCAGGGGTCCGACTCGACGTGTACAGCGAGGGAGCTACCTACCTGAGGACCACGGTGGCGCCGACTTCCTCCAGCTTCGCCTTGATCTCCTCGCCCTCCTCCTTGCCGACGCCCTCCCTGACCGAGCTGGGCACCTTGTCGACGAGCTCCTTGGCCTCCTTGAGGCCCAGGCTCGTGAGCTGCCGCACCACCTTGATCACCTGGATCTTCTTCGACCCGAAGTCCTCGAGCACCACATCGAACTCGGACTGCTCCTCCTCGGCGGCCTCCTGGGGCCCGGCTGCGCCAGGCATCGCCATCGCCGGGGCGACGGCCGCGCTCACGTTGAAGCGGCTCTTGAAGGCCTCCACAAACTCCGACAGCTCCGCGACCGTCATGGTGCCGAAGGTCTCAAGCAGCTCCTCCTGATTCACAGCCATAGTCTTCCCTGCCTCCCGTTGGGTGCGCCCCGCTCGCACGGGTCCGCCGTGGTAATCGTCTCGCTGGCCATTACGCCCTTATTGCTCTCAGTCGCGCTCGCCCTGGAGCGCCTCCACCAGTCCCGCCATCTCCTGCAGCTTGCCCTGGAGCGCGGTCACGAGCGCCGCCGTCGGAGCGCTCAGCCCACCGGCCACCTGAGTGAGGAGCTCCTCCCTGGAGGGCAGCTCGGCCAGGCGCCGAATCGCATCCGGGTCGAGCACCTCGCTCGCCAGCACGCCCACCTTCAGCGCTGGCCTGTCTTCGTTCTCCCTGGCAAAGTCCCTGATCGTCTTGGCAATCGTCGCCACGACCTGCGGGTCGCCGAAGATCACCCCCGTCGGGCCCTCCAGATGGCCGGAGATGTCAGGCATCCCGGTATCGGCGAGCGCTCGCTTGACGAGACGGTTCTTCACTACCAGAAACTCGCCGCCCGACTTCTTGAGCTGGCTCCTCAGCGTCGTCATCTGCTTGACGCCCAGCCCGGTAAAGTCCGTCAGGAGCAGTGCATCGGTCTCCTGGACGCGCTCTCTAAATCCCTCCACGAATGCTTCTTTCCGCTCTCTGATCATGGCCTCACCCGGATCGCGCGAAGCTGTTGGGATCGACAGCCACGCTCGGCCCCATCGTGCTCGACACCGACACGCTCTTCACGTAGGTGCCCTTGGATGCCGACGGCTTGGCCCTGAGCACCGACGACATGAAGGCGCCCAGGTTCTCGACCAGCGGCTCGATATCGAAGGACACCCGCCCGATCGGGGCGTGCAGGTTGCCGGTCTTGTCGACCCGGTACTCGATCTTCCCCGCCTTGATCTCGGCGATCGCGCGCCCCACGTTGAAGGTCACCGTACCGGCCTTCGGCGTCGGCATGAGGCCGCGTGGCCCCAGGATCCGGCCCAGAGGTCCGACGAGCCGCATCAGGTTCGGGGTTGCCACGCAGACGTCGAAGTCGAGCCATCCGCCCTTGATCTTCTCGACGTAGTCCGTCCCGACGTAGTCGGCGCCAGCCTCCTCGGCCTCCGCCTCATGCTCGCCCTGGCAGATCGCTAGCACCCTTGGCGACTTGCCGGTCCCGTGGGGGAGCACCACCGTGCCGCGCACCACCTGGTCCGCTCGCCGGGGGTCGACGCCCAGATGGGTGGCGACATCGATGCTCTCGTCAAAGCCGGCGAAGGCCATCTCCTTGACCCTGCCGAGAGCCTCGTCGGGCGGTCGCCTGGCGATGGGGTCGTACGACCTCCTCGCCTCCGAGTATTTCCTGCCGCGTCTTGGCACACTCTCCTCCGTAGGGCCCTCAGGCCGCTAGCTCGCCGTCCACCTCGATACCCATGGCCCGCGCCGTACCGCTGACCATCCGCATGGCGCTCACGATGTCCTCCGTATTCAGATCCGCCATCTTGATCTCGGCGATCTCCTTCACCTGGGCCACCGTTAGGGTCGCCACCTTGTCGGTGTGCGGCTCCGCCGAGCCCTTCTCGATCCCGAGTGCCTTCTTGATCAGGAAGGAGGCAGGCGGGGTCTTCGTGACGAAGGTGAAGGAGCGATCGACGTACACGGTGATCTCGACCGGAATCAGCGTGCCCGCCTGCGCCTGCGTCCTCGCGTTGAATTGCTTGCAGAAGTCCATGATGTTCACGCCGTGCTGGCCGAGCGCCGGACCCACCGGGGGGGCCGGATTCGCCTGGCCACCGACGATCTGGAGCTTCGCAAATCCGAGGATCTTCTTTGGTGGTGGCATCTCTGTTCTCTGGCCTTTTCTAGAGCTGGCGCCGCTCGAATGCCGTGGGAGGCTTGTCCGCGGGCTGCGGGCAGCCCGTGGATAATCTCGCGCGAGCACCGAGAGCGGCGAATGCCGTGGGAGGTTTGTCCACGGACTGCTAGAATCCGCGCAACTGTGTGAAGTCCAGCTCTACAGAGGTGGGGCGCCCGAAGAGGGATACCTCCACCTTGACCTTGCCCTTCTCGGCGTAGACCTCCCGGACGGTCCCCGAGAAGTCCGTGAAGGGCCCCTGCATCACCTCGACCACCTCGCCGATGCGGAAGGGGATCTCCTCGTGTGCCGGGGTCTCCTCCTCGATCTCGATTCCGAGGATCCGATTCATGTCTTCCTCCCGGACCGGCTGCGGATCCCCCTGCCCCACGAAGCGCACGCCCTTCATGGCGGAGATCATGTGCTCGGTGCTCTGGTTGAGGACCATGCGCACGAGCAGGTAGCCCGGGTACAGGGGCTTGGTCACCGGCACCCGCTTGCCCCTGCGGATCTCGACCACATCGTGGGTGGGCACCAGGACCTCCCTGATGTCGCGGTCGTCGCCGGGGCGCTTGTCGATCTCCTGCTGGATCAGGCGCCGCACCCGGTTCTCGTGACGGGCCTGGGTCTGCACAGCGTACCAGCGGCCCTCGCTCTCCGCCTGTCCGCTGGACACTAGGTGAAGATCCCGATGATGAAGTCGACTATGACCGTTCTCGAGAAGATGTCCATGATCCAGATGATCAGCGACACGATGATCGTGAAGATGATGACGACCCAGGTGGCGTTGCGGAGCTGGTCGCGATCCGGCCACGTCACCCTCTCCATCTCGGTGACGCACTCCTGGACGAAGGTCCTGGCACCCTCTATGCGTGACATGGAGGGCTCCTATTCGATGATGGAGGTGACGACGCCGGCGCCGACGGTGCGGCCACCCTCGCGGATCGCGAAGCGCAGCTCCTCGTCCATCGCAATCGGCGTGATCAGCTCCACCTCCATCTGCACATTGTCG
>JAGWBP010000008.1 GCA_021295835.1 Gemmatimonadota bacterium | reverse complement strand
TTGAGCCGCTCTGGCCCGAAAACGGGGAGCGACCGACCGTGTACGGTGCCCTGAGACCACTGCTGGAAGGAACCGGCGACGTGGCCGCCCCTCGTGTGGTGGAGCCCGAGCCCGGTCTCGGGCTCGTGGTCGGAGATCTTCTCCTGGCGATCGCCGAGGACGAGCTGTCGAGCCAGTGGCCCGCGTGTCTGGACCGCAAGCCGCGAGCGTTTCGCGTTCTGTCGGCGCTCGGGCGCATTCTTCGCCAGGGCGCCTCGCAAATCGACGCCCAGCTAATCCTGGTGGACGTCGGACCCAACCTGGGAGCGTTCAACCGTGCCGCGCTGGTTACTGCCGACTCGGTGGTCGTGCCCCTGGCTCCCGATCTCTACTCGCTACAGGGCCTCCGCAATCTGGGGCCAACTCTCCGCCGGTGGCAGCACGAATGGAAGGAGCGTCGCGAACGCAACCCGGTAGGGGACATCGAGGTGCCAGAGGGTGCCATGCGGCCTATCGGCTACATCGTCATGCAGCACGCGGTTCGTCTGGACCGACCGGTCAAGGCCTACCGACGATGGATGGAGAGGATTCCTGCTGTGTACGGCAAGGCGGTAGCTGGCGAGAGCACACCTCAGGCGACAATCACAGATCACGATCCGAATTGCCTCGCGACGCTCAAGCACTATCGGAGCCTCATGCCCCTTGCTCAGGAAGCGAGGAAGCCCATGTTCGCGCTCAAGGCGGCCGACGGCGCGATCGGGGGGCATGCGGCAGCCGTGCAGGGATGTTATCGAGATTTCCTGGCCCTGGCCAAGACGATCTCGAAGCCCGTCAAGAACGGATAGCCCCTTGAAGAGCGGACCGCGCGAGTGCGATCATCGGTGCCGAAAACTCGCCCAAGCCCGCGACCTCCTCCCCCCCGCCTCATGAACGGTGAGATTTCCGCATGACTCAGGGGCGTCTCCACGATCTCATCGCTCAAGGCGAAGGCCCGGCGCTGGAGTTCAAGCGATCGCTGGGCAAGACCCTCGGCCGCGAACTCTGCGCGTTCGCCAACTCCGGCGGGGGTACCCTCCTCATCGGTATCTCCGATCGCGGCAGGATCGTAGGTGTGGACAGCCACAACCGCGCCAGGTCCCGTATTCGGAGTGTCGCGCGATCGGTGGACCCGCCCATCAGGATCGACATCGACAAGGTCAGCGACATTCTCCGAGTCACCGTCCCGGCCCAGTCCCACCAACCCTACTCCTTTCGCGGCCGCTTCTTCAGACGGGATGGACCCACCAGCCAGTGGATGTCGAGGGCGGAGATCGAGGACCTGTTCTACGCAGCGGGCCGCCTGCAATTCGACAGAACGCCATGTCCGGCATTCAGCATCGAGCGGCACCTTGATGACGAAGCCTGGGCGCGGTTCACCCGGCGGGGGAAGATCCCGCAGAGCATGGACCGGATCGCCGCCCTTCTGAACCTGGGCCTGATCGATGCACAGCAGCGCATGACTCACGCCGGAGCCTGGCTCATGGCACCGGACATCCGCACCGCCACGACACCCGCGCATGTCTCGTGCGCACTGTTTCTCGGCACGACCAAGTCCCGCATCCTCGATCGAAGGGACTTTCACCGCGACATACCGTCCATGATCGACGACTCCGCAGCCTGGATCCTCAGCAAGATCAACGTGGGACTGGTCATTCGCGGCATGCGGCGCGAGGAACTCCCCGAGCTTCCCGAGGAAGCGCTCCGCGAGGCGCTGGCCAACGCGGTGGCGCACCGGGACTACAGGTCGCAGGCCAACGTCCAGGTCCACGTCTTCAAGGATCGGGTCGAGATCGTCAGCCCCGGGGGTCTGCCAGCGGGAATGACCGAGGCCGATCTGGGAACCAAGAGCGTACCTCGCAACCCGCTGCTCTTCGGAATGCTGTACCGGATGGACGTCGTGGAGAACATCGGATCCGGAATCCGGCGAATCCTTGATCTTTGCCGGGAGCACGGGGCGCCGCGTCCGACGATTGACGTGTCGGAACATTGGGTGACAGTGACGTTTCCGCGAGCCGGTCAAGAGGACGACAATGGGGATTGCGGGCCAGAGTCAGAGGACGACAGGCCAGAGAATGAAACGAAGCCAGAGCCAGAGCCTAGGCCAGAGATCCGCCAGGCGACCGAACGCACCCCGACCCCCCGCCAAGGCTCGCTGGACATGCGGGTATTGGCGCTACTGGTCGATGGCCCCCTCTCGAAGTCGGCCATCGCGCGGCGGCTGGGACATCGATCAGTCTCCGGCGGCCTGAACCGGGTGATTCGCCGTTTGCGCCGGGACGGGCACATCGAATACACTCTGCCCGAGAAGCCGAACAGCAGTCGGCAGCAATACCGCCTTACCGATGCCGGCGGCGACATCCCGACCCGGCTGCAGTCCGTGGATAAAGCCGCCCGAGCACCGAGAGCGGCGAGGCGCCGGGCTGGCAAGGCGCGACGAGAGGTGAATAGCAGGGCTATTCGCCCGAGGAGCAACGCAGAGCGAAGCCCTCGTGAGCAAAACTGTATACTATACATGACATTGTGTAAACTTGTCATTACAGTGTGAGCAGCCGAGCGAAGTGGTCCAGCGCGGATGTATCGCCGCTCGAATGCCGGGGGGATTTTGTCCACGGGCTGCTAACCCATACACCGAAGACGCGCTCGTCCGGCGAACGACCGCCGAATACCTCGAGCGCCACCTCGGCTGGGAGTCGGTCTACGGGCACAACACCGAGGACTTCGGTCCGAACAGCCTCTTGGGCCGCTCCTCCGACCGTGATGTCGTCCTGGTCCCAACCCTCTCGTGACAGGCCCGTCGGGAGATCACGCTGTTGGGCCGGAACCCGCAGGGGCGTCGACGCCCAACAACAAGATCGGCGAAGCGCTCGTCAAGGTCCTGGAGATCAGGGGAATCGACCCGAAGCGCTAGTTCTCTGGACAGATTCCCTCTAGAATCTGGCTCTTCGCATCTCCGGGACCTCTTTTCGAGCTCTTCGCAGTCACTTCCCGACAGATTCTGAGTACTATCTGTCCAAAACCAAGAACGCATTTGCGGAAGTAGACGGCGTTCTCGTAGTTTTCCAGTTTGCAATAGCCGCGCGGAGGATGATCTCGTGACGATGCGCATGGACCAGGAACGTTGCCGCACCGGCGTCTTCGTTTCTTCAGAACTATCGGCTCTCCTAATCGGCGCTTTCGCGTTGGCCACGGCCTCGTGCGGCCGGGACGCCGCCCCGCGCGCCGCCACGGAATCCCGCGCGGTCGAGGTCGCCGATTCGGGAGGCGTCATGGTGGTGGAATTGGGCAGGGTCGAGAAGCTGTCCGCGCCGAAGCTGACCCCCACCCTCCTGCATTCCACCAGCCAGAAGGAGATCGAGCTCTTCCGCGTCACGGCCGCCGTCCTGCTGGACGGTGGCGGGGTGGCTCTGGGCAACTCCGGGGCGTACGAAGTGCTGCTCCTAGCCGACGACGGTTCGGTGGACAGCCGGGCCGGGAGACGTGGCGAAGGTCCGGGCGAATTCGAGGAGATCACCGCCATGATCAGGTCACCCGATGGTTTTCTCGTGTACGACGCCCGCTTGGGCCGGATGAACGAATTCACCGAATCGGGAGACTTCGCCACGTCGTGGTCATTCGGGTCGGGGAGAAGTTTTATGGATCTGAAGCCGCTTGCGCGCGGGACCGAGGGCGAGACGCTTTCCGTCGTGGGTGAGTCACGAATCTTCTACCCCGACGGGGTCAGGAGAGACACGACGCCGTTGCTGATGTTCCGCCAGCCCGAGGGCGACCCCGACACGCTGGCCTTGCTGCCCGCTGCGGAGTGGAGCTACCACTTGATCCCCGGAGGAGGCGGGATCCGGTTCCGGTTCGAGGTCGGATTCGGCCGCGACGTCGTGGCGTTCGGCCGTGAGGATCGGGTCGTCTTCGGGGAGACGGAGTCGTTGGACCTCTCGGTCTACCGGACCGATGGCACGCTGACGCGGCGCATCCGCGGCGACGGCGGCGGTGCCGAGGTCAGTGCCGACGAAGTATCCGCATGGAGGGCGGAGGAACTTGCGAAGAGGGCCGAACTGCCTCCGGAATTCCTCGCGGTCGTGGAGACAGTACCGCACAACGAGACCTTTCCGGCCCTTGAAACGGCCGTCCTGGGTCCCGGTGAGATGGTCTGGATCGGACTGCACGCCCGCCCGGGCGACGAGACCCGGGCTTGGCTCGTGATCGGGCCGGACGGGCAGGCGAGGGGCCGGATGGACCTTCCCGCGGCAGCCCGGGTGCTCGCCGTCGGCGCCGATCGTTTCGTGCTGGTACGGCGCGACGAATTGGAAGTGGAGGACGTTCGGGTCTACGCGTATTGACCGGAAACCCATGAGCTGGCGGGCGGTGGCACCCGGGCGCGTCAACCTGATCGGGGAGCACACCGACTACAACGGGCTGCCCGTACTGCCGATCGCGATTGACCGGGCGATACGGATTGATTTTCGGGTCGTGGGCGAAGCGACGGTGCGGCTGGACAGCCCGATGGCGCGTTTTGCGCCATTCGCGTTTCAACTGAGACGTCCCCTCGAGGCTGCCGACCAGGGGGACTGGTCGAACTATGTGCGAGCGGCCGCACGGGGACTGCTGGAGCACGGGGTCGAGCTGCGCTGCGGGATCGAGGGGACGGTGACGGGCGACGTGCCGATCGCGGCGGGGCTGGCGTCCTCGTCGGCGCTGGTGGTGGCGAGCGCGCTCGCGTTGCTGAAGGCGAACGGGGTGGTCGAGACCATCTCCCGAATCGAGCTCGCCGAGTTGATGGCGCGCGCCGAGCGCTTCGTGGGATTGCGGGGGGGTGGGATGGACCAGGCGGCGTGCCTTCACGGGATCGCGGGTCATGCGCTCCGGATCGAGTTCGAGCCATTGCGGGTGACGCCGGTGGCCGTGCCGCGGCGGTGGCGGTGGGTGGTGGCGTCGTCGCTTGTGCACGCGGAGAAGTCGGCGGGGGCGCGGGAGCTGTACAATGCGCGGGCGAGGCAATGTCGCGAGGCGCTGGAAGGGGTGGCGGGGGTGGCAAGCGTGGGAGCGGGCGCGGGGCGCCGAGCGGAAGGGGTGCCCGATGACCGCCGGGAGGAGCGAGCCGCGCGGGGGGTCGCGGCGACGAAACGGCTCTCGTACCGCGACCTGGTGGCCGAGCCCGATCTCGATGGTGTGCTGCGTCGCGCTGGTCGTTTCCTGGCGCCCGGGCTGCTTCGGCGCCTCCGCCATGTCGTGATGGAGGGCCGCCGGGTGGCGCTGGCCGAAGAGGCCGTGCGCAATGGCGATATGGGCCGCTTCGGCAAGCTGATGGTGCGGTCGCACCAGAGCCTCCGCGACGACTACGAGGTGAGCACCACCGAGCTGGACGAGATGGTCGAGGTCGCGCTCGATGCGGGGGCGGCGGGAGCGCGGCTGACCGGGGCGGGGTTTGGGGGGTGCGTGGTGGCGCTGTGCGAGGAGCGCGCCGCCGCGCCGGTGATGGACGCGCTCGCGGGGCGCTTCTACGCGCCGCGCCTGGGAGGGCCGCCGGGCCGTGACGTGATGTTCACGGCGCGGGCGAGCGGGGGGGGGCGTGTGGGTTGACGCCGGATGCGCGCGGGAGTGGAGTATCGACCTGCTGCTCCCGCTGCCGGATTCAGATCTGTGGGCCGTCGAGGTGAGCCTGTCGCTAGTCCCCCGGTAGGCGTGTCATACGTGCAGAGCCCGCCCCAGCGCCGCCAGTGCGCCCTCCGCCACCGCCTCGGAGAGCGTGGGGTGCGGATGCATGGCGATGTCGATCTCCTCGGCGGTGGACTCCAGGTGGCGGGCCAGGACGAACTCGCCGATCAGCTCGGTGGCGTGCGGTCCCACGATGTGCGCTCCGACGACCTCGGAATAGCGCTTCTCGCGGATCACCTTCACGAAGCCGGTCGAGTCGCCCGCTGCCAGAGCCCTGCCGTTGCCGACCCAGGGAAAGGTCCCGACCTCGATATCCAGCCCCGCTTCGCGCGCCTGATCCTCGGTCAGTCCCACCGATGCCACCTCCGGATGGCAGTAGGTGCAGGTCGGCACGTTGCCGTAGTCGACCGTGTGGTGCCCCACCCCTGCGATGTGCTCCACCGCGACCACGCCTTCGTGCATCCCCTTGTGCGCGAGGAGCTGTCGTCCCGCGCAGTCGCCCGCTGCCCACACCCCGGCCGCACTCGTGCGCATCGCCTCGTCGACGGCCACGAATCCGCCGCGCTCGGTTCGCCCGACGCCCGCCCGCTCCAACCCGACATCCTCGGTGTTCGGCACCCGTCCCACCGCCGATAGGATGTACTCCGAGTCGATGGTGCGCTGCTTGCCCTCGCCGTCCGTGAAGGAGATGGAGGCGCCGTCGCTCCCGACCCTGGTCGACTCGACGCGCGCACTCGTGAATACCGCCATGCCGCGCTCCCTGAAGCTCTGCTCGACCGTGGCCGACGAGTCCCGATCCTCGAGCGGCAGCACCCGGTCCATCGCCTCGATGACGGCTACCTCCGTGCCATACGCGTCGTAGATGTCCGCAAACTCCATCCCGACCGCACCCGCCCCCACAACTACGAGCGACTCCGGTGCCTTCGGCTGAAATAGGGCACCCGTGGAGGACCAGATACGCTCCTCGTCGATCTCGAGGAAGGGCAGGCTGCGGGGCCTCGAGCCGGTTGCGACGATGATGTCGCCCGCCTTCAGCACTTCCGTGCCGTCCTTCGCCTCGACCTCCACTCGACCGTCGCCGAGCAGCCGCCCATAACCCTCCAGATGCGCGACCTTGTTCTTGCGGAGCAGAAAGCGCACCCCGTTCGAGAGCCTCTTGGCGACCGCGCGGCTCCGCTTCTGGGCCGGACCCAGGTCGGTGGCGTAGTCGGAAAAGGTGATACCGTGTCCCTTGGCGTTCTTCAGCTCGCTGACGAGGAGCGCGCTGCTCAGGAGCGCCTTGGTGGGGATGCAGCCGATGTTCAGGCAGACGCCCCCCAGCTTGTCGGCCTCCACGCACGCCGTCTTCAGGCCGAGCTGGGCCGCACGGATCGCCGCTACGTAGCCACTAGGCCCGCCACCGATCACGACGACGTCGTAGTCGTTGTTTCCGCTCATTGCTTGCTCGCCAATCGTTCCGTGCTAGATGAGAATCGCCAGGGGCTCTTCCAGGTAGGACTTCAGCGTCGCCAGGAATCGGGCTCCCTGGGCGCCGTCGATGACGCGGTGATCGCAGCTCATCGTGATTCGCATGCGCGTCCGAAGCACAACCTCGCCAGCGAAGGCGACCGGGCGCTCCTCGACCGCGCCGACGGCCAGAATGCCGGCCTCCGGTGGATTGATGACACCGGTGAACTCCTCGATCCCGAACATCCCCAGGTTGGAGATCGAGAAGGTCGAGCCAGTGTACTCGTGCGGCTGAAGCTTCTTCTCGCGGGCCCGGGCGGCCAGCTCGCGCACCTCTCGGCTGATCGCATCCAGGCCCTTCGCGTGCGCATCGCGGATCACGGGGGTGATGAGCCCGTCGGGGACCGCCACCGCCACCCCCATATGGACGCGATTGAAGCGCCGGATGGAGTTGCCCTGCCACCAGGCGTTGCACTCGGGGTGACGGGTCAGCGCCACGGCCGCCGCCTTGATGATCACGTCGTTTACGGAAGCCTTGCCGCCGTCCTGAGAGAGGATCTCGTTCACGCGGGCGCGGGCGGCGAGCGCCCTGGTCATGTCGATGTCGACCGTCAGGTAGAAGTGGGGCACCGGACCGAGCGACTCGACCAGACGGCGAGCGACCGTCTTCCGCATCTGAGTGAGGGGAATGTCCTCGAACTCCTCGTCCGGCTGGAGTGCGGCACCCGACACCGGCCCCGGCTCCGCATCGCGCTCCTCCTGCACCGCCCGTGCCTCCACGGCCGCCTCCACATCGCGCCTGACCACCCGCCCGCCGGGCCCCGTGCCCTCCAAGGCCTCGATCTCCACCCCAAGCTGACGGGCAAGGCGCTTCGAGAGCGGCGACGCCCTGACCCTTCCGGCCGCGCTTCGCCCCGCACTCCTCGTAGGCACCGCCGGGTCTTCGGCACTGCCCGACCCGGCTTCGTCCTCCCCCTGGGAGCTACCCGCCGCCCGTTCCACTGTCGCCTCGGCTCCGGTCGGCTCTTCATCCGGGGCTGCCTCGATCTCCTCTCCCTCGGCCGCTATGATCGCGATCACCTCGCCGACCGGTGCCGTTCCCCCTGCGGCCACGAGAATCCGCCTCAGCAATCCCTCCCCACGCGCCACCAGCTCCATCGTCGCCTTGTCGGTCTCGATCTCGGCGAGTACCTCGCCCTGGCCGACCGGGTCGTCGACCTCCTTCAGCCAACGCACGACCTGGCCCTCCTCCATCGTCGGCGAGAGCGCCTCCATGTGAACCTTGGTAGCCATTCTAGGCGAGGTAGAGGACCTTGCGGCACGCCTCCACCACGGCCTTGGCACCGGGCTTGGCGAGCTGCTCGAGGTTCCTGGCGTAGGGCATCGGGACATCGGCCTGCGTCACTCTGGCAACCGGAGCGTCGAGGTCGTCGAAGGCCTCCTGCTGTATCAGAGACGCCACCTGGGCGCCGACCCCGGCGAAGGGCCACCCCTCCTCCAGGTAGACGGCGCGGTTGGTGCGGGCTACTGTCGCCAGGATCGCGTCCACATCCAGCGGCCTGAGCGACCGCAGATCGAGCACGTCGGCCTCGATTCCATCGTGCGCCAGCTGCCCCGCCGCCTGCAGCGCGACGTGGATCATCTTGCCGTGCGTGATTATGCTCACGTCGCCCCCGGACCGCTTGAGGTCGGCAACCCCTAGGGGGACCACATGCTCGCCGTCGGGGACCTCGCCGCGCACGTTGTAGAGGAGCTCGCCCTCCATCACGGCAACCGGGTCGTCGTCGCGGATCGCGGCCGCCAGGAGGCCCTTGGCGTCGGCCGGGGTGCCTGGCGCGACGAGCTTTACACCGGGTGCATGCGCGTAGTAGACCTCGCACGCCTGCGAATGCTGCGCGGAGAGCTGGAGCGCGGCCCCCGTCGGACCCCGAAAGACGATCGGCACCGGAATCTGCCCGTTGCTCATGTAGAGCATCTTGGCGGCGCTGTTGATCACCTGATCCAGCGCCAGGAAGGAAAAGTTGAAGGTCATGAACTCGCAGACCGGCCTGAGCCCGGCCATCGCGGCCCCGACGCAGAGCCCCGCGAACCCTAGCTCGCTGATGGGAGCGTCGACCACCCGCCGCTCGCCGTAGCGTTCGAGCATGCCGCGCGAGACCTTGTAGGCGCCGTCGTACTCGGCGACCTCCTCCCCCAGGAGGAAGACCGAGTCGTCGCGGTCCATCTCCTGGAGCATGGCGGCGTTAAGGGCATCCCGGTACGTCATCTCGGTCATCGCGCGGCACCTCCGGTGGCCGCACGCTCCGCGTCCCGCCCGTCTAGGAAGAGGCGTCCGCGATCGTTGATCTCGGCGTAGACGTGGTCGTGGAGGGTGGCGGGGTCCGGCGTCGGGGAAGAGCCCGCGAAGTCAACGGCGTCCGCGCAAAGCTCCTGAGCGCGGTTGTCGTGCGCCTGCAGCTCCTCGGGGGTCAGAAGGCCCGCCTCGAACATGCGGTCGCGGAGCAGCGAGATCGGATCCCGCTCCTTCGTCTGGCTCTCGACCTCCTTCCTGGAGCGGTAGGTCCCCGCGACCGGGTCCGACATAGAGTGCCCGCGGAAGCGGTAGGTGACGGCGTTCACGAAGTGCGGGCCGTCGCCTCCGCGCACCTCCTCGGCGAGCGCCTCGAAGAAGCGGTAGCACTCCAGGACATCCTGGCCGTCCACGGTGTGCGCCGGGATGCCGCAGGCGCCGGAGCGACTCTCCACCTCGGTGACGGAGACGCGCGGGAAGGCCGTCCCCATCCCGTATCCGTTGTTCTCGACCACGTAGATGATCGGCAGTCGCCAGATCGCGGACATGTTGAGCGACTCCAGGAAGGCACCCTGGTTGACGGCCGCGTCGCCCATGAAGCAAAGGCATATCTGGTCGCCCCCCCGGTATCGGATCGCCCACGCGAGTCCGGCACCGAGCGGAATCTGGCCGCCAACGATCCCGTGGCCGCCGTAGAACCCCACCGAGGGGTCGAAGAGGTGCATCGACCCGCCCCGTCCCCCCGAGCATCCGTCCGCCCGCCCGAAGAGCTCCGCCATCGCCGCCCTCGGCGATATTCCCTTGGCGATCGCCTGGGTGTGTTCGCGGTAGGCGGTGATGACTTGGTCGTCGCTCCGGAGCGGCCCGATCGCCCCTGCGGCCAGCGCCTCCTGGCCGATATGGAGGTGGCAGAACCCGCCGATCTTGCCGATTGCGTACGCCTCCTCCGCCTTCTCCTCGAAGCGGCGGTAGAGGAGCATCTCGGCGAGCAGGCCGTGCAGCTCCTCGCGCGAAAATCCGGCGATTCCACCCTTACCGGGGCCACCTTGGGCCGCAGGCGCGGCGACCCCTCCCGGCGCGTCGCCCTTCTCGGTTCTCGCAGAGGACACAGGTCAGCCCGCCCCGGGGTTCGCGCCGCACGGCGCGAATACCTCGGCCGGGGCTGGCAGATCAACCTCCAGCACCTCGGTGATCGGTCCGGCACCCCCTGCCTCGACCTCTCGCGCCTGCTCCTTGGCATGGTAGCTGGAGCGCACCAGGGGGCCGGACTCGACGTGGCCGAAGCCGTACTCCCCCTCGCCGATCGCCTTCCACCCCTCGAACTCCGACGGAGTTACCCACCGGGCGACTGGAATGTGCTGCCTCGACGGACGCAGGTACTGGCCGAGCGTCAGGATGTCGACCGATGCTTCGCGAAGGTCGCCCATCGCCTGGCGTATCTCGCCCTCGGTCTCCCCCATCCCGAGGATGACCCCGGTCTTGGTGAGGATCGACGGGTTGATCCGCTTCGCGAGTCCCAGGTACGAAATCGAGCGCCAGTAGCGCCCGCCCGGACGCACCTCGGGATGCAGCCGTTCGACGGTCTCCAGGTTGTGGCCCAGGATCGCCGGGCGCGCCTCCATTACCATCCGAAGCGCACCCTCGTCGCCCTTGAAGTCGGGGATCAGCACCTCAACCGAGCACTCGGGCAGCCGGGTGTGCACCTCGCGGATGGTGGAGGCGTAGACGCCGGCACCGCCGTCGGCCAGCTCGTCCCGGTTCACCGAGGTGATGACCACATGATCGAGCGCCATCGCCTCGATCGTCTCGGCAACGCGCCGCGGTTCGTCGAGATCGAGCTCGGTGGGCAGCCCGTGGGCCACGGCGCAGTACTTGCAGGCGCGGGTGCAGACATCGCCCAGGATCATGAAGGTGGCGGTGCCAGCCTCCCAGCACTCCCCGATGTTCGGACAGCCAGCCTCCTCGCAGACCGTGTGCAGGGCCTGGCTGCGCATGAGCCGCTTGAGGCGCAGGTAGTTCGGACCTCCGGGCGAGCGCACCTTCAGCCAGGGCGGCTTGCGGTCGGCGATCGCGATGGTCTTCAGTCTGCGGTGGGCGCGGATCCGAGAGGTGCCCTTGGGCTTCACCTTCCCGCTGTCCTTGCCGGTGGGGGCGTATCCCAGGGGCGGCGCTTCCTCGGGCTGCACCGCTTCGGTTGGCAATGTCACTTCCGGCAGGCTCTCCTAGCAGCAGGTGGACAGACCATCTGCGGCCGCGTCTTAGCTGGCAGGGCGACGGTAATGATACGCAAGGTGACCGTCGGGTACCAATGCAGCGAAGTTCACCTGCCCATCCAGGAATTGCGCAGGATGCCGTTGCTAAGGGCACCTGTTGCGCAGGAACAATGCGCATCCAATCGGGCACACGGCCCCGACAGCTACCCCACCTGCTGTATATTTTTTCGAGCCCGGCGGTCGGCGGGCCACTCTCCTGCCGCCCATCCTCACCCACCTGCACCGAAGGGAGTCCGCCGTGGCGGGGCACAGCAAGTGGGCGCAGATCAAGCGCAAGAAGGCCGTCAACGACCAGCGGCGCGGGCAGGTCTTCACCAAGCTGATCCGGGAACTCACTGTGGCGGCCAGGGAAGGTGGAGGCGACCCCAACTTCAATCCGCGCCTCCGCCTCGCGGTCGACACGGCCAAGGCCGCCAACATGCCTCAGGAGAACATCGACCGGGCGATCAAGCGGGGCACTGGGGAGCTGGAGGGCGTCACCTACGAGGAGATCGCCTACGAGGGCTACGGTCCCGGCGGGGTGGCGCTCTACATCCGGACGCTCACCGACAACCAGAAGCGCACGGTCGCCGAGGTGCGCCACATCCTGGACAAGAACGGCGGGAATCTGGGCACATCCGGGTCGGTGGCGTGGCAGTTCGACCGCAGGGGCGTGATCACGGTGGACGGGTCCGATCTGGACGAGGACGCGGTCTTCGAGGCCGCTGTGGAGGCAGGTGCCGAGGATGTCGCGAGCACGCACGGGGAGTACGTGGTGACTACCGAGGCTGCCGCCCTCCACGGAGTGCGCCAGGAGCTGGTCTCGGCGGGGATCCCGGTGGTGGCCGCCGAGCTGGCGATGGTGGCGAAGAACGAGATCGCGATGAGCAGCCGGGATGGCGGGCAGCTCCTCAAGCTGCTCGAGCTGCTGGACGACCACGACGACGTGCAGCACGTCGATTCCAACGCCGATCTGGACGAGGCGCTCCTGGCGCGGGAGCGTTGACGGACTCGCGCACCCGGAGTGTGGTGCTGGGGATCGACCCTGGCACCGCCGTGACGGGATTCGGGGTTGTCGCGGCCGGTCCGCGCGCTACGACGACCCGAATGGAGCTGGTGGCGTGCGGGGCGATCAGGACTTCGCGCGGCCACTCGCTGCACCGGAGGCTCTACGAGATCCACCTGGAGGTCGGCACGCTCATCGACCACTACTCGCCGACGGCGATGTCGCTCGAGAGCGCCTTCCACGGCCGCAACGCCCGGAGCGCGCTTACGCTCGGGCAGGCGCTCGGCGCGATCGTGGTGGCGGCTGTGGGGCGCGGACTCGCGGTCGCGGAGTACGCGCCCGCCCAGATCAAGCGCGCCGTTGCGGGAAGTGGCACGGCTACGAAGGAGCAGGTCGCCTTCATGGTGCGGCGCCACCTCGGGCTGGCGGCCGACCCCACCCCGAGCGACGCGGCCGACGGTGTGGCGGCGGCGCTCTGCCACCACTTCCGCGCACCGCTTGCGCCAGTGGGCGGGGTGGACCGGCCGACCGGAGCGAGCCGGGTGTCGCCGTGATAGCGAGGGTCAGGGGTCGGCTGCTAGCGCTCGAGGCCGGGCGCGCCGAGCTCGAGACGGCAGGTGGGGTCGTCTACGAGGTGCACGTTCCGCTCACGGTGCACGGCCGTCTGCCCCCGCCCGGCGGCGACGCGACGCTCCTTACCGCCTACGTCGTCCAGGACGACGCGCCCTGCCTCTACGGCTTCGTGGAGGAGAGCGAGCGAGCGCTCTTTCGACGGCTTCTCGGGGTGCACACGGTGGGCCCCCGCCTCGCGATGGCGATGCTCAGCGCCTACCGGGCTGGCCGACTGGCACGGGCGATCGCGTCCGAGGACGCGAGTGCGCTGGTGCAGGTGAGCGGACTCGGCAAGAAGACGGCGGAGCGCATCATCCTGGATCTGGCCGACAAGGTGGGGGACATCGCCGCCTCCGAGGGCGCTCCCGACGGCAAGGCCGGTGTTGCCGCGGAGGCCGTCGCGGCGCTCACCGGCCTTGGGTACACCTTCGCCGATGCGGATGCCGCCGTGCAGAAGGCGATGGGCCAGGGGGAGGCGGAGGGGAGCGAGGAGCTCGTCAGGCGGGTGCTCGCCAGCCGCCGCCCGGCGAGGGGCGGATAGCAGCCCATGGCGAGCCGGGTCGAGGTCACCACCCCCGAGGCGCTTCCCGACGAGCGCGGGGCGGAGGGGTCGCTTAGACCGCGGAGCCTTGCCGATTTCATCGGCCAGGAGCGCCTCAAGGAGGTTCTCGGCATCGCGATCGAGGCGGCCACTGCGCGGCGCGAGCCGCTCGACCACATCCTCTTTCACGGCCCTCCTGGTCTCGGCAAGACGACGCTGGCCATGCTCCTGGCGCGCGAGATGCAGGTCAACTTCACGCACACCTCGGGCCCCGTACTCGAGAAGCCGGCCGACCTGGTGGGCGCCCTCACCAATCTGCGCGATGGCGACATCCTCTTCATCGACGAGATTCACCGGCTCCGCCCGGTGATCGAGGAGTTCCTCTACCCCGCGATGGAGGACTACCGGATCGAGGTGCGCCTCTCCGAGGGCCCGCGCGCCCAGACGATGACGATGGCGGTCGAGCCCTTCACCCTGGTCGGCGCCACAACCCGCTTCGGGCTCCTGACGGCGCCGATGCGGGCGCGCTTCGGGATCACCGAGCGGCTCTCCTTCTACCCGCCGGAGGAGCTGGCCGTCATCGTCGAGCGGACCGCCGGGCTGATGGGGGTCGGGGCGACCGATGCCGGGATGCGGGAGCTGGCGCGACGTGCTCGTGGAACCCCGCGGGTGGCGAACCGGCTACTCCGCAGGGTGCGCGACTTTGCCGAGGTGCGGGCGTCGGGGGTCTTGGAGCCCGGGGTGGTGCGCTCCGCCCTCGATCTGCTGGACGTCGACGAGCACGGCCTGGACGCGATGGACACACGGGTTCTGCTCGCCATCATCGACAAGTTCGACGGGGGGCCAGTGGGGCTGAACTCGCTCGCCGTGGCGCTGGGCGAGGACGCTGGCACCCTCGAGGAGGTATACGAGCCCTTCCTGATCCGCGAGGGGCTGGTGGCGAGGGGGCCGCGCGGGCGGGTGGCCACTGCCCGGGCCTACGAGCGCTTCGGCCGAGAGCTTCCGGCCGACCGGGCGGGCGGAGCCGAAGTCGACGAGGGGCAGCCCGGACTCTTTGGCTAGCAGCCCCTGAGCAAGCCTCCCACGGCAGGAGCAGCGCCGCGAACCCATGCCGCCCGAGGGCCCACTCTTCGACTACGAGCTCCCCCCCGAGCTGATCGCCCGCTTTCCGTCCGAGCGGCGCTCCGACTCGCGGCTGCTCGTGTGGACCAGGTCGAGCGGCGAAATCTCGCACCGGCGCTTCCGCGACCTCCCCGAGCTCCTCTCGCCCACCGATCTGCTCGTCGTCAACAACTCGCGGGTGGTTCCTGCCCGTCTCGTCGGACGCAAGCCGACCGGCGCCACCGCCGAGGTGCTCCTCCTCCGTCCCGCCAACGGGGCCGATCCGCGGCTTTGGGAGGCGATGGTGCGACCGGGGCGCAAGCTCCGGCCCGGACGGGTTGTCGTCGTCTCGCCCGAAGTATCGGTCCGAATCGTCGGCTCCGCTGCGAAGGGCGGCCGACTGGTGAGGATCGAGGGCCCCCTCTCGGTGCGCGAGGCGCTGGATCGGCACGGCAAGCTGGCTCTGCCGCCCTACCTGGGCCGCGATCTGTTAGCACTCGACTGGGAGCGCTACCAAACCGTCTACGCCAGCCGCGACGGGTCCGTAGCCGCGCCGACGGCAGGGCTGCACTTCTCCCGCGAGCTGCTGGCGGAGATCGAGGCGAGGGGGGTGCAACCAAGGGCCCTCACCCTCCATGTGGGTGCTTCCACATTCCGTCCGATCAAGGTCGCCGACCCCGGTGAACACGCGCTCGACCACGAGGAGTACGAGGTCTCCGAGGATCTGGCCGAGGCCTACGGGCGCTGTCGCCATCTCGGCGGCCGCGTCTGGGCGGTGGGGACGACGGTGGTCAGGACGCTCGAGAGCGTCGCCGAGGGGAGAGACCGCATCGGGCCCGGGGCGGGAAGGACCGATCTCTTCGTCCGTCCGCCGCACACCTTTCGCGCGGTCGACTGCCTGATCACCAACTTCCACCTGCCTCGCTCGACCCTGCTGATGCTCGTGGCGGCCTTCGTCGGGCTCGACGCCACCAGGCGGATCTACGAGGAGGCGATCCGGAGACGCTACCGCTTCTACTCGTACGGAGATGCCATGGCGGTGATCCCGTGACGGACGTTCGGGGCGATCTCCGCTTCGAGCTCGACTCGGTCGAGGGAGCGGCGCGGGCGGGGCAGCTCCGGGTGGGGCGGCACGTTGTCGAGACCCCGGTCTTCATGCCGGTCGGGACGCTGGGTACGGTGAAGGGCCTGTCTCCGGAGGAGCTGGTCGGGGTGGGAGCGACCTTCCTGCTGGCCAACACCTACCACCTTCACCTGCGCCCAGGCGCCGAGGTCGTGGCGAGCTGCGGCGGAGTGCGCGACTTCATGCGCTGGCGGGGTCCGGTCCTGACCGACTCCGGTGGCTACCAGGTCTTCTCGCTCGCGGCTACGCGCACCGTTGACGACGATGGCGTCACCTTCCGCAGCCACATAGATGGTAGCGAGCACCGCTTCACGCCCGAGGGGGTGATTGAGCTTCAGCGACGGCTCGGTGCCGACGTGATCATGGCCTTCGACCACTGCCCGCCTGGCGGCGCGTCCCGACGGGAGGCGATGCAGGCCTGTCGGCGGACAAGTGCGTGGCTTTCGAGCTGTCGGGCCGCCTTCGAGGATGGACCCGAGGTAGGGGGTGGCGGTCGCCCCCAGGCGCTCTTTCCCATAGTGCAGGGCAGCGTCTACCGGGAGCTGAGGGTCGAGCAGGTCGAGGTCGCGCTCGCGATGGGCGAATGGCCGGGCGTCGGGATCGGCGGGCTGTCGGTCGGCGAGCCCAAGCCCAGGATGTGGCGTGTGCTCGACTCCCTCCACGACGCCATCCCCACCCGCCTGCCCCGCTACCTCATGGGGGTCGGCTACCCCGACGACCTCCTGGAGGCGATCGCGCGCGGCTGCGACATGTTCGACTGTGTGGCACCGACCCGAAATGCGCGACACGGTACGGCGTGGACAGCCACCGAGGGGCAGGTCAACCTCAAGGCCGCCCGGTTCCGCCTCGACCGCCGTCCCATCGACCCCGATTGCGACTGCGACGCCTGCCGTTCCTACGATCGCGCCTATATTCGCCATCTGCTCGTCGCGGGCGAACGCCTAGGCCACCGCCTGGTCTCGATTCACAACCTGCGCTTCCTGATCGGGCTGGCCGGCACTTCGCGAGCGCACATCCGGTGCGGTACCTTTAGCGGGTGGGTACGCGACTGGCTCGAACGCTACCGCGCCGCCCGGAACCCCGAAGGTCGCCCACCGAAATAGCACTCAAGGAGCGCTCGACCCCGTGCCATACCCAGCAAGCCTCTCCCTCGCGCTGGCCTCCGCGCCGCTGCCCTTGGTCCCCCGCGAGGGAGCGAACTCCACGATGGTGCTGGTATTTCAGCTCGTGGCGATCTTCACGATCTTCTACTTCATCCTGATCCGGCCTCAGAAGAAGCAGAGGACGCGCCACCAGGAGATGCTCAGCGAGCTCGCTCGCGGCGATCAGGTGATGACGAGCGGCGGCATCCTGGGGGTCATCGTCCACGCTACCGACAAGGCGCTCACGATCAAGACGGGCGAGAACACGCGCCTCGTTGTGGACCGGGGTCACATCTCGCGCAAGATCGAGGCGGAGTAGCTGCCGCGCACCACGGTCTGCGAACGATAGGCGGCTTCCATGGCGCTGCGCGAGATCCGGATCATGGGCGACAAGGTCCTGCGCGAGCGGGCGCGGCCGGTCGAGACGGTGACGGAGGAGACCCGCCGACTGGTCCGGGACATGTTCGACACGATGTACGACGCCGGGGGCATCGGCCTGGCGGCACCGCAGGTGGGGGTCTCCGAACGGGTCCTGGTGGTGGACGTAGCGGAAGAGGATGGTGCGCGACACCGGCACGCTCTCGTCAATC
Organism: Gemmatimonadota bacterium; assembly: GCA_021295835.1. Taxonomy (GTDB): domain Bacteria; phylum Gemmatimonadota; class Gemmatimonadetes; order Longimicrobiales; family Gaopeijiaceae; genus Bin94. The sequence continues at coordinate 38,166 of JAGWBP010000008.1, read as the reverse complement.
CGGTAGTCGCCGAGCGGGGCGGGACGATCGAGAAGGCGGTCGAGGGATGTCTCAGCATCCCGGGGATCGAGGAGCTCGTCGCCCGACCCGCCCGCGTGGTGGTCGAGGGGTCGGATACGGAGGGTGCTCCGGTGCAGATGGAGGCCGAGGGGCTTCTGGCCCGAGCTCTCCAGCACGAGATCGACCACCTGGACGGAGTCCTCTTCATCGACCGGCTTTCGCCGCTGAAGCGCGGCATGCTCCTCCGCAAGTGGCGAAAGCTGCGGACTGGGGCCGGGTGAAGGCCGATTGCGCCTGATCTTCTGGGGCACGCCCGCCTTCGCCCTTCCTGCGCTGCGGGCGGTGGCTGACGCCGGCCACCGGATCGCCGCCGTGGTGACGCGTCCGGACCGTCCTGCGGGCAGAGGAAGGAAGCCGAAGCCGTCCCCGGTCAGAACCCTTGCCGAGGAGTGCGGATACCGGGTGCTGGTGCCCAGGCGCACTCGCGACGCTGACTTCGTTGACGAGGTGCGAAGCCTCGGCGCAGATATTTCGGTGGTGGTGGCGTACGGCCAAATCCTCTCCGATGTCCTGATCGAGACGCCCGAGCGGGGGTCGGTCAACGTGCATCCGTCGCTGCTCCCGGCTCTGCGCGGGGCGGCGCCGATCAACTGGGCGATCGCGCACGGCTTCGACACGACCGGGGTGACGATCATGCGGATGGTGCAGGCGATGGACGCAGGCCCCATACTCGCCCAGACGATGGTTCCGATAGGCGACACCGACACGACCGCGGTGCTGTCGCGGCGTCTCTCCGAACTCGGCGGGAAGCTCCTTGCCGAGACGCTCTCCCGGCTCGAGGCCGGGCCGATCGCCGAGGTGGAGCAGGACCACGAGGCGGCCACCTTCGCCCCCAAGGTGGACCGGGGGTCGGCGCGGATCGACTGGAGCAGGAGCGCGCGCAAGGTGTCGTGCCTGATCCGGGCGATGGATGAGGTGCCCGGCGCGTGGAGCGTCCTGAACGGCGTTCCCCTCAAGCTCTATGCACCCGTTGTGGTGCCGGAGGCCGACCCGGGGGATCCCCGACGCGTCGGCGCCTCGCCCGGCGAAGTGCTGAGGGCCGACCCCAGGGGCGGGCTTGTGGTGGCTGCGGGCGACGGGGCGCTCCAGATCGGCGAGGTGCAGCAGCCGGGTCGCCGGCGCATTGCGGCGGAGGCGTGGCTATGCGGCCGCGGCGCGCGCGTGGGCGATGTGCTGTCGTAGCGCGACGGTCGTGCCTCGCGCGGAGAATTTACGGGGGGTCCCGCGACTGCACGTCGTCGCGGGCGACGCTGTGATCGCCGCTCCCGACTGGAGGAAGAGGTTGCTGGCGGTGGCGCGCGCCGGGCGAGGCCGGGTGGCGTTGCACCTGCGGGCGCGCTCGAGCTCTGCGGCACGCCTCTGCGAGGTGGCGGAGTGGCTGGTGGGCGAGGCGGCGGAGCTTAGGACCCTGATCGTCGTCAACGACCGGGTCGATGTGGCGCTTGCGGTCGGGGCCGGGGGTGCACAGCTCCGGGAGGACTCGCTCGGGGTTGCAGATGCGTTGGCCGTTGTGCGAGGTGCCGCCCGGCGGTCCGACGCAATCGAATCGGCGCGCCGGGAGCTGCTGCTGGGCAGGTCGATACACTCGCCTGCACAGGCGCCCGAACTCGACGGGAGCGGGGCGAGCTGGCTTCTTCTGGGCTCCGTGTACCCCACCCCGTCCCATCCGGGCGGCAGCGCGATCGGCCCGCAGGCGGTCGCGACCGCCTGCATCGCTACCGGGCTTCCCGTGCTCGCGCTCGGCGGTGTGGGTCCGGCCGAAGCGCGCAGCCTCCTGGACGTCGGCGCCCATGGGGTGGCGGCTGCGAGCGGCGTCTGGGGGGCAGGCGACCCGGGATCGGCTGTGGGGCGCTACCTTGAAGCCCTCTACTGAGTGGGGGTGAAGCCATGGTGACTACCGAGCCCGGTCGCGATAATCCGGCGGGTGCGGAAACCAACGCGCGCGAGGTGACCGTAATGGTGAATGGCGAGGAGAGGGCCGTGGCCCAGGGGCTGAGCGTCGCGGGTCTCCTGGCCGAACTCGGTGTGGAGCCCGCAATGGTGGTCGTCGAGCACAACCGCCGGATCCTCGCGCGCGACCGCCTGGACGCCACCCCGGTCCGCAAGGCCGATGTGCTCGAGGTCGTGCACTTCGTGGGAGGCGGGTAGGTGCCGGCCGCGACAGTGGCCGATCGGAAGCTGGTCATCGGCGGCCGTGCCTTCGGGTCGCGTCTGATCGTGGGGACGGGCAAGTACCGCAGCAACGCCGAGATGGTAGCTGCGATCCGTGCGAGTGGTGCCGAGATGGTGACGGTGGCCGTCCGGCGCGTCGACCTGGACCGAGGCGCGGAGGAGGGCATTCTGCACCACCTCGATCCAGCCGAGTTCTTCCTCCTGCCGAACACGGCCGGGTGCTACACCGTCGCCGACGCGCTCCGCTACGCCGGCCTGGGCCGCGCGGCAGGCCTGAGCGAATGGGTGAAGCTCGAGGTCATCGGCGACGAGCGCACCCTCCTGCCCGACACGGCAGCCACGATCGAGGCGGCCCGCCGACTGGTCGGCGAGGGCTTCAGCGTCATGGCCTACACCTCCGACGATCTGATTGCGGCACTGCGCCTCGAGGACGCAGGGTGCGTGGCCGTGATGCCGCTCGCGAGCCCGATCGGCAGCGGTCTGGGAGTAGTGAACCCCTACTACATCCGCGAGATCAAACGGCGGCTCTCGGTGCCGGTGATCGTCGACGCGGGGGTGGGCACAGCGTCCGACGCATGCGTCACGATGGAGCAGGGGGTGGACGGCGTGCTCATGAACACGGCGATCGCGAGCGCCGCCGACCCGGTGGCGATGGCCCAAGCCATGAGGCTTGCGGTGCAGGCGGGACGCGACGCCTACCTTGCGGGCCGCATGGAGGCTAGGGAGATCGCGGTTCCGTCTTCGCCGCGTGCGGGAATGCTAGACGGCGTCTAGGCGCTCCGTGGCGGGCTTCCCACGGCATTACTCGTCGTTCGGCGCGCCCTGGCAACTCGGCACTTCGCCGCTGTCGGCACCGCGAGGTTGTGCGCCGGGTCCCATTCGTCACAGCCAATCCTGAACTCAATCGCACCTCGGGCCGCGCCAAACAAGCCCGTCAAGCCAATCGTCGAACTCGGTTGTGTCCGGCGCACAAAGGCCGTCGTTCCTGTCCCAGTAGAACAGCGTTAGCGACTCTAGCGACGATGGGTCGAGGAAATCGAGCGGAATCTCGCCGGTGAGAGAACTGGAGTTGAGCCACAGGAATTCGAGACTCGACAGGTTGCCCAGCTCGGGCGGAATCTCGCCGGTGAGAGAATTGGAGTTGAGCCACAGGAATTCGAGACTCGACAGGTCGCCCAGCTCGGGCGGAATCTCGCCGGTGAGAGAATTGCTGCTGAGATCCAGCCACTCGAGATTCGACAGACTCCCCAGCTCCGGCGGAATCTCGCCCCTGAGAGAATTGTTGTCGAGTTCCAGCCCCCGGAGATTCGACAGACTCCCCAGCTCCGGCGGAATCTCGCCGGTGAGAGAATTGCCGCCGAGTACCAGCCGCACGAGATCCGGCAGACTCCCCAGCTCGGACGGAATCTCGCCGGTGAGAGAATTGCCGCCGAGTAACAGCCACTCGAGATCCGACAGACTCCCTAGCTCCGGCGGGATCTCGCCAGTGAGATCATTGGCCGATAGAGTCAGCTTATCAACCCGTCCGTCCGCATTGATGCTCACCCCGTACCACTCGTCAAGCGGCTTGTCGGTCTTCCAGTTCGTATTGTCGGTCCAGCCGTCGCCGCCCAGTTCGTCGTACAGGATCTCCAACACGCTCCGGTCGGTGAGGCGGACGGATGCGGTGAAGTCCTGCGATGCCGCGAAACTGCCGTCGGAGGCCGTCACGGTGATCTCCGCGCTCCCACTCGCCACGCCCGTGACCGCCACGGAGTCACCCGAGATGGCGACGGTCGCCACTTCGGCGTCGGAGGACGAGGCCGCGTAGCTGAGCTCGTCGCCGTCCGGATCGCTGAAGTACCCCGCGAGATCGACCGACTCGGTGCTGCCAACCTCGACCGTCAGCTCCGGTATACTCCCGACTGCAACTGGCGGCCGGGACTCGCCGCACGCGACCACGCAGGGGGCGACCGCGACCGGGACGGAGACGCTCAGGGCGAGCCGGAGAGCGCCGCGCCTTCGGTGGCGATAATTTCCAGACATGGAACACCTCCTGTCGGCGGGTCGATACGCGTCAATTCAACGTATCTGGAGGTAGACCCATGTACAATGATTCAGACTGGCGCGCGACGGCTGACAAACCTCCCGCCCGGCGCTTCGCCGCCCGTGCGCGACTAGCCTCGGACCGGAAGCGTTGACTCGCGGGAGGACGCTGGCCGCCTCGATTCTGAAGCAGGTCGAGGCAGGTCGCCGCCTCGACGTCGCGTGGCGGGAGTCGGGTGCGGAGGATTCGCCCGAACGTGGCTGGATCCGCGCGCTCGCCTACGGCACCGTGCGACTTCAGGGCCGCCTCGACCACTTGCTGGCGCGCTACTCCGACCGCACCCTGGCGAAGCTGGACCCGCCGGTGCGGAGGGCGCTCAGGATGGGCGCCTTCCAGATCCTGGAGATGACGAGCGTACCGGACTACGCCGCAGCCTCGCAATCGGTGGAGTATGTGCGGCGTTCGCCCGCCCGCGCCGCCGCCGGACTCGTCAATGCCGTACTGAGGAAGGTCGCGAGGTACGGCTGGGCGCGGTCGGGCTACCCGGATCCCGCCGTCGACATGGTGGGCCACCTGACGGCGTGGGGGTCGCATCCGAGATGGTTGGTGGAGAGGTGGATCGCGGCCTTCGGCGCTGTCGGCGCCAGGGCGCTGGTCGATATGAACAACCGGGAGGCGGACACCTACATGAGGCCGATCGGGACGAGTCGCGAAGAGGCGGTCGCCGCTCTCGCCAAGGCCGGAATCGCGATCGACGAGGCGGAGGGCGGGGCGAGGGCGGAGATGTGGATCCGCCTGCCGTCGCGCGCGAAGCCCGCCGATGCGCTGGCGGCGACGCCGGGCATCATCCAGGACCCGGCAGCTTCGCTGGTTGTGGAATACGCTGCGCCAGACCCCGGCTCGGTCGTCGCCGACCTCTGCGCGGCGCCTGGGGGCAAGGCGCTGGCGCTCGGCGAGAGGGCCGCGCGAGTGCTCGCAGCCGACTCTTCGCCCTCCAGGCTGTCGCTCGTATCTGCCGGATGGCGTCGTCTGGCGCGATCGGGTGCCGCGCCGCCGCGTCCCTGGACGGTAGTGGCCGACGCCCGCTTCCCCCCCGTGGCCAGGGCGGACGCGGTGATTCTCGACGCTCCCTGTTCCGGGACCGGCACCTTCAGGCGCCGTCCGGACGGACGGTGGCGCGTCACTGCGGAGAGGCTACGGTCGCTTCAGCTCCTGCAGCGCGAGCTCCTGGACGGCGCGGCCTCCGCAGTACCGCCCGGAGGACTCCTTGTGTACGCTACATGCAGCCTCGAGCCGGAGGAGAACTGGTGCCAGATCAGGGACTTCCTTGCCCGTCGCCGGGATTTTCGCATCGACCCCGGGAGCGGGGCGTCGCGGTGTGTCGATGGCCGGGGGTGCCTTCGCCTGCTACCGCACGAGAGCGGATTCGACGGTGCATTCGCCGCTAGGATGAGGAGGGCAGGGTGAAGCGACGACGCCTCTTTTCGGGCACCGGCGGGGCGAGGCCTCCTCGCGCGAGGGCACGCAGGCGGCGCGGCCTCCGGGCGCGGCGAGTCCCCGTCCGGCGGCTGACTGTGCCGCTGGGTCTCGGCGGCGTGGGGATGCTGGCGGGCTACCTGATCGCCACCACCTACTACTTCCCCGCGCCCGAGCCGCCACCTGGGCTACAGGGAGTGCCCGATGTCCGCGGCATGCCCATCGCGGCCGCAGTGGCGCTCCTCGGCGACTCGGGCCTCACCCTGACTTCGAGCGACTCGGTTCGGCACCCCGTCGCTCCGGCCGGGTCGGTCATAGGGCAGAGTCCGCTCCCGGGCCGCACTGCGCTGCCGGGCGCAGGGGTGCGCCTGACCCGTTCGCTGGGCCTCGAGCTCCGCTCGGTGCCCGATCTCACCCGCCTGCGGGGCGCACGCGCGACCGCTGCTCTCGAGGCCGGAGGCTTCGAGGTCGAAGTCGACACCGTCGAGTCGGAGGTGCAGCGCGATTGGGTAGTCGCAATCGACCCGATCCCGGGGACCAGGGTCGGCATCCCCGCGACCGTGCGCCTCAGCGTCAGCAGGGGGCCGCCATCCTCTCGGATGCCCGCACTGGCGGGGCTTACCCAGGCCGAGGCCGAGGCCCTGCTGATCGAAATGGGCTTACTGCTGGGAGCGGTCGAGCGGCGCTACAGCATCCTGAATGTTGGCCGGGTTTTCGCGCAGCGGCCTGCCGTGAGCGCACAGGTGCAGGCCGGCGCCTCGGTGCGCCTGATCGTCGGCCAGGAGATGCTGGAGAGCCCGGCTAGGCAGGATCGCAAACCCTTTATTCCCAATCCACTCGATCGGCCTGGCAGGCGCCCGGCGCGCGACGGGGATTGACGGCAGGTGGCCGACCAGGCGCGCCAGGGGTTTCTCCGACGGTTGCTCGGCGTGGCCGCGGTGCTCATAGCCGTAGCTGCTGCCGCTGTCGTCTTGAGGAGCGACGTGGGAGCGCGCCCGGCGTCGGCCGGGTCCCCCGCACCGGACTTCTCGGTTGCGGACGTCCACGGCGGGGAGGTTACCCTAGCGACCTTCGCGGGCAAGGTGCTGCTCCTCAACGTCTGGGCGACGTGGTGCGCCCCGTGCAGGGAGGAGATGCCGTCGATGCAGCGCCTCTACGACCTCTTCGGGCGCGATGACTTCGAGATTGCCGCGATCAGCATCGACGCACCGCAGGCGAGCATCCGCTCCGCTCTGGGTGGCGGCGGAGACCCGGTCGCCTTTGCCGACGGGCTGGGGCTTACCTTCCCGGTACTGCTCGACCCCGAGGGCGAGATTCAGAGGATCTACCGGACGTACCTCGTCCCGGAGTCGTTCCTGATCGGACGGGACGGATACATCTACAAGAAGGTGGCAGGCCCGACCACATGGGATTCGCCGACGAACATCGAGCTGGTGCGGCGGCTGGTGGACGGTGCCGGGACGGGTGCCCCCGCCCCTGCGGCGACAGAGTAGATTGGCGCTCCCCGGCATCCTAGCGCACAACTGGCGCCTCAAGATCAGTGCCCTGGTCCTGGCCGCGATCCTCTGGGTGACGATGCGCCTGAGCGACGACCGTCCGGAGCGCCTCGCGATTCCAGCCGTCGAGGTGCGCGTCGAGCATGTGCACCGGGACTGGTATCTGGTCGGGGAGCCTTCGCCCGGCGAGGTGCAGATGAGCGTGAGTGGTCCGCTGGGCGACATTTTGCGCGTTGCGATGTCGCGCCCCAAGGTGGCCATTCGCGTGGACTCGGTCACGAGTGCCGATTCGGTGCTGACTCTGATGCGCGACTGGGTCACGGGCGTCGATCGCAACGAGGTCACGATCGAGGATCTCCACCCGAGCACCGTGCGTCTTTCCTTTGGGCGCATCAAGGAAGAGGAGATTCCCGTCTCGGTGCGGCTGACGGGTGAGCTTCCAGAGACTTTGGCGCTTGTCGGCCCTCCCCGCGCCAACCTCCTCTTTATCAACGTGCGCGGCCCGGCGCAGATCGTGGACGAGCTCCAGACCGTATTCCTCGCGCCCTTCGACCTCGGCCAGATAGACGAAGGTGGGAAGTTCGAGGTGGTCGTCGACACGACTGGCATGGCGGAGCTTGCGGTTAGCCCGATGTCCGCCACCCTCACCGTCGACGCTGCCCCCAAGAGCAGGCGGACGCTGGTGCCACGGCAGATCGAGCTGCCAGACGGGGGTGCATCGCTCGACCTCGATTCGGCGATCGCCACCGTCACCCTGCTCGGCGCCGACCAGTTGCTGGAGCAGGTTGACGCGTCGAGCCTGTCTGTGCGCGTTGCGGCCGAGCTGGAGGCGGTGCAGGTAGCGATCGGCGCACGCGGCCAGGCGAGAGTCGCGCTCAGGGTGGAGGGGCTGCCCGCCTTCGTCTCCGCCGAGATCTCGCCGGACTCTGTGACGGTCTCCGAGGTCGCCGAGCGGTGACCCAGGCAATTCTCGGCATCGAAACCACCTGCGACGAGACTTCGGCGGCGGTGCTGGACCGCGCGGGGTCGATCCTGGGGCTGGCGATCCACTCGCAGGACATGCACCGGATATACGGCGGCGTCGTTCCCGAGCTGGCCGCCCGCGATCACCTGAGGCGCATCGAGCCGGTTGTCTCGGCGGCGCTGGGCGACGCCGATGTTGACCGGCGGGAGCTGGGCGCCGTTGCTGTGGCCGCCTGCCCGGGGCTCATCGGCGCCCTGCTGGTCGGCGTGTCATGGGCGCGTGCCGTCGCCATGGCGCTGGGCGTGCCCTACGTCCCTGTCCATCACATGGAGGGGCACCTCTTCGCTCCGATCCTGGAGGACCCGGAGGCGAAGCCCCCATTCGTCGCCCTCCTGGTCTCGGGGGGGCACACAATGCTGCTGTGGGTGCCGGAGTGGGGTGACTACCGCCTCATGGGCGAGACGCGAGACGACGCCGTCGGCGAGGCATTCGACAAGGTGGCCCGCATCCTAGGGCTGCCGTACCCGGGAGGTCCGGGGATCGAGGCGGCCGCGGCGAGGGGCGACCCGACCCGCTTCGCGCTGCCGCGACCCCTCATGAGGGGCGTCGAGTCTCTCCGAAGCGGTGCCCGCAGCCTCAACCCGAAGGATCGGAGGGCCGCTCGCGACATCTTCGACTTCTCCTTCTCCGGACTCAAGACGGCGGTTGCGCGCACGGTCGCCGAAGTGGAGGGCGGCTCGCCGAGTCCGTCCAGCCGGGACGACATCGCCGCCGCATTTCAGGAGGCCGCCGTCGAGGTGCTGGCGTCGAAGACCCTCGCTGCGGTCGTGGTCACCGGGTGCGCTCGCGTGCTCCTAGGTGGGGGGGTTGCCGCCAACAGAGCTCTCAGGGACAGCATCCGGGCCGAACTTCCCCCGGGTGGCCGCCTCTTTGCGGCGTCGCCCAGGCTGTCGATGGACAACGGCGCGATGATCGCCCGCGCGGGGCTCTACCGTCTCGAGTCGGGCGATTTTGGCGGCATATCGGAAGCCGCGGCGAGCGCACCGCTACCGGCGGTGCTATCGTGGTATCCGAAGTCATCGGACGACCCGGCGTCGGGCCCCGCGTCAGAGGGTGCCTCGGCCCTCACTCGCGCGTAAGGAGGACGTGAGCAATGTACCCGAACCTCTTCACCCTGCCCGAGTGGCTCCCGCTCGTCGGAGGAGCGCCGATCACCTCGTTCGGCATCATGATGCTCGCCGCCTTCCTGACCGGCGGTCATGTCCTCAAGGTCGAGCTGGTGCGCCAAGGCAGGCAGCCGGAGATCGCTTGGGATCTCCTCTTCTGGGCGGTCCTCGGCGGCATCGTGGGGGCGAGGATCTACTACGTGCTCCTCAACTACCCGCGCCTCCTCGACGACCCGATCGGGATGTTCCTCTCTCGCGCCGGGATGGTGTGGTACGGGGGGTTCCTTCTTGCTGGTGCGCTGGTGCTGCGCCGCATACGCACGCTCGGTCTCCCCATGGGCAGCATCGTGGACGCTTCTGCGCCCGCACTGGCGTTGGCCTACGGCGTGGGGCGGCTGGGCTGCTTCCTGGTCGGCGACGACTACGGCCGCCCCACCGACTCCTGGGTGGGCATCGCCTTCCCGAACGGACAGCCCCCGACCACGGTGGCGACAATCGAGAGCCACTTCGGGATTACCGTCGATCCCGCTCTCATCGAAAAGTACGGCGAGGTGGTGCCGGTTCACCCGACCCAGCTCTACGAGACTGGGATATCGACGCTCATCTTCCTCGTGCTCTGGTCGCTTCGCCGCCACCGTCACCGCCCTGGCTGGCTCTTCGCCCTCTGGCTGACGCTTGCGAGCGCCGAGCGCTTCCTCGTCGAGTTCTACCGGGCCAAGGACGACCGCTTCCTCGGCGCTCTTACCTTGGCGCAGGCGGTTTCCGTGGCGCTGGCGGCGGTTGGTGTGGCGTGGATAGCGAAGCTGCGAATTTCGGGAGATCGCCGATAAGCATCGAAGTGACTATCCTCCACCTCTCGGATGTGCACTTCGGCAGCGCGCACTCCTCGGCGGCTGCCTCCGCCCTAGTGCGCTTCGCCCACCGAAAGCGCCCCTCGGCGGTGGTCATCTCGGGCGACCTCACCCAGCGGGCCAAGGTGCGCGAGTACAGGGCCGCCCGCGCCTTTCTCGACGGACTGGCCGAATACCCCGTCGTCGTCACGGCGGGGAACCACGATGTGCCCCTCTACCGTGTCGGTGAGCGCATTCTGGCACCCTTTCGCAACTACCGCCGCCATATCGAAGTGGCTCTGGACACCGTCACCGACGTAGTTCCGGGGCCAGGGGACGACCGGGGCGCCCGCTTCGTGGCGCTGAACTCCACCTCTCCGCGCACGGCCATCGTGAACGGCCGCCTTCGCCGGAGACAGCTCGAGCTCGCAGAGCGATCGTTCGGCGACGCGCCCCCGGGCTTCCTGCGCGTCCTGGTCGTCCATCACAACCTGATCGACCCCGAGGACGGCTCCTACGGAACGCCTCTTCGGCGAGCCCGCCGCGTCCTCGACGCCCTGCCGGGGTGGGGTGTGGATATGGTCCTCGGCGGCCATGTCCACCGCGCCACCCTCGCCGAGAGCACTGCGGGCGTGCCAGTGCTCCTCGCCGGCACCGCCACCTCAACCCGCGGCCGCGGGCCGGAGCGGGGGCGCACTTCCCTCAACTGGATCCGGGTGCGGAGCGACGGCATTGAAGTCAAGGTGCACTTTTTCTCGAGCGAAGCTGGGTTTTGCCCCGAGTGGGGCCGGAGCTTCGGAGCGCCTTGACGGCCCCTCCGGTCGCCGTGCTCGGCGCTCGCGCGTCCGTAGCGTTGGCAGCACTCCTGGTGCCGTCCCCCAATCTCCTCCTGGCCCAGCCGCCGCGCGACGAGGTGGCGTCGGTGAGCTTTGTGGGCAACGACGCATTCTCGGACTCGGAGCTGGAGCTCGCGGTCATCACTCGCGCCTCGAGCTGTCCCTCGCTCCTTGGCGCTGTTTCGTGCGCGCTCGGGATTGGCTGGGGCCGCCGGCGCTCCTACCTCAGTCCGCGCATCCTGGAGCTCGACGCCCGGCATCTGCGCGTCTTCTATCAGGCGCACGGCTACCGTGGGGCCGCCGTGGTGCCAGAGGTCCTGCCTGCGGACTCGGGGAGCGTCGAGGTCATCTTCCACCTCACCGAAGGCACGCCCTTTCGGGTGGGCGAGGTGGCTCTAACCGGGGATTCGGTACCCCCCGAGCTGGCGCTGGACGAGATGATCCCCTTCGGAGCTGGCGACGTGCTCAGCCCGCTCCTCCTCATGGAGACTGCCGACACCCTCTCCAGAGTTCTCCGCGACGCCGGGTACGCCTGGGCCGAGGTGCTCGAGGGCTTCCGGCGTCCGAGAGGCGCTGACACCGCCTTCGTCACCTACCGCGTGGAGCTTGGTCCTCCAGCCACCTTCGGACCGATTCGGGTCGTCGGCAACCGGGTGCTCGACCGCAGCGCGATAGTCGACCGCCTCCCCTTCGAGGAGGGGCAGCCGTACAGCGAAGAGCTGCTGCGGACGGCTCAGCGCAACCTCTACGAGCTGGCGATAATCTCGCGCGCAGTCGTGATGCACGACTCGGCCAGTATCGAGACCGACTCGGTCGTGCCGATCGAGGTGGCGGTAGGAGAGGGCGACCTGCAGCGCCTCAGGGTCGGAGGGGGCTTCAACAGCGCCGAGTGCCTCAACGCCGAGGGGCGGTGGACCCACCGTTACTTTCTGGGCGGCGGCCGCATCCTGGGAGCGCAGGTGGGGGTCTCCAACCTGCTTGCCTCGTCGCTCCAGACCGCGCTGCTCTGCGGCCAGGCGGGTAGCGGCGAGTACGGACGCGCCAACTGGCTCGCCCGCCTGGACTTCAGCCAGCCATCGCTCCTGGTGTCGGACGTGTCCCTCTCACTGGGGCTCTTCGCCGAACGCCAGTCGCAAAGAAACGTCTTCGTGCGCGATTCCAGGGGACTGGAGCTTCGCCTCGGCCGCCGCTTCGGAGGCGCCTTCGCAGGCCTGAGATTCGGGGCACAGTTGAGCAGGCTCGACGCCGCCGACGTCACTCTCTGCGCAACCTTCCTCGCCTGCACGCCCGACGAGATCGAGGTGCTCGCGGGAGCCCGCTGGCTCGCGCCGACGGGCCTTTCGTACAGCCGAGACATGACCGACGATGTCCTGAACCCCACCCAGGGGTACCGTACCCTGGTCGATCTCGAGTTTGCGGACGGGATCACGGGGTCGGAGTACTCGTACACCCGCCTCCTCTCCGATGTGAGCCTCTTTCGCGAGCTCGACCCGGTGGTGCTCGCTCTACGGGTCCGGGCGGGCGCTCTGGCCGCAGGCGCCTCGGAAGACGCGCTGGACGAAGCGGCTGCGGCGCCAGCGGAGAAGCGATTCTACGGAGGCGGCGCCAATGGCGTACGCGGCCTCGCCCAAGGGACCCTGGGACCCCGCACCCTGTCGATTCCCGTCGAGGATCTGCTTGTGCGGCGCGGCGCTCAGCGCGAACCATCCTGCCTCCCAACCGCGATCATCGACCTCACCTGCGACGGCACCCCCCTCTCGGGGTCGGGCCTCTTCCGGGTGCGCCCCATCGGCGGCCTCGCGAGCTTCGAGGCGAGCGCCGAACTGCGCTTCCCCCTTGCTGGCGAGATTTGGGGCGGGGCCGCCTTCCTCGATGTGGGCCAGGTCTGGCCGAGCAAGCTGGAGTTCACCAACCTCGAGGCCGCGCCGGGTGTTGGCGTGCGCTACAACACGGCCATAGGGCCGCTACGCCTCGACGTTGCGTACAGCTTCCGCGAGCGCCAGCCGCTGCAGGTGGTCACCTCGCAGGTCCGGCCTTTCGACACAGCGTCTGACGTCCCCGCCGACCGAATCGACATCGGGGGCGACAGTGGCCCCAGCGAGCCGATCGACTGGGTTGTGGACGACGACCTGGCCCTCCTGGGGCCGCAGGTTCCCTTCGGCGACGAGGCGGGCTTCTCGATCCGCCGCTTCCAGATCCACTTCTCGGTCGGCCAGGCATTCTAGATGTAATGTACGCTTTACAATATGTAAATCACAGTTTACAGTACCCGTACCCGTGGCTTAGCTCTAAGGGTCATGTCGGACTCTAGAGGCGGCTCCGAAGGAGCGCTGGCACCCGCCAGGGGACGCCGCACCATAATCGCCTGGGCCAGGTGGAGCGTCCTTGCCATCAGCGCGGCGGTGGCGGCGAGCGTCGCCTTCGCGGCATTCGTCAGCCATACCGCCACCGGCCGGGCGGCGGCGCTTCGCTGGACATTGGACCGCCTCTCCCCGCTGGTCGACGGGACGCTCTCGATCGGATCGGTGGGCCCAGGGGGGATCTTCGCCGGAGTCACGCTGCACGATATCGAGGTGGTCGGGGCGGAGGGTCGGCCCATGCTGCTCATTGACTCGGCGGCGGCTCGCTACTCGCTCGTCTCGGCTCTGGGGCTGGGCGGCACGCGCCAGATCGGCGACCTTCGCCTCTGGTCGCCAGTCGTCGATCTCTCGGGAATAAAGGGCGACACGACTCCGCAGTCGGCGGGAGTCGCCCCGGCGGCGAGTGCATCCGCTCCGCCGGACTCGGGCTTCGCCGCTGGCGATGCCACCCCCGGTCCGTCGCTCCGCGTCGGCCGACTGAGGGTGATGGGCGGGACCGTTCACCGGGACGGAGAGGATGTGGCCACCGCGATCGCAGCCGACCTTCGACATGTCGAGCTCCTGCCGGACGCCGAGGCACGGCTCTCGGCGCGGGTGCGCGACCTGGAAGTGCGGCTGCGCGCCCGACCGGACCGCGAGATTTCGGTCTCGGAGGTGCAGGCCGATCTGGAGATCGCAGGCGGAGGCGCTCGGATCGAGCTGGAGCGCCTGCGTGCGCTGGGGTCCGAGGTGTCCGGCGAGGTCGCGGTGACTCTCGAAGACGGCCTGCCCTCGGGGCGCGCCGAACTCGACATCTCCGGGCTCGAGATCGCCGAGCTCCGGTGGCTGGACGAGCGGATGCCACCTGGGACGGTCAGCGGAGGCGTAGCGTTGGCGGTGGATGGCGGCACCACAGAGGTGGAGCTCGCCGATCTTCAGGTTGACGCCGACGGTGCCCGTTTCGTGCTCGACGGCGGGGTTGCGATTGGCGACCGGGTGAGCCTGCGCGACCTGCGCATTGCCGAGCTGCAGGTCGCGACCAGCGAAGCCAGGCGCTGGCTCCCGGAGGTGCCCGCGTTCGGGGGGTTCCTGGAGGGTGAACTTCGCATTGGCGGTCTCCCGGAAAACCTCTCGATCGAGGGCGACATCGCGGTTGTTGACGGTGCCACCGGCTCCGTGCGGGGCCGTGCGCGAGGCGGCGGCAAGGTCCTGGGCGTGCGTTCCTTCGAGCGAATGGAGGTCCATATCTCTTCGCTCGACTACACCCTCCTGGGCCACTTCGCGCCCGACGTGAGGTGGGGGGGTCAGGGAGAGCTCGAGATCGTCGTCGACGGCTACCTGCACGACGGCCTGGCCCTCAGGATCACCGGAAGCCAGCGTCTGGGCGAGGGGCCAGGGAGCGTCTTCGAGGTGGCTGGCACCGTCTTCGGCGATACCGCGATTGCCTCCGTGGATATCCACGCCGAGCTCGCACCCCTCTCGCTCGAGGCCATCCGGCAGCGCTGGCCGAGTGTGGCGGCGACCGGCCGGGTCACCGGCTCGGTCTCGCTCGTGGGCACGGTCGAGGATCTGCGCTTCGATGCCTCGCTGACCACTCCCGGGGGCGACCTGACGGCCTCCGGGCGGCTCAACGGAGACGATCCGGCGGCAGGCTACGAGCTGGAGGTGGCAAGCGAGCGGCTGGATATCGCCCAGGTCATGGCGGATGCCTGGGACACGGTGGTCGTCTCGGGGCGGCTAGCCCTCGCGGGCAGCGGTCTCGATCTCGGTACCCTGCGGGGCGAGGCGACGGTGGCGATGGGACCCTCGGCGATCGGCGACCTCGAGGTCGATACCGTCGGGGCGAGCGTACGGGTCGGCGAGGACGGAGTCCTGCGCCTGGAAGAGCTGATAGCACGCGCGGGCGGCGTCACGGTGACGGGGGAGGATGGAAGCCTCGGTGTGGCGCCGGGGGCTGTTGGCGGCGGACTACGCCTTCGCATTGCGTCACCCTCCATTCGCGGACTCAGGCCGCTCTTCATGGAGGGCAATCTCGTCGCCTGGGACGAGCTATCGCCCTTCCAGCAGGAGAGCCTCAGGCTCGCAGGTGCCGACGAAGACACCTTCCCCAGGGCCCGCGAGCTTCGTTTCGACGGCAAGGTGGATGGTGCGGTGACCCTCTCCGGCAGTCTTCACGCCACCAGCGCCGAAGTCTCGCTCGCGCTCTCCGACCTTGTGCACCGGGAGGACAGCGCGAGCTCGGTTCAGGTGGCGGTGTCGATAGACGGAATTCCCATTGCACGAGCCGACAGCGCTGCAGCGCCGAACCCCAAGCCGCACTTCAACGGAGAAATCCGCGGCGACTCGGTCATGGTGGGAGGGCGCGAGTTCCAGACCGTCACCCTCGAGGGCCACTATCGGTCCAGAGCCGGAGGCAGCCTGCACGCGGTGGTCGCGCGCGGGGAGGACGAGTCGTACGAGGCGCTTGCCGAGGTCGTCTTCCGCGAGGAGGGAGGGCGACTGAATCTCGACCGGCTGACCTTCGCCTTCCCGGATCGGCGCTGGAGCCTGCAGGGCCCCGCGAGCGTCGAGTGGACCGACGAGGTGGCGAGAGTCAATCACTTCGGCCTGATCCGGCCCGGGGTCCCCGGCCTGCGTCTCTTCGCGGGTGGCGAGATTGCGAGAGGCGCCTCCTCGGATGCCCGCTCCGGCTTCGAGATCGACGTATCCGACCTGGATCTGGCGGTGGTGGGCAGACTTCTTCAGCTCGAACGGCCCCCTTCTGGCCTCCTACATGCTAGTGTCGCGGCCGCCGGACGCACGGCACCGCAGCGGTGGACGGGATCGCTCAGCATCGAATACGCCAGCCACGGCGGGCTTCCGGCCGACAGCGTGGTTGCCTTCGGCAGCTACCGCTCGGGGGTCCTGGCCGGAAACCTGGATCTGTGGACCGGAGGTGGGAGGGCGCTTGGCGTCGAGGGGACCGTGCCGCTCAACTGGGGCGGCGACCGTGAGGCAGCCGAAGCTGAAGCCGATTCGATTCGTCTGTTAGTCGCGGTGGACGGCTTTCCAGCGGCGCCGATCGTGACGGCGCTGACCCGCCTGGATGATGTGGGCGGAAAAATTTCCGGCAGGGTGGCGGTTTCTGGCCGCAGGGGTGACGCCGAGGCTCTGGGGACGCTGCGGCTGAAGAGCGCGACTGCTTTCGCGTCAACGCTGGGGGTGAGGCTCGCCGAAGTGGACATCGAGGCTCGGCTTGGCCGTGGGGGCACCGTCGGCCTGAGCGGTCGAGCTCGCTCGGGCGAGGGCGAGATCAGAATCGCAGGCAACATCGACGTTAGCAACGCCGAAGAGGATGTGCCGATCGACCTGGCCTTCTGGCCGAGCAACTTCCAGGTCGCCAACACGCCCTACATGACGATCGCGGCGACCGGAGACTCGATCACCCTTACTGGCTCGCAACGCTTTCCGGTCCTTAGGGGCGAGGTGGAGGCGAGGAGCGGGACGGTGTTCCTCGAGGAGTTCGAGCGCACCACGGCGATGGTCGACTTCTACGACCCGGTCATCTTCCAGGCAGCCACGGCGGGGCTAGGCTCCGAAGAGCTGGGAAGCGAGGCGAAGCCGACCGCCGGCGACCAGTTCAGACGCAATCTGGTTGTCCAGCTCGCAGTCGATGTGGGCCGAGGCAACTGGCTGAGGTCGCGCGACCTGAATGTGGAGCCGGTCGGCCAGCTCACGGTGGCGTTCGACCGACGCCGAGGGCAGCCGGTCCTGGAGGGCGAGATCGAGGTCGCGCGAGGCACCTACTCGATCGGGCCGCGCACCTTCACGATGGCCGGGGGCTCCCTCCTCTTCGTGGGGACTCCCGGCTTCAATCCCGGGATCACTCTGGCGGCCGAAAATCGGCTCCGCACACGCGACGGCGAACCGCTGGTCGTTACGGCGAACATCTCGGGCACGCTTCTCAATCCCCATCTCTCGCTTTCGAGCGATTCGGAGTACCCGATCTCGGAGGCCGACCTCTACGGCTACGTCCTCTTCGGTCGCCCCACCTCGGCGCTTGCCGGCGAGGTCACCACCGCCTCGGTCGGGGTCGGGAGGGATCTGCTCGTCGGCCGGGTCGTGAACCAGCTCGGCTACCTCCTCACGCAGGAGCTCGATGTGGATCACCTCTCGGTCTCGCAGAGCGAAGAGAGCGGCGGTGCCTTCGGAGCGTCCTCGGTGCAGGTCGAGCTGGGCTGGTACGTGCTGGAGAACGTCTTTCTCACCGGAGTCTATCAGCGCGGGTTCTGCGCCGACCCCACGCTCCCCGTGGCGAGCGGCGGCGCGCGAGTTGAGGTGGAGATGCCGGCGGAGGTGAGGCTCGAAGGCTTCCTGGGGGGTCGCTGCACCCGCCAGCGCTACCGAGGCTTCGGCGACCTCTCGCTCGAGCTGGCGCGCATCTGGGGCGTCGAGTTCTTCCGCGAGTGGGGGTATTAGGCGGAATGCGCCCTACCGATCTCGTGATTCGCGGAGCTCGCGAGCACAACCTCCGGGAAATCTCGCTCAGGATTCCGCGCGACCGGCTGGTCGTCGTGACCGGGCTGAGCGGCTCGGGGAAGTCGTCGCTCGCCTTCGACACCATCTACGCCGAGGGCCGGCGCCGCTACATCGAATCCCTCTCCGCATACGCACGCCAGTTCCTGGGTGTGATGGAGAAGCCCGACGTGGATTCGATCGAGGGGCTCTCGCCAGCGATCTCGATCGAGCAGAAGACGGTGTCGCGCAACCCTCGCTCGACTGTCGGGACCGTCACCGAGATCTACGACTACCTGCGTCTCCTGTACGCGCGGGCAGGCACGCCCTACTGCCCCGAGTGCGGCCTGCCGATCGAGCGTCAGCCCGCGTCGAGGATCGTGGAGCAGCTCCTGGCGCTGGAGGAGGGGACACGCATCCAGGTGCTGGCCCCGCTCGTGCGCGGACGCAAGGGCGAGTTCCGCGATGTCTTCGAGGGGGCCCGCCGCTCCGGATTCGTCCGGGCGCTGGTCGACGGAGGCGTCTACGAGCTGCACGAGCCCCCCATTCTCAGCCGTTACGAGAACCACGACATCAGCGTCATCGTGGACAGGCTGGTCGTGGGCGAGGAGGACCGCGCCCGCCTCTCCGACTCGATCGAGACGGCGCTTCGAACCGCCGACGGAGTGGTGCAGGTCCTGGAGAGGCGCGACGGGCGTGACCACTCCCACCTCTTCAGCGAGGACTACGCCTGCGCCGATTGCGGCGTGAGCTTCCCGGAGCTCGAGCCCCGGGTCTTCTCCTTCAACTCTCCGCACGGTGCCTGCACCGAGTGCGGCGGGCTGGGTACTTCGAAGGAGGTGGACGGCTCGCTAGTGGTGGGCTCCGCCGAGTTCTCGATACTGGAGGGTGCGATCCTGCCGTGGGGAGAGCCCGGCGGCCATCTGAGGAGCTCGGTGATTCCGGGTCTGGCCGACGCCTACGAGTTCGACCCGAAGACAGCGTGGGGCCGGCTCCCGAGCGCGGCCCGAGAGGCGGTGCTCCACGGATCGGGCGAGATGAAGATCCGCTTCCCCTACAACGCCGGGAAGATGCGCGGGCACTACGAGGACTACTGGGAGGGAGTGGTCGCCAATATCGAGCGCCGGTACCGCGAGACGAGCTCCGAGCACGTGCGTAGCCAGCTCGCGCAGTACATGTCGAGCCAAAGCTGCCCCCAGTGCGTGGGATCGCGCCTGGGACCCTTCGCGCGTTCGGTGCGGGTCGGGGGGATGCCGATCAGCGAGCTGGTCGAGCTGCCGATCGACGAGGCCCTCGCCTTTGTCGAGAGTCTGCCGCTGGCGGGAGAGGACGGGGACCGAGGACCGAACGGCTCCAGCGGCCGGGCGCTCGTCGCCGAGGTCGCCCGTCCCATCCTCGCCGAGGTGCGCGAGCGGCTGCGGTTCCTCGGCAACGTGGGCCTCGACTACCTGACGCTCAGCCGCTCGGCCGCGACGCTGTCGGGCGGCGAGTCCCAGCGCATCCGTCTGGCGACTCAGATCGGCAGCCGCCTGGTGGGCGTCCTCTACATCCTCGACGAGCCCTCGATCGGGCTGCATCAGCGCGACAACCACCGCCTCCTCGAGACGCTCTGCGCACTCCGCGACCTCGGCAACTCGGTGCTGGTGGTCGAGCATGACGAGGACACTATCCGCCAAGCCGACTTCGTCGTCGACCTGGGCCCGGGTGCCGGCAGCCGCGGGGGCGAGGTGGTGGCGGTCGGGTCTCCAGAGGAGGTGATGGCCGAGCCCAGCTCGATCACGGGTGCCTACCTGCGCGGCGACCGGGAGATCCGGTTGCCGAGGCGGCGGCGTCCCCCCAAGGACGATCATTGGCTCACAGTGCACAGTGCCTCCGAGCACAACCTGCGCCATATCGACGCAGCCTTTCCGCTCGGCTGCTTTGTGTGCGTCACCGGCGTCAGCGGGTCGGGAAAGTCGACGCTCGTCAACGGCACCCTCTACCCCGCACTGGCCCGTCGCATCTACCGCAGCCGGGTGGTGGCGGGTGCCCACGACCGCATCTCGGGGCTCTCGGCCGTGGACAAGGTGATCGAGGTCGACCAGTCGCCGATCGGTCGCACTCCCCGCTCCAATCCGGCGACCTACACGGGGCTCTTCACCGCAATTCGGCAGCTCTTCGCCGGAGTGCCCGAGGCCCAGGTGCGCGGCTACAAGGCGGGCCGCTTCTCCTTTAACGTCAAGGGCGGGCGCTGCGAGGCGTGCACCGGCGACGGCCTTGTCAAGATCGAGATGCACTTCCTCCCGGATGTTTACGTGGCGTGCGACACCTGCCGAGGGCGCCGCTATAATCGCGAGACGCTGGACGTTTTGTACAAAGGCAGGAACATTGCCGATGTGCTTGAGATGCCCGTGCGCGACGCGCTCGGGTTCTTCGACGCGGTGCCGATGGTCCGCCGTCGGCTCCAAACCCTCGACGACGTGGGGCTCGGCTACATCCGTCTGGGCCAGAGCGCGACAACGCTGTCCGGCGGCGAGGCTCAGCGCGTCAAGCTATCGGCCGAGCTGTCGAAAAAGGCCACCGGTCGCACTCTGTACATTCTCGACGAGCCCACCACAGGCCTTCACTTCGAGGATGTGCGCATACTCCTGCGAGTCCTGCACAGCCTTGTCGACATCGGGAACACCGTCGTTGTCATCGAGCACAACCTGCACATCGTCAAGACGGCGGACTGGGTGATCGACCTGGGGCCCGAGGGCGGCGACCGCGGCGGCCGAATCGTGGCCGCAGGACCCCCCGAGGCGGTCGCGCTCGAGTCGGCGTCGCACACCGGCAGGTACCTGGAGCCGCTGTTGACGGGTCGTGATGAACGGAAGATCAGATGAGCTCTCCGAGGCCACCATTCATGGCCTTGGGCCTCATCTCCGCAGCGTGACCGCCTCCTGGAGTCCCCTCGTCGTCACCACCTCGAGCCCGTCCGTATTGCCCAGCGCGCCCGGCAGCGCCCGGTTCCAGTCGCGCAGGATCGCCCGGATCAGGCCCGTGGCGGGATCGGTCACGACCGTGAGCGAGCGCGGGTCGTTGTCGTCCACCGTCACTTCCCCCTCGGGCCCCGTCAGCGTGATCCGCTCCAGCGTGTCCTCCCAGTCGTCCTCGATGGGGATCGTGAAGAGGAAGTACTTGTTGCCGTCCACATCCTCGCCCGGCGTGAACGACAGGGAGAACTCGACACCGCCCCCGCTCGTGATCCCCTCCAGGGTGTAGGGGCCGGTCTCCCGGGGCAGCGTCGGGGTCGTGTACATCCGGTGCACCGGCTCGATGCGCAGCTCGCCGTTCAGCACCCCTCCCCACAGCACCAGCATCTCGCCCTTCCGCCCGGCGCCGGGCAGTCCTTCGTTCGTCCAGTCCTCGACCTTGTTCTCCCGTACGTCAATGACCTTCTCGAAGTAGTAGTCGCTCAGCCAGCCGAGTTCGTAGCAGTACCCCATGATGTCGCGGCGTCTGTGCGGCGACACCAGCGAGCCGTCGCGGAAGTCGTACCCCCAGACCCCGACGCTCCCGTTGTCGTAGGGGAAGTCGGGGTCGGTACCGAGCGCGCCCCCGCACGGGGCGTGCAGCAGGTCGAGGGTATGGCCCACCTCGTGTGCGAGCTCGGTGTCCCAGGGCTTGCCGAAGCTCACCAGTCCGTTCAGGCGCGCGATGCCGCGCACGTAGCCCTCGTCGCTGTCCGCCACGGCGTACCAGTAGCCCGTGGCCTCCGCAGACTTGTACACCTTCTCCACCTCGAGGAGCGCAGGCCAGGTGTTCTCCTCCACGGTCAGGTCCAGGGAGGTGACGTAGGCGGTGTCCCAGGAGGTCGCGGTGAACTCGCCGAAGGGAAACGAATACTTGAACAGACCCACGTGGTGGCTGTCGTCGTCGACGCTGTCGGTCCACTCGAAGATCGACGAATCGGGTTCGTCCGCGTAGAGCACCGGCACCACCGTCAGCTCGAAGGGCGGGACCTCGATCACATCGAGTGCATGAGAGCCGGTCTCCGGGAAGCGCGTCTTGCTGCCCTCGGCGCGCGGGATCACCTCGGCGGAGTCGGCCACGATCACGAACTCGGTGTCGTCCCTGATGTACCTGGCGGGGATCACCGTATCGTACGACCAGAGGAGGCTGCTCTCGTCCGCGGAGGTGGGCACCCGGTCCTGGTCGCTCGGAATCACCACGCGGTGGACCTCCTCGCCGTCGCGCGTGAAGGTGGCGACGACCTCGGGCTCGAAGAAGGCGTTCTCCTGGTCGCCGACCAGGAAGACCCTGAGCAGTGCCTCGCGATCCGAGATGAGCGGGACGTCGCCCTCGGTCCTCTGGATGGCCTGGTTGAGGTAGACGACCGGCAGCGACAGCCTGACCGAGTCCGGGTTGTCGCAGGTGGCGCCCTTCGCCACGTCGAGCGAGTCGATCCATTCCTGGAAGGTGGGCGCCGGCGAGGCGCACATGTCGGTGTCCTCGTACTCGAGCGCCCTGAGGTTCTCCAGGGCGACCATGCGGAAGGGGAGCGGCCCCTCCATCTCCTCGTTGTCGCTGACCCGGATCGTGTCCAGCGGGTCCACGGACGTGATCTCGGTGACGATCCCCCCGGTCAGGTCGTTGTCGGCGAGGTCGAGGGTCTCCAGTCCCAGCAGGCTGCCGAGCGCGGGCGGCAGCGGCCCCTCCAGACCGTTGTCGGGCAGCCTGAGTTCTCGCACGAGCGAGTCCTCCACGGTCACGCCGTACCAGTCGTCCAGCTCGGCGTCGCTGTCCCAGCCGTCGTTGTCGGTCCAGGAATCCCCACCCGTGCTGTCGTAGAGCTCCATCAGCACGAACCGCTCGGTCACGGTGGAGGGACACAGGAGGCCGTAGGCTCTCGGAATGCCGTCCAGCCACTTCTGGAACTCGTCGTCGAGAGGCGGACATATCCAGGTGCCGGAGATGTCGAGGAATCCGAGGGGGAGACGCATCATGCTCCTGGGCATCAGACCATCGAGATCGGGGTTGTCGTTGACATTGAAGGTCTCCAGGCTGGCGAGATCACCGAGCTCGGGTGGAAGCTCGCCAGAGAGGTCGTTGTCGTTGAGTCCGATGTTGACAAGCGAGGTCAGTTGGCCGAGTTCCGGCGGTATGGGGCCGCTGAGGCTGTTGTTCCGGGCACTCAGGTACTCGAGCGAGGACAGTTGCCCGAGCTCGGGCGGTATGGATCCCGTGAGCCGGTTGTCGCCCAGATTCAGGTCCTCCAGCGCGGAGAGGTTGCCGAGCTCGGCGGGAATCGCTCCCGACAGGTTGCTTCGGAAGAGCCACAGAACCGTCAGCGACGAGAGGTCGCCGAGTTCCGGGGGGATTGGCCCGCTGAGACTGGTGCGAGGAAAGTACAGGGCTTCCAGCGCGGACAGATTGCCGAGCTCGGCCGGTATGGAACCGGTGAGCTCGTTGGTGCCGATCGACAACTGCTTCAGCTTGGAAAGGTCGCCCAGTTCCGCAGGTATCGGCCCGGTCAACTCGTTGTTGAAGAGCGACATCCATTCCAGGTTGGCCAGCTTGCCCAGTTCGGGCGGAATGCTCCCCGACAACTGATTCCTCATCAGGACCATCGTCGTGAGTGAGGCCATGTTTCCGAGTTCGGGGGGTATGGGTCCTGTCAACTTGTTGTCGGGGATCCCGAGATACACCAGGTTTTGAAGCTTGCCGAGCTCGGGCGGAAGCGAGCCGGTTATCTCGTTTTTTGAGAGAGTGAGGTCCTGGAGCGACGTCATGTCGCCAAGCTCCGGCGGCAGCGGTCCCTCGAACTTGTTGCTCGACAGCCAGGCGATCTTCAGCTTCTTCAGCTTCCCGAACTCCGGCGGCAGCGGACCGCTCAACCGGTTCTGGAAGAGCCACAGCAACTCGAGGTTTTCGAGGTTGCCCAGTTCGGGCGGGATCGGGCCGGAGAGATTGTTCCAGGAGAGGAACATCGTGTCGACGCTCACCATGCCGCCGATCTCGGGCGGGATCGAGCCCTCCAGTTTGTTGCTGGACAGCGCCAGGTACCGAACGGTGCTCAGCTTGCCGAGTTCCGGCGGAATCCGTCCCGTCAGGTTGTTGCCGTATACAACCAGCACCTCGAGGCGGCTAAGGTTGCCCAGCTCCGGCGGGATGTTGCCGGTGATGTTGTTCCACGGGAGGAAGATTTCGGTGACGTAGCCCTCTTCGTCGGTGACGATGCCCTCCCATGTGTTCAGGCTCTTGTCCGTCAGCCAATTGTCCTTTCTGCTCCAGTGCTCGCCGCCGGTCTTGTTGTAGAGGCTGTCGAGCACCTCCCGGTCCGAGGTTTCCGGGATGCAGGGGAGGGGATCGGTGTTTCCGGTCGACTCGTACCACTCCATTAGGGAACGCGGCACGCACAGGCCGGTTCCCGAGTGGTAGAACTGGTTGACGGTGAGATTGGCGAAGGTCTCGGGCAGGGGCCCCGAGAGTCCGGTGTGCTCCAGGCTCAAGTACTCAAGCCCCGTCATGTTGCCCATTTCGGGGGGCAGGGCACCCTCCAATCCGGTCCTACGAAGGTTCAGGCTGCGAAGATGTTGCAGCCGTCCGATCGCCGCTGGGATTGGGCCGGTAACGGTGGTGTCGCGCAACCTGAAGCTGAACAGGCTGTCCAGCAGCCCGATCGCTGCCGGGATCTCGCCGGTCAGGTTGTTGGCTCGCAATTCCAGATACTGGACCCGGCCGTTCTCGTGTGTGTCGACCCCGTACCATGCCCCGAGCGGCTCGTCGCTCAGCCAGTTGGTGTTGTCCGTCCAGTCGTCCCCGCCCATCGCCCGGTAGAAGGCCTCGAGCGCGACCCGGTCGCCGCCGGACAGCTTGACCGCCACCTCGGCCGCAGCGGAGGTCACCGAGTCGTAGGTGGCGGTCACGTAGGTCACGCCGCTGGCGCGCGCCGTCACTAGCCCCGCCGTGTTCACCCTCGCGACCCTCGTGTCGCCGCTCTTCCAGGTCACCTCCGCATCCTCCACGACATCTCCCTCCGCATCGATCACGGTCGCCGAGAGCGTGGCCGTGTCGCCGCTCGCATCGAAGGTGAGCGACCCGGGCTCGACCAGGACCCAGCTCGCGCACTCGGGCGGATCGTCGGTCTCCTCGATCGAGTCCAGCCACTCGGCGAGCGAGGGGGGCAGGCACAGATCGGTTCCTCTGACCAGGAAGCTCTCGAGTTCGAGGTCTTCGAAGGAGGCGGGCACCATGCCGGACAGGCTCGTCGCCGCCACGCCGACGTTCCGGAGGCTGTCGAGTGTCCCAAGTACTGAGGGAAGCCCGCCGACAAACCCGTTGACGCTCAGCGTGAGGTCGCGCAGCAGGGCAAGGTCGCCCACCTCGGCCAGGATCGGGCCGGAAATCCAGTTCCGGCTCAGGTCGAGGGTGACCAGCCTGTCCAGGAGTCCGATGGACGAGTGAAGCGGCCCTCGTACGTTGTTGTCGCCCAGGCTCAGCTTCACGACCCGGCCGCTGTCGTCGGTCTCTACTCCGGCCCACTCGGAGAGCGGTTCGTCGCTCAGCCAATTGGTCGCGTCGGTCCAGCCGTCCCCGCGCGCACGGTCGTAGAGAATCTCCAGGACGTCGCGATCGTTTTCCGGCAGCTCCACCGCCGCGGCGATCGTCCCGGCGATGGAGTCGTAGGTGGCGGTGATCTCCGTCTTGCCGGAGCCGACCGCGGTCACCCTCCCCGCCGCGCTCACCGACACGACGGCCGTGTCTCCGCTCGACCAGGTCGCGGACACCTCGGGCGTGGTGTCGCCCTCGGCGCTCACGTAGGTAGCGGCAAGGGTGCCCGTCTCGCCGGCGGCATAGAACTTCAGCGAAGGCAGGTCGGTGACCTCGATGGTGATGGAGGCCACGCAGCGCGCCGCACTGTCCGTCTGCTCGATCGCGTCGAGCCATTCGCCCAGCGAGGGCGGGACGCACACGCCGGAGCCGGCGGCGTAGAGGGTGTCCAGCTCGAGCCGGGAGAATTCGCGTGGGACCACTCCGCTCAGCTTGTTGTCGCGGATGTCGAGGTACCGGAGTCCGGCCATGTATCCTAGGCTCCGCGGCAGGAGACCCTCGAGCGCGTTGCCGTTCAGGAGCAGATCCCGAAGCCGCCGCAGTTCCCGCAGATCCCACGGAATCCTCCCTCCGAGCCCATTCCCGCTCAGGTCGAGGGTGACCAGGCTGTCCAGCTCCGCCAGCACATCCGGGATCGCCCCAGTCAGGTTGTTGCCGCCGAGCGACAGCCCCACGACCTCCCCCGACGAATCGCTGGTCTCGACCCCGTACCACTCCGAGAGCGGTTAGTCGCTCAGCCAGTTGGTGGTGTCCGTCCAGTTCTCGCCGCCGGTAGCCCGGTAGAGGCTGTCGAGGACCTGCCGGTTGCTGAGCTTGAAGACGATCTCCACCCGGGCCGTGTCGGCGAGCGAATCCGAGGTGGCCGTGATCTCGGTGGTGCCGTAGTCGACCGTGGCGACCAGCCCCGTGGAATCGACGGTGGCGATTGCCGTGTCGCCGCTCGACCAGGCGATTTCGGCGTCCGGAACCGTATCCCCTTCCGCGTCGATGACCGCAGCCGTGAGCCTGGCGGTGTCGCCGAGCGAATGCACCTCCAGGTACAGCGAAGGCGGATCGATGACGATCTGGTCGGTACAGAGCTGGTAGTCGTCTTCCGTCTGCGGAATCGAGTCCACCCACTCTTCGAGCGCGGCGGGGATGCACACGCCTTCCCTGTCGAAGTAGAAACGGGTCAGCTCCAGGTTGGCGAAGGTCAGGGGCACAGGACCGGAGAGGTCCGTATCGTCCACGGACAGGTACTCGAGGCCCCCCGCATACCCCAGTTCGGGGGGCAGCCTGCCGGTGATCCCGGCGTTGCCGGACACGAACATGTCGCGAAGGCGCCGGAACTTCGAGAGTTCGGCCGGAATCGGGCCCGAAAGCTCGTTGTACCGGAGAACGAGGCCGAACAACTCGTCCAGTCCGCCCAGTTCCGGCGGAAGCGTCCCCACTAGGTTGTTGTCGTCGAGAGACAGTCCGCTCACCTCACCCTGCCGCGCGCTCACCCCATGCCAATCGTCAAGGTCCTCGTCGCTCAGCCAGTTTTCGTTCTCGGTCCAGTCCTCGCCCCCCGTGGCTTCGTAGAAGATCTCCAGGATCTCGCGGTCGGTGAGCCGCTTGGCGACCTCCACCGTGGCGTAGGAGGTGACCGAATCGTACGTCGCCGTCACCTTGGTCTTGCCGAACTCCACCGAGGTGACCACTCCCGCCGTGTCGACCTTCGCGATCATGGTGTCGGCGCTCTCCCACGTCACCGACGCGTCGTCGATCGTGTCCCCATCGGCACCGATCACCGTGGCGGCGAGCGTGTCGCTCACCCCGATGGTGTCGAGCGTCAGCCAGTGGGGCTCGATCACCACCCTGGCCTCGCCGTCTGCCGCCAGTGCGGCCAAGCCCGGCGCGCCCTCGTCGCCTGGCGCAACCGGGGTGTCTTCCTGACAGGCCTCGACGAGGAGCGGGCCAGCTAGAAGGGCCGCGATCAACGCCCACTTCTTTCCGAGACGGCTGGGCTGTGGACGCGAGGAGGCGTCGCGAGGCGGTGGCGAGGGGTGCATTCCGCCCAGGCGGCGCGCTTGTCTGTTGGGAGAACACGGCCTATCGTTCGGGTTCGCATTCCATGCACCCTCACCGACCTACGCCCTCACCGACCTAAGGGGAGGAGAAGTACATTGATAACGCGCGAAGACTTGGAGAGCTTCCTGATTCGGATGGACGCCGAGTTCGACGAGGTGGACGAGGGCATGTTCCTCGTCCGGTCGGAGAACGGAAGCGCGCCGATCGTGGTGCATCACTCCGAGCCCGTACTGGTGGTGCGCATGAAGTTGATGGACCTACCGGAGGGCAACGACGGGCTAGGCCCCCTCTACGAGGCGCTGCTGCGGCTAAACGCCACCGATGTCGTGCACGGAGCATACGGGCTGGAGGAAAGGGAGCTGATTCTGACCGACACGCTCCAGCTCGGCACCCTGGACTTCGAGGAGCTACGGGCGTCGCTGGAGAGCGTCCAGATGGCGGCGTCCTCGCACCTGTCCGAAATTCGGGCGCTGGCTGGCGCAGGGGGGAGCGACTAGCAATGGGGATCTTCAGCAAGCTGGGAACATTGATCAAGTCCAACATCAACGATCTCATCAACCGGGCCGAGGACCCGGAGAAGATGTTGAACCAGATCATCCTGGACATGCGCGACCAGCTCGCCACGGCGAAGCGCGAGGTCGCCGGGGCGATCGCCGACGAACGCAAGCTTCGGGCCCAACTCGACGCCGAGACCAAGCAGACGCGCGGTTGGGAGAAGCGGGCCGTGATGGCCGTGCAGCAGGGCCGCGACGATCTGGCGAAGCAGGCGCTCGTACGCCAACAGGAGCACAACGAACGTGCCACCTCGCTTGACCAGGCGTGGCGGGCGCAGGCGGCGGAGACCGAGAAGCTCAAGGGTTCGCTACGACAGCTCAACGACAAGATCGAGGAGGCGCGCCGAAAGCGGAATCTGCTGATCGCCAAGCAGAAGCGGGCGCAGGCGCAGCGGCGGATCCACGAGACGATGTCGGGCCTCTCCGACGACTCCGCCTTCGACGCCTTCAATCGGATGGCGGACAAGATCGAGGACGAGGAGCGCCAGACGCTCGCCGAGGCCGAGGTCACCGAGGCGATCGCCGGCGACACCGTCGAGAGCGAGTTCCTGCGCCTTGAAGCGGGAACCAGCGACGACGGCCTCGACGATCGCCTCCTAGCGCTGAAGTCGGAGATGGGGCTGCTCCCCGCCGCTGCGAAGGAGGAGCCCAGGCAGTTGGGCTCCGGGGGCGGGGAGGGTTCCGACGAGTCCGAATCCGCCGAAGCGCAAGGCGAGGAGGGCCAGGACGACGCGAAGCTGGGCGAGGCGCGCCTCCTGGAGGAGTTCAGGAAACTCGAGGATACGGGAGGTTCGGGAGCGCGCCAGTGAGCGTCGTCTACCTGAACGGCCAGTACCTTCAGGCCGACCGCGCGACGGTATCGGTAGACGACCGCGGTTTTCTCTTCGGCGACGGTGTGTACGAGGTCACGGCGGCGTACGGAGGTCGCCTCTTCCGGTGGCCTGAGCATCTGCGGCGCCTCCGGCGCGGTCTGGCTGCGGTGGGGATCGACTTCGCCCCGGATAGCCTCGAGCCGATTCAACGGGAGTTGCTCGTGCAGAACGGCCTCGACGGCGCGTCTGCGGCGTCCATCTACGTGCAGGTGACTCGAGGGGTCGCGCCCAGGAGCCACGCATTCCCAAACCCCCCGGTCGAGCCCACCGTCTACGGTTTCGCCAGCCCGTACGCGCGGCCCGCGCGCGAGCGCTGGGAGCAGGGGTTCGAGGCGATTACCGTTCCGGACCAGCGATGGGCCCTTGCCGAGATCAAAGCAATCGCCCTACTGCCGAACTGTCTCGCGCAGCAGGCCGCCAGCGAGGCGGGCGTGAGCGACGCCATCCTCGTGCGCGACGGAATCGCGCTGGAGGGGTCGCACAACAACCTCTTCTGCGTCTTTGGCGGCGAGCTCGCCACCGCCCCGAAGTCGAACTACATCCTGCCCGGGATCACCCGCGACTTTGTGATCGAGCTGGCCGCCGGTCTGGGCATCCCCGTCCGGGAGCGGTCGATCGGGTTGGGGGAGCTCTACGGTGCCGACGAAGTGTTCTTCACGGGCACGACCACCGAGGTGCGGCCCTGCGTCCGAGTCGACGGCCGCCCGATCGGCGACGGTCAGGTGGGGCCGGTTGCGAGGAGGCTCTTTGACAGCTTCCTGGTGGCAACTGGACCGCCGGAGCGGCGAAGTTCCCGTCAGCTTGCAGAGGAGCGCTGATCTGTCAGGGCGCACGCCCAAATACTAGCGTCTTACGATTTCACGTTCGATCGGCCTCTCGTCATACGCACATCCGATCGATCCCAATATCGTCTTACATCCGACCGCCAGCTAAACGGGTGCGGGCATCTGCAGACCAGCCTACGGACGCCCGTGCTGCCGCACCTCTCCCCACCGAATCAGCTCGCCTAGCGGGCGGGCACCGTCGTGGAGCCAGTCGGGTTCTGGGAAGGGCACCTGCGCGAGCGGAGCGATGCGGGTGGCGCCGAGCGCCGCCAGCTCCTCGCACAGGCGCTCCCCGCCCGACCGGACCCCAGCGACCCCCGCCGTCTGCAGCACTCTCCGAAACGGTGCCAGAGCGCTGGTACAGCTCTCGATATCCGCAGCAGGGACGACCCAGGCGGTTCGCCCCCCCACCGGGGCGAAGGCGTCGATTGGGCCCATTATCACCGCCCACCTGGCGCGGCGCGACGCCCAGTATCCGATTGTGCCCCCGCTAGCGCCCCCGGCCGCGATCCGCACCGTGGCTGCACGGGCAAGCTGGTGACGCCTCGAGAGCTCCCCCGACGAGGTGGGGCCGGGGGGCAGTGTGGACCCTAGCTCGGCCAACTGTGAAGCCAGCTCCCCGCACCACGCCCGCGCCCCAGCCGCATCCGCCAGGAGGAGAATCAGGTGTGTGCTGACGCACCCCCGCTGGTCGAAGAGTGCGACTGCGCGGGCGGCGGCTGAAGCGGCGTCCGGGTCGCCCGCCGGGTCGACGATCGCTACGCCGAGGCGGTCGGGGTGCTCGACTAGGCGCGTCGTGGCGGGCGTCCGCGAACGGATCGACTCGATCGTCTCGTTTCGCCCGTATACGACCACCTGGTCGACGGCGGCAAGCCCGCGACGCTCCCACTCCAGCCACCCATCCGCGCCCCCAGGCCAGTAGAGCACGGCGACAGCGTCCGCGAGGCGCGGATCGGCTCGATGCAGCGCCCGGGCGAAGATCGCGGTGAGCACGATGTCCCCGGCACCGGGCTTGACGAGCACTGGCGACCTCGCCAGCAGCGCCCTGAGCATCGAGGTGGCGGTGAGGCCGGGCACCGACCCGGCACCGAAGTGCAGCGTTACCCCTGGGGCCAGGGCGCGGATCCGCCGATTGCCCGCCTCGGCGAAGGACTCCAGGGAGCGCGGTGCGGCGAGATCGGAGGCGAGCAGCCGAGCCAGGCCATCCCGGCTCCAGGAAGGCGCCATGCCATCGAGCACCGCCGCGGTCATCTGGATGGAGAGGTCGGCCTCCCGGGCGATCAGCTCGATCGTGTCCGCGTTCGGTCCCCCCAACAACCCCTCGCCCACCGATCCGAGAATATCCACGAGGTCTGCGTTCGAGAGCGCCGTCAAGGCCCGGCGAGCGTGCCGGAGGGAACCTATGATCTGTCGTTGTAAGTGTAGGTCGGACTTGGGGTAACGCAGCATGACCGTTCCAACGCGTGATTGTTCGAAGACCGTCGGGGGTGCAGTCCCCGACGGGAGTGCCCAGGCGTCCACCAGCGCCTCCGACCTGAGCGTTCCGGTCACGGCTGGCTGCCGCTAGCCACTAGGTGAGGAACCGCTCCGCCGGAAGCGAGCAGCCACGCGGCGGCGCGCCCGGCGCCCGTCCGAGAAGGCGCACTCCTCGGCCCGGGAGCACGCAGCCCAGGTCCTCGGTGAGGATGGGACAGACCGAGGCTGCGTTGGCCAGGTCGAAGTGCGCCAGGAGACCGGGCTCGCCATTCGGCAGCGGTGCCAGCGTGGCCGGGTCGAGCGCCGACGTGCGTACCCAGGGCGGAAAGCGGTGGCAGCGGTCGGCGAGTGGCGGCGCCTTGCCCGCGACGCCGTCATAGGCCTGCGAGAGCAGCTCGGTCATGCCGTACTCGTTCACGATCTGCGACTGATCCAGGTCGAGCGAGCGGCCAGCGCGCCGGTAGAGGTCGCCTCGCCTGACTTCGCTGACCCGTCCCTTGAAGCCGCCCGTCTCCATGAGGCGGGACCCCCTGGACAGAGGAGCGTGCTCGTCGCCTAGCTCGTCCAGGAGGTGTACCAGCGAGAAGGCAGTGGCCAGGAGCAGGACCGGCTGGCCATTCTCGGCGGCCCGGCGGACGCCTGCAACATCGATCCCCTGGTCGGCGTCCAGAGTCCAGATCGAGTCGACGATCTCAGGCTCGGCGGCGATGAAGCCCGCCATCGCCGAGAGCGAGGAGTCGGGGGCTCGGTCCGGACGCGGGATCAGGGAGACGAGCCTCAGGGAGCTCACCTGGCCAAGCAGGTGGCGCCGATACCCCGGCCGTGCCGCCGCGCGGTAGAGCGCGACGCTCGCCACATGGTGTTCTCCCCTCCGCTCCGAGCCTCCGGTCGTCCCGCTCGTGCGAAATACCCGCTCCGCCCGCCCCGAGACAATGGCGACATCGCGGAAGGCGGAGGTGGGGACCGGAGGCACCTCCGCCCAGGTCGTCGGCTCCTGATCCTCGACGAGCTCCCAGTAGCGCCGAAGCGTCGGGTTGGCGTCGCGCTGGGCCTCGTGCACCCTCATCGCGAGGCGGTCGAATGCCGAGTCGTCGCCCAGGCGGGAGGCAGCGCTGGAGTCGCCGTTGCTACCCGTCCACCCAGAGAGGATCTCGCCCAGCTCGGCCACCATGGCGGCCATCGCCGCGGTGGTGGCCGCTGTCATTGCTCCTCGTCTCCGACGCCTCCCTCCGTGGCAAGCGGTGCAGGACCGCCGCGACTCCGCACTCCGCTCGGAGCGATCCCCCCTGC
Organism: Gemmatimonadota bacterium; assembly: GCA_021295835.1. Taxonomy (GTDB): domain Bacteria; phylum Gemmatimonadota; class Gemmatimonadetes; order Longimicrobiales; family Gaopeijiaceae; genus Bin94. Next base: position 5,664 of record JAGWBP010000008.1, on the reverse strand, counting down.
CCGAAGCACCTTGGCCTGCTGGCGTGACGCCTCGCGCAGGACCAGCTCGGCGGCGGCGGCAAGGTGACGATCCATCTCGGCGTAGTCGTCGCCAGGAAAGCCATCGGCTTCGGCCTGGGCCAGCGCCGCGCGGAGTCCTCGCACCTCGCGGCGGGCCTTCTCAATCGCCCGCCTCAGCCGGGCTAGCCCCCTGCGGGCCTCTCCCTCCGGTGTCCTCTGCACGGGCGTGGGGATGGCCTCGGGGATATCCTACCGCGCCCACTCCTCCGGTCCGGGAATCCCGCTACTCCGGAGCAGCACCAGTTGGGGCCGCTCGGGCACGGACTCTCGCCACCCGTCCCAGAATGCGTGGATCGGGCCGTCCTTCCCGGCGCGAGCGATCGTCATCGCGGCGTCCGAGTCCTGGTCGAGCGTAGCCACGCCGCCCGGTCCCACCAGCGTGATCTTCGCGAGCGTCGCCGCCCACGCCCCCTCGACCGGCAGAGCGTAGGTGAATACCGACGCCTTGCCCGGCAGGTCGGCTACCTCCGGCATGTCGAAGCTGAGCGCGAAGAGGATCTCCCCGTCCTCGGCTTGCCCGACCAACTGGTGGTCGCCGTCGGAGTGCGGCAGCTCCGAAGTCAATTCCATCACGAAGGACGGCCTCAGGTATGGCCTCCCCTCCTCGTCCAGGCCACCCCAGAGGAGGAGGGACTGCACCGGAGACGAGCTCGGCGGCATGTACATGCTGCCACGGGACCGGCGGTAGCGGGCCGCCTTGTCGAAGAAGTAGCCGCTGATCCAGTTCGGACTGCAGTAGCCCATCACGTCGTAGTAGTCGTCCTTGTCGCGCACGGAGTCCACCCGGAAGCTCCACCCGTAATTCCCTATGGAGCCGTCCTCCTGTGGGAAGCTCGGGTCGGGGTCGGCTGGGTCGTTGCATGGAGCGTGGCGCAAGTTCAGGTTGTGTCCGAGCTCGTGGGCGATTGTGACTCCGTAGGGAACTGAGAAGCTGGCCTTGTGGTTCAGCCACGCCACGCCCGCGGCGCAGGTGACGCGCCCGCTCATCTGTCCCTGGTAGTAGCCATCGCCCCCGTCGGAGAGTCGTATGGCGTTGGTCTCGCCAAGCAGGGTGTGGGCACAGTTGGAGGAGGACTCGGTCGCCTTGAAGGCGTCCACGTCGAGCTTGTCCATGGGCAGCAGGTCGAAAGTCGCGTGAAGTCGGGCGTCTTCCTCCTCATCCTCCGCCATCTCCGCCACATAGTCCAGGATCGCCGAGTCGGGGTCGTCCTCCCAGAGGAAGGGTATGATGGTCAGCTCGAAGGTGGAAAGCTGGTACACCGTATACTCGATGTAGTCCTCCTCGGGGATCCGTTTCGCGACGCCCAGCTCCTCGTCCAGCGTCCCCTCTGGATCGACTTGGATGTACATCTCCAGACCCGGCTGAATGAAGTCGGCCGAGATGTCGACATTCCCCGAGAGCTCCGACAATCCCTCGTCGATATAGGTCGGGATTGACTCCTCGTTCGCCGGGATGTCGATCGACCCGAGCTCCTCGCCGTTGGCGTAGAGGTACGCCTTCGCAGGCGGGATCGTCTCGTGCGTCGAGTACTCCGAGGTCACGAAGACACGGAGGGTGGCCATCTTGTCGGCGACGAGCGGCACCGCCGCCGTGTCCTCGAGCGACTGAACCACCTGGACGAGATAGGCGCCGGGCTCAACCGGATCACACACCTTCACCCTCCGCTCCGGAATGCGCTCGAGCCAACCCGCGAAGACGCTGGTGTTCGGGGCGCAGACCTCGGTGCCTCCCGCCATAAAGGCCTCCAGGTCGCGGAGGTCCCGGAAGTCGTCCCCGAGCTCGGCGGTGAGATCGGCGTTGCCCGAGATACGGAGCTCGGTGAGCGGCTGCGTCGAGATGGAGACCGGTAGCTCGCCGGAGAGGGCGTTTGACTCCAGGTCAAGTCGCTCCAGGTACTCGAGCGCACCCAACTGGGGGGCGATTCTGCCGACCAGGTTGTTGTCTGAAAGGGTGATCGCGACCACGTTCCCCTCGTTGTCCACCTCGATGCCGTACCAGGTGTCCAGATCGGCGTCCGTGCCCCAGTTGTCGCTCCTCGTCCAGTCTCCCCCGCCCGCCGCCTCGTAGACGAACTCGAGGAGGCGCCACTCTGGAATCGGGGTGACTAGAGCGGGCACCTCCTGGTACGAGCTGGCGCTGTCGCTGTCGGTCGCCCAGACGAGGATCTGCGCCGTGCCCCTGCCCGTCGCCTCCAGGACTAGGGTGTCCTCCTCGTTCAACTCGGCGGTGAGGATCGTCTCGTCCGAGGAGGTGGCCTCGAAGGTGACGGCGTCGCCGTCCAGATCCTGGAAGTGATCGGGGAGGTAGAAGGCGGCGACCTGTCCGATGTAGCGTTCTAGCGAGGGGATCGAGTCGACCAGCGTCGGCGGCCTATTGCCGACCGCCACCGATACCTCGTGATCCGCCTCGAGGCCCTCGGCGTCCGCCGCCTTGACCGTGATCGTAGCTTCGCCCTTGCCCTCGGGGACGACATCCATCTCGCTGCCCGTGACGGTGACCGTGACGACCTCGGTGTCGGAAGAGGTCGCAGAGTAGGCGAGGGCGTCCCCTTCGGGATCGGTGAAGTGCTCGGAGAGGCGGACCGTGACCGTCTCGCCAATGTAGCTCGCGATCGATGGAATTGGGGTGCTGGCGTACGGGTACTGGTTAGGCGGCAGCGGCGGGGGCGGGTCTTCGCATCCGGCCGCCCAGGCGAGGACTGCGGCGAGGGCCAACAGCCCGACGGTCGATGCGATGCGGGGTGCGGTGCGCGGCATGTGACTCCTCCATGCAATGGTCGGGGCGTGTCTTCGCAGGGGCCCGAGGGAAGCTGGCAGCCTATGGTATAGTGCCCTGCCGGATGGGCTGCGGCAAGAGCTGGTGTCGGGAGCAGGTGTAGCCGCGGGTACGGGAATTGCGGACTGGGATGTCCGTCCACAGGCTGCTAGTCGGGGCCGCGCTCCTCCACCGAAACCGGCGGCCCCTCCCCGCTCCCGAGCCGGAGCTCGGCGGGGGGCTCGACCTCCCGGCGCACGTACCCCAGTCCCACCACCTCGCCCAAACGGGGTGAGCGAGCCGCCGACGTAACCCGGCCCCGCGACTTCTCGACCCCCGGCCGAAAGAGCTCCTGACCAGACAGCGGCAAGGTGTCCCCGAAGCGGAGCCGCCTGAGGTGCCAGTTTACGCGCCCCCGGTCGCGCAGGCGCACGATCACCTCCTGGCCGGTGTAGCACCCCTTCTCGTGGTCGAATGCCCGGTCCCCAAGACCCGCCTCGATCGGGATCGTGGTATCGTCCATATCCACCCCGAAGGCCGGGTACCCCGCCTCGATCCGGAGCGTGCGCCACACCTCGGTGCCCACGGGTGCGCACCCCCCCTGCTCGCGCAGGCGACGCCACCATCTGGCAGCCGAGTCCGCAGGCGCCCAGATGTTCCAGGAGGGGATCTGCTCGAGGCCGCGGGCGACGACGGCGCCACCGGCAAGAGGGCCGCCGCCGAGCACCACCAGCCCGGACGCGGGCGCTCTTCCGCATGTCTTCGCCACGGCATCCTGGGCGCAGCTCCCCACCACCGAGAGCAGCGCCACCCGGTCGTCGAGATCCTCGAAGCGGGCGAAGCGTGGGGGCAGGTAGCGAACCAGCCGCTCCCCGACCGCCTCGGCGGCCGCCGCCGCCACCTCCAACCCGATTCCGGCGTCTTCGTCGGCACCCAGCCAGAGCGCAACCAGGTCGGTAACCATGCGGCCCTTCCGCCTGAGCATGGTCCCGTACGAAGCGTCCCCTTCGAGAATGGCTGCGCCCCGCTCTCCCTTCGCCTCCGGGTCGCCTTCATCGCCCCCCCCGTTGTCGCGCACAGCCACGACGGGTACGGGCGGATCGGCTACCGCGTTGGTGACGATCCCATTCAGCATGCGTCGGGGTGCTCGTCCGTATACTCGGAGCAGCCGGCGATCGCGTCGGTATACGACGCCACACCCCAAAGTGGCCGCACGGTACTCGCCATCCGGGTCGCCAAAGCCCGCAGGAGCTTCCCCGGATCGTCCCCCGGCCTCCGCGCCCTCCTGCGACAGGAGCTCGAAGAGTGTCCTCATCCACTCTCCGGCCCGGGCACGCGCCCCGCCCTGAGCGTGCGCAGCAGCTCCTCGATCCGCTCCGCGTCCGCAGCGTTGGGCGCAAAGGCCAGGTAGGCCTCCAACTGCGCCACGGCCTCCTCGGCACGCCCGAGGCTGGCGAGCAGACGACCTCGGTCGCGAATCTGCCGCCTCGAGGTGGGGCATACGAGCAGAATCCGTTCCACCGCCGCCAGCGCCCGGTCGCCGTCGCCCGCACGTAGGTACACCCCCTTCAGGTGCAGGAGGAGCCGAAGCGCCATCTCGCGCCTCGTGCAGGCCCGGAAGTCGCAGTCAGGGCGGATGTTCGGTTTGTCGGCACCCTCGTCGGAGCGTTGCCAGGCTTCCGTCGCCTCCTCCCGACCACGGCGGGTCGGTCGACGGCCGAGAACCCGTCGCACCTCGTCCCTGCTCCTTATCGCGCCGCCGTGGAACGGGTCGATCAGGAAGGACACCGCCTCGCCGCAGAACCTCACCAGGAAGTGCCCCGGAACGCTGACGCCCTCAAGTGGCAGCCCGAGGCGCCACCCCACCTCCAGCAGCACGATCCCAAGCGTTAGAGACGTGCCCACCCTGCGGTCGAGCACATCGTTCAGGTAGCAGTTGCGGGGATCGTGGGGCTCGTCCTGGTTTCCGCGCAGGCCGCCGATCGCGAATAGGCGTCTCTTCGCCTCCTCGAGCACCACCGTCGGCATTCGCTCTACTCCGAGGCGGTCCAGCGTCTCGGCTGCCAGCAGGTCGAGGCGGAGCAGGTAGTGCTCGATCGGCAACTGCGGATACTCCTCCCGCGCCACGAGGAGGGCGGCGCGGGCGAGGTGGATCTCCCCATCCGGGCGCTCCAGCTCACGGGCGAGATCCTGCCTTGGCGAAAGGGCGGGCGCGCTCATGGGCGCACCGATGCTACCGACATGCTACGGCCTGGATCGCGGCGCTCTGGGTCATAGGGAACAACGTATCAGGTATCCAGGCGCGGGGTCAGCCCCGAGAGAGCTACGTGGCCTACGACCTGCTCGTCCCGGTTGCCGACCGGTTCCGCGCAACAGTCCGGGTGAATAGGCGGGGCTTTTCTCCGCTGTGCCTTTAACCTGCGCGGAAACGCTTTTGTCGCTAACTGGCCCGGTGCCCGTGTGTGCGGAGCGTCCGGGGGAGCGGAACCCTGAGGTGGTCCCGGTTTATTGGACAGGTCGTTAAGGTGGACTCCACTATGGAACAGGAGGCACCGAGATGGCCAGGAGGAGACGACGATTCACGGCGGAGTTCAAGGCCCGTGTGGCGCTGGAGGCGCTTCAGGAGCGGGACAGCATGCAGGCGATCGCCGCGCGGCATGAGCTTCATCCGAACCAGGTGCGCGCCTGGAAGCGGCAGCTGTTCGACGCCGTGCCGGAGGTGTTCGCCAAGGGCGGGAGGGGGAAGCTCGCCAAGGAGCATGAGGCGAAGATCCACGACCTGCACGCGAAGATCGGAGAGCTCACCGTCGAGCGGGATTTTTTTCGGCGCGGGTTGAAGCGCTGAGCCG
>JAGWBP010000029.1:43790-44252 GCA_021295835.1 Gemmatimonadota bacterium | reverse complement strand
TGCGGCGGGAACGAGCGCTCGGGAAGATCTTCGATCGGACCTTGCCGGCGTGACGCCTCGCCGTTCGCGGTGCTCGCGGTGCTTGTCCACGGACTGCTGGCCCACGAACATGAGAGGGTCGGCGAACTTCGAGCTAACCGTCCGTCGTAGCGGGGTGGGTCCGGGACCTATTTGATCCGAATCGAGTAGATCTCCCAGGTGTCGTGCCTGAACTCGAAAGCGATTCTGGTCCCGTCCGGCGACCACGCGGGGTTGTCGACCAAGGTCCGGTTGCCCGTGAGGCGCGTCTGGTTGCCCCCGTCCGCGTCCATCACGTAGATATTGACGATGTGGTCGCGGAGGGACGCGAAAGCGATCTCGGTCCCGTCCGGCGACCACGCGGGGCTGATATCCAAGTCACTGTTGTCCGTGAGGCGCGTCTGGCTGCCTCCGTCCGCGTCCATCACGTAGATATCGTAGTTG
>JAGWBP010000029.1:41598-43733 GCA_021295835.1 Gemmatimonadota bacterium | reverse complement strand
GTGAGGCGCGTCTGGTTGCCTCCGTCCGCGTCCATCACGTAGATCTCCCAGGTGCGGTAGAGGAAGTCGTCGCGGTCGGAGGTGAAAGCGATCTCGGTCCCGTCCGGCGACCACGCGGGGCTGGTATCCAAGTCACTGTTGTCTGTGAGGCGCGTCTGGTTGCCCCCGTCCGCGTCCATCACGTAGATCTCGAAGTTGCCGTCGCGGTCGGAGGCGAAAGCGATTCTGGTCCCGTCCGGCGACCACGCGGGCTGATATCCAAGTCACTGTTGTCCGTGAGGCGCGTCTGGCTGCCTCCGTCCGCGTCCATCACGTAGATATCGTAGTTGTCGTCTCGTTGGGAGTCGAAAGCGATTCTGGTCCCGTCCGGCGACCACGCGGGTTCGGAATCGTCGGCACTGTTGTCCGTGAGGCGCTCCGGCAGGTAGCGGACGGTCACCGCGAAGTCCTGGCTGGCCGCAAGCCCCCTGGGGTCGCGGGCCGTCACCGTCACCATGGCGTTGCCTGCGGCGACCCCCGCGACGGTTACGGTGGTATCCGACAGGGACGCCGTCGCCACGCCGGGGTTCGACGACGAAGCGGAGTAGACGAGCCTGTCCCCGTTGGGATCGGTGAAGCAGGCAGCGACGGTGGTCGTCTCACCCGTGTAGACGGCCACCTCCGGGATGGAGCCGCAGGCGGAGGGGGGCTCGGGCTCCTCGCTCTCGCAGGCGGCGAGGGCGAGCATGGGGAGAACGGCGAGGCGCTTCATCTTTGAGCTGCTCCCGGCTTCGGGGTGGGTGAGCCGATAGCGTCCGATCTTCCATCTCATGCCCGTGCCGGTGCACGGGCCTCGGAAAGAGGGCAGGCCCCCCGAGAGGGTCGGCGAACTTCGAGCTAACCGTTCGTCGTGCGGGGCGGGTCCGGGAGCTATTTGATCCGAATCGCGTAGACTTCGAGGTTGCCGTCGCGGTCGGACACGATAGCGATCTCGGTCCCGTCCGGCGACCACGCGGGGCTGTAATCGTAGTCACGGTTGTCCGTGAGGCGCGTCTGGTTGCCTCCGTCAGCGTCCATCACGTAGATCTCGAGGTTGCCGTCGCGGTCGGACACGAAAGCGATCTCGGTCCCGTCCGGCGACCAAGAGGGGTTGCGATCGTCGGCACCGTTGTCCGTGAGGCGCGTCTGGTTGCCTCCGTCAGCGTCCATCACGTAGATCTCGAAGTCGCCGTCGCGGTCGGACACGAAAGCGATCTCGGTCCCGTCCGGCGACCAAGAGGGGTTGCGATCGTCGGCACTGTTGTTCGTCAGGCGCATCTGGTTGCCTCCGTCCGCGTCCATCACGTAGATCTCGAAGTCGCCGTCGCGGTCGGAGGCGAAGGCGATCTCGGTCCCGTCCGGCGACCACGAGGGGCCGAAATCGTCGGCACTGTTGTTCGTCAGGCGTGTCTGGTTGCCTCCGTCAGCGTCCATCACGTAGATCTCGAAGTTGCCGTTGCGGTCGGAGGTGAAGGCGATCTCGGTCCCGTCCGGCGACCACGAGGGGTAGCGATCTTGGTCACTGTTGTCCGTGAGGCGCGTCCGGTTGCCTCCGTCCGCGTCCATCACGTAGATACCGTAGTTGCGGTCGCGCAAGGACGCGAAAGCGATCTCGGTCCCGTCCGGCGACCACGAGGGGTAGCGGTCCGAGGTGCGGTTGTCCGTCAGCCGCCTCAGGCCGAAGGATACTGTCGCCACGAATTCCTGGCTGGCCGTGAGCCCCCCGGGGTCGCGGGCCGTCACCGCCACCATGGCGTTGCCCGTGGCCACGGGCGTCATCGTCAAGATGCTGTCCGCCACCGCCACTGCGGCGACCGCAGGATTCGACGATGTGGCGCTGTAGACCAACGCTTCTCCGTCCGGCTCGGTGAAGTACGAGGAAACGTCCACCGTCTCCGCCCTGCCGACGTGAACGGTAATCGACTGAATGGTGAATGTCGGCTCCGGAGCGCGGTTCGGCACCATGACCGAGAACCTCTGCTCGGCCACCAAGCCGCCCGGATCGCTCGCCGTGACCGTTACCGACGCGCTCCCGGGCGCGACCCCCGCGACGGTTACGGTGGTATCCGACAGGGACGCCGTCGCCACGCCGAGGTTCGACGACGAAGCGGAGTAGA
>JAGWBP010000029.1:40343-41563 GCA_021295835.1 Gemmatimonadota bacterium | reverse complement strand
CGTAGACGGGCACCTCCGGTATGGAGCTGCAGGCGGAGGGGGGCTCGGGCTCCTGGCTCTCGCAGGCGGCGAGGGCGAGCATGGGGAGAACGGCGAGGCGCTTCATCATTGAGCTGCTCCCGGCTTCGGGGTGGGCGAGCCTATAGCGTCCGATCCTCGGGCGCGACGGAACCGGACATTCCAACGTACTCATTCCGACGCTCCACGGGTAGTAAGGATATTGGACGGCAAACTTGCCGTGCAATCCTCTTGACGCTCTCCCGTCACCGCACATCTTCCATCTCATGCCCATGCTGGCCCACGAGCCTCGGAAAGAGGGCAGGCCCCCGAGAGGGCCGGCGAACTTCGAGCTAACCGTCCGTCGTAGCGCGGTGCGTCCGGGACCTATTTGATCCGGATCGAGTAGATTTCCGAGTTGCCGTCGCGACGGGAGGCGAAAGCGATCTCGGTCCCGTCCGGCGACCACGAGGGGCCGAATTCGTCGGCACCGTGGTCCGTGAGGCGCGTCTGGTTGCCTCCGTCCGCGTCCATCACGTAGATCTCGAGGTTGCCGTCGCGGACGGACACGAAAGCGATCTCGGTCCCGTCCGGCGACCACGAGGGGCTGAGAGCCGGGCCACTGTCCGTGAGGCGCGTCTGGTTGCCTCCGTCCGCGTCCATCACATAGATGTACCGGTTGCCGTCGTTCCGGTTGCCGTCGCCGCGCCAGGAGGCGAAAGCGATCTCGGTCCCGTCCGGTGACCACGCGGGGCTGCGATCGTCGGCAAAGTTGTCCGTGAGGCGCGTCTGGTTGCCTCCGTCCGCGTCCATCACGTAGATCTCCCAGTTGCCGTCGCGGCCGGAGAAGAAAGCGATCCTGGTCCCGTCCGGCGACCACGAGGGGCCGACATCGGCGATACTGCTGTCCGTGAGGCGCGTCTGGTTGCCTCCGTCCGCGTCCATCACATAGATCTCGAAGTTGCCGTCGCGGTTGGACTCGAAAGCGATCCTGGTCCCGTCCGGCGACCACGAGGGGTTGGAATCGTGGGCACTGTTGTCCGTCAGCCGCTTCGTCAGGTAGCGGACGGTCACCGCGAAGTCCTGGCTGGCCGTAAGCCCCCCGGGGTCGCGGGCCGTCACCGTCAACATGGCGTTGCCCAGGGCGACCCCCGCGACGGTTACGGTGGTATCCGACAGGGACGCCGTCGCCACGCCGAGGTTCGACGACGAAGCGGAGTAGA
>JAGWBP010000029.1:20296-40305 GCA_021295835.1 Gemmatimonadota bacterium | reverse complement strand
CGTAGACGGGCACCTCCGGTATGGAGCTGCAGGCGGAGGGGGGCTCGGGCTCCTGGCTCTCGCAGGCGGCGAGGGCGAGGATGGGGAGAACGGCGAGGCGCTTCATCATTGAGCTGCTCCCGGCTTCGGGGTGGGTGAGCGGGTAGCGTCCGATCCTCGGGCGCGACGGAACCGGACGTTCCAATGATACTCATTCCGACGTTCCACGAGTAGTAGAGATATTGGACGGCAAGTTAGCCGTCCAATCCTCTTGACGCTCTCCCGTCGCCGCACATCTTCCATCTCATGCTCGTCACCTTCGCCACCCTGCCCCGCAACCCCGCCATGGACCGCGCTGGCTTCCGCTTCGGCCCGCGCGGACGGGTCGCTGGTGCAGGTCGGCAACTTCGACGTCTCGGTGGAGCAGCAGCGCGTCGGCCACCTCCTGAGCCCGTTGCCGACGCAGATGCGCGACGACACGGCCTTCCACGACCGCATCCACGGCTACTCCCCCGGCTGGGACTTCACCAAAGCTGAACCCCGGCGAGCACCTCACCGACCATTTCGGCCTCGTCAACGACTTCCTGAGCGAGTGCTGGACCAAGCTGCGAGACACTGCGCGCCGCCCATCTTGCAGCACCCGATCCTGCTGACCTACAATGGTGCCCGATGAATCGGATTCGAGGCAGAACGGCCGTTGTCACCGGCGCGACGGCGGGTATCGGCGAGGCGTGCGCACGCGCCCTGGCCGAGGCGGGGGTGCGGCCGGTGCTCGTGGGAAGGCGGACCGATAGGCTCGAGGCGCTGGCCGCGGAACTTCGCCCGGCAACCGGTGCCGAGGCGCTCTGGCACACCCTCGACGTGCGCGACCGCGCTGGCGTGGAGGCCTTCGCGAGGCGCCTGAAGGAGGACGGCGTCAGGGTCGACATCCTGATCAACAATGCCGGGCTGGCCCGCGGTCTCGATCTCCTCCACGAGGGAAGCCACCGCGACTGGGACGAGATGATCGACACCAACATCAAGGGTGTGCTGAACATGACGAGGGCGCTGCTTCCCGCGATGGTGGCCCGCGACGAAGGGCATGTCGTGAATGTGGGTAGCATTGCCGGACACGCCACATACCCCAGGGGCAACGTCTACTGCGCCACCAAGCACGCCGTGCGGGCTCTGACCGAGAGCGCCAATCTGGACCTGGTGGACACCGGGGTGAGGATGTCGTCGATCGATCCTGGACTCGTCGAGACGGAGTTCTCGCTCGTGCGCTTCCGGGGCGACCGGGAGAGGGCCGGGCGAAGCTACGACGGGGTCGACGCGCTCCAGCCGGAAGATGTCGCCGAGGCGGTCATGTACGTGCTGAACGCGCCCCCTAGGGTGAATGTGCTCAACATGGTGGTCCTCCCAACCGTGCAGAGGTCCCCCTATCTGATATCGCGGGGCCGTCCCGCGAGCGCAGACGCGGAGAGCTAGCGCAGTGCGGACGCCTGGGTACTCGAGCCCGGTACGGCTGACCGCTGTATTCGCCTTCCCGGTCGCGCTTCTCCCAATGGTCGGGGTGTTGCTGGACCTTCCCGGCGGCGGGGCGACGCCCGACCCGGCCTCGGCCTCGGTGCCCTGGGGGTCGACCGGGCACGAGATGGCGGCGCGGACCGCCGTGGCGGCGCTTCCGCCCGAGATGCCGGCCTTCTTCCTGGACGCCGGTCCCGAGCTCGTCTACCTGAACCCGGAGCCCGACCGGTGGCGGGTGCGCGAGGCCGTCGAGATGAACGAGGCCCACCGCTACGACCACTACATCGACATCGAGAATCTCCCCGAGGGTGCGCTCGACGCTCCCGACCGCTTTGCATACCTACGCCTTCTGTACAAGGCCGGATTGGAGCGCCCGGAGCGCGACGCCGGATTTCTGCCATTTCGGATCGTCGAGCTCTACCAGCGCATCGAGAGCGGCTGGCGGCGTTGGCGGAGCGAGGACGATCCCGCGCGCCGCAGGTGGATCGAGACCGGGATCGTGCGCGACGCCGGCGTCCTGGGGCACTACGTCTCCGACGCCTCCAACCCCCACCACACCACGATCCACTTCGACGGCTGGGACCGCGACGCCCCCAACCCGGAGGGGCACTCGACCGAACGCGGCTTCCACGCTCGCTTCGAGTGGAGCTTCGTCGATGCCCACGTCACCGACGAGGACGTTTTGCGGCACACGGGCGGTGCGCCCGTCGAGGCGCTCGGCGCCCCGCTGCGAGAGGCCGTGCTCGCCCACATCATGGAGGCGCACGCCCTGGTCGGGACGCTCTACGCCCTCGATCGAGACATCGGCTTCGACCCGGAGTCGCCCGCCCGCCCCGAGGCGGTGGAGTTCGCCGCCGAGCGGATCGCCTCGGGAGCCCGCATGCTGACCGTCCTCTGGTGGTCGGCGTGGATGGGCAGCGAACCGTCCCCCGCTCCTTGATCGGGGAGCGGCATGCGGCAAATTACCCTCAACCGCCTTGCGGGCATCGGCGCCCTGGTCGCCGGTCGCTCGCGGCCTCCGCCTCCGACCCGTCCGCCCCTCCCATGAGCCACGGCACCCGCGCATGAGCCACGCCGCCACTGAGCAGCACGATGTCGTCATCGTCGGCGGAGGAGGTGCCGGACTCCGCGCAGCGATCGCGATTGCGGAGGAGAACCCGGCCTTTTCGGTGGCCTGCGTCTCCAAGGTCTACCCGATGCGCAGCCACACCGTGACCGCGGAGGGGGGCGCGGCTGGAGTCATCAAGCCCAGCGACAGCCTCGAAGACCACATCTACGACACCATCAGCGGCGCCGACTGGCTCGCCGACCAGGACGCGGTCGAGTACTTCGTCCACCGCGCACCCGAAGAGATGGTCCAACTGGAACACTGGGGCTGCCCCTGGAGCCGCATGCCTGACGGGAGCGTCGCTGTACGTCCCTTCGGCGGCATGAAGATCGAGCGCACCTGGTTCGCGGCCGACAAGACCGGCTTCCACATGCTGCACTCGCTCTTCCAGACCACCCTGAAGTACGGCAACATCGTCCGCTACGACGAACACTTCGCGACGAAGCTGCTCCTCGACGACGCGGGGCGCTGCCGGGGGTGCGCCGCCATCGAGCTCAGGACGGGCACGGTGCGGGCCGTGCTTGGAAGGTCGGTCATCATCTGCACGGGCGGCGCGGGCAAGGCCTTCCCCTTCACGACCAACGGCGCCATCAAGACCGGCGATGGTATGGCGATGGCCTACCGGGCGGGCGTGGCGCTCAAGGACATGGAGTTCATCCAGTACCATCCGACCGGCCTCCCCGGGACCGGCATCCTCATTACGGAAGCCTCGCGCGGCGAGGGCGGAATCCTGGTCAACAAGGACGGTCGCCGCTACCTGGAGGACTACGATCTGGGCGAGGCGCTGGATGTGAGCGATCCGCGGCATCCGCAGAAACGCGCGATGGAGCTGGGTCCGCGCGACAAGCTGAGCCAGTGCTTCGTCAAGGAGATGTGGGCTGGCCGCACGATCAGGACCAAGGACGGCGAGGTTGTCCACCTCGATCTGCGCCACCTCGGGGAGGCCAAGATCGACAGGAGGATTCCGTTCGTGCGCGAGCTGGCCAGGAACTACGCGGGCATCGACCCGGTGCACCAGCCCATTCCGGTGCGCCCGGTCGTGCACTACGTCATGGGCGGAATCGACGTGAACAGCGAGTCGGCCACGGACATCGCCGGGCTCTACGCGGCGGGCGAATGCGCGTGCGTGTCGATCAACGGGGCGAACCGCCTGGGGTCGAATTCGCTCACCGAGCTCCTCGTCTTCGGGGCCCAGGCGGGGAGGAACGCGGCCCGTTTTGCCATGGAAAACCCGGACTTGGAGCTAGGCGGGCTTGAATCGCAGGCCAGGGACGAGGGCGAGCGGATCCGGCGGGCGTACTTCAGCGCCGGGGCCAGAAGGGCGGGATCTGCGGACGGGGGCGGCGCGAGCGAGCGAATTGCGGTGCTCAGGAACGAGCTTCACGAAGCAATGGAGGACGGTGCGGGCATCTACCGGAACCAGGAGTCGCTGGAGAAGACGTGCGATAAGATCGCCGAGCTCAAGGAGCGCTACGCCAACGTCAGCCTGGACGACCACACGAACAGCTTCAACACCGAGCTCACCGCCGCACTGGAGCTGTCGTCGCTCCTGGACGTCGCCGAGACAATTGCCCACTCGGGCCGCGAGCGCACGGAATCGCGCGGATCGCACCAGCGCCTCGACCACCCGGACCGCGACGACGACGACTTCCTCGCCCATTCGCTGGCGTTTCGTACCGAGGACGGCGGCGCGCCCAGGATCGAATACCGGCCCGTGACGATTACCAAGTGGCCGCCGGGGGCGCGCACCTACGGCGCGGACTCGGGGCTGAAGCGCGAAGCGGAAGGAAGCGGCACGGGCGGCCCGTCGGCCGCAGACGGCAACACTGAGTAGCCCGAGGGGGTAGCATGTCCAAAGAGCGAGCATCAGCGTCCGCCGGGCGCGTCGGATCCGGCGAGCAGGTCGCGGGTTCGCCTGTGGCGACCGACGAACGGACCATCACCCTGGAGCTCTTCCGCTACCACCCCGAGACCGACGCGGAGCCTCGCTTTCAGTCGTACGAGGTGCCGTACAACGAGGACTGGGTCGTCCTGGACGCGATCAACTGGATAAAGGACCACGTGGACGGCACGGTGACGCACCGCTGGAGCTGCCGGATGGGTGTGTGCGGAAGCTGCGGCATGATGGTGAACGGCGAACCCGTGCTCACGTGCGCGGCGTTTCTCAAGAGCTACTTCCCCTTTGCCGTCAGGGTTGAACCCTTGGTCAACTTCCCCGTGGAGCGCGACTTGGTCGTGTCGATGGACGGCTTTATGGACAAGCTCGAGGCCGTCAAGCCGTACATGATCCGAGATGACGTGAATGACACCTCAGGCGGCGAGTTCAGGCAGTCGCCCGCAGAGCTCGCGAAGTACAAGCAGTTCTCGATGTGCATCAACTGCATGCTCTGCTACGCGGCGTGCCCCGTGGTGGGCCACGAGGAGGGATTCCTGGGGCCAGCGGCGCTTGCGCTCGGGCATCGCTACAACAAAGACTCCCGCGACCATGGCCGGTCCGAACGCATGGACGTGATGCTTTCGGACGAGGCGATGTGGGGGTGCACCTTCGTGGGCGAGTGCTCGGTGGTGTGCCCGAAGCACGTGGACCCGGCTGGCGCGATCCAGCAGGCGAAGGCGATGGGCGCACAGGAGTACTTCAAGGCCTTCGTAATGCCGAAAGGGGCGGGCGCGTGAGGGGTGCGCCGATGAGCCAGGGCGGCTACCGGCGCCCGCACCGCTGGGCGTGGTGGATGGAGCGGCCGGGGTACATGCGCTTCATGATTCGGGAGCTGACGAGCTTCTTCATGGCGGGGTATCTGGTGGTGTTCCTAGTGACGCTTTCCAGGGTCGGTGCCGGGGATGCGGCCTTCGCCGAGTGGGTCGGCGCGCTGAGCCGTCCGGGGTGGGTGGCGGCCCATGTCGTTGCGCTCCTCGCCGCCGTGTGGCATGCGATCACCTTCTTTGGCGCCGTCCCGCAGGCTATGCCGATCTTCCTAGGCGAGAAGCGACTGTCCGCGCCGATCGCGATGATCGTCATGGGGTACGGGCCGTGGCTGACCGTGAGCGCAGTCGTCGTGTGGTGGATGCTCCGATGAGCTCCAGCGGCAGCGACGGTCGGCGCGGGGGTCGGCGCGCCCGCCACTCCGGCGAGGCCTTCTGGTGGGCGCTCTTCTCGGCTGGCGGCGTGATGGCCGCGCTCTTCGTCCCGGCATTCGTGGTCGTGACCGGCGTCCTTCTGCCCGCCGGGGATCCCGCCGTGGCAGCGGCGCGCGCGGAGGCTTTCGGGCAGGCGGTCGGATGGTGGCCGGTGAAGATCGCGCTGCTCGGCGTGATCGTGCTCTCGCTCTTTCACTGCGCGCACCGGATCCGCCACACCCTCATGGACTTCGGACTACGCCGATATTCGGGGCTCCTGAAGGTGCCGTGCTACGGCGGCGCGCTCGCCGCTAGCCTCTGGGCGGCTCTTGTGTTACGGGGGAATACCGGCCTAGTTTGACGCCTCAGCCAGGCGGGTGGATGGCACGCTTTGCGGAGACTCCGAAGGGCGTGAACAACTAGGCGGGGAGACGTACCATCTCGCCGCCCGCCGAAGCAGTCCCAACCCAAGCTAGGAGAGAGAGCGAACGAAATGAAGAGAGTCAGATACTCGGTCCTATTGGCTGTCGCCGCTGGCACCTTGGCGTGCGACTCGACGGAAACGATTGTTCCTCTCACCTTGGACCAGGCGACTGCCGTCCTGGCGGCGATGGTTGTCCACTACGCTGGGGCCGAAGAGGGCACGCACGTGAAGTCATGTCCGCTGGGCGGCGCGGTGAGGTACACCCACACGTCAGACCACCGGGAAAGCGGGGACACCGCATGGTGGTCTGTGGACATGGAGCTCTACCCGGGCGGCTGTGAGGTAGAGGCCGGTGGCGAGACCCTCGCTCTGACAGGGGACCCCAGCGTCGACCTGCATATGGAGCGGTGGTACGCCAGCGAGTCCGAGGAAGGCGAGTTTGACCTTACCGTAACGGGTGCCGTGACATGGCGGAGAGACGACAACATCTCGGATAGGTGCGAGGTGGACCTGGACTTAGAGGTCGCGTTGGGTGCGCACACGAACGAGGACGATCTCGGTGACCTGACAGGACTCCTCTGCGGGCACGATGCGGAGATTCCGTTTCCCCAGATCGTGATCGCGGGCGGCTAGGGACCCGAGACAGGAGCGAGCACGCCCCCTCGGCGGGGAGGCGGCACGGCGCGCACGATCCGTTGCCGCCCCCTCGCCCTCACGCCGATACGGTCCCGACCGAATCGGCGACCCGCACGGTCACGACGTCGGTGTCGGCGTACTTGTGGTGCTGGACCGATGCCGTCAGATGGCCCAGAATCCGTAGCGAGAACTCGTCCGACACCGGGTCGGGGGCCATCTGGGCACCGATCACGGCCATGTGGTCCTCGATGTTCCCCTCTCCTCCTGCGGCGAGGAACTCCAGTTCGGTGCTGGAACCGTCGCGACGGGCGGTCAGCAGAAGTCTGCGCGGCGCAGGATCCGGTGCGCCGTCTTCCGCGCCGTCCCCTTCCGTGTTCGACACCAGGAGCAGCAGCGTCTCCTCGGCGGCGAGCGCCACCCGGTGGGCGGTCTCCTCGCTCAGCTTCCCACGCCGACCGAAGTCCTCGAGGAACCGTTGGATCCGAGGCAGCGCCTCCATCGCCAGCGGCGCCCGCATGCGCGCGCGTTTCCGACCCGCGAGCTCGCCGAAGGCCGTCAGCCCCAGCGCGGCCATGCCTCCCGCCGTCATGCCGTTGCTGAGTAGCTCCTGCAGGACCGAAGGCAGCCCGTCGAGGGGAAGCTGGCCGTACTGGCAGCCCACCCCGAACCAGAACGAGAACCCGACTATCGTCGCCTTGCGGTAGTCCATTCCGTCCTGCACGACTATGCGCGTGCCCAGCATGAAGAGCAGGCTGATGAGGGCGATGGCGTAGGCGCCGATCACGGGCTGCGGGATCGCAAGGAGGACCTGCGTGAACTTGGGCAGGAACGCCAGAACGCAGAAGATCGCCCCGATCCAGACCCCCACGCGGCGTGACGCGATGCCGGTGACCTCGGTGATCGACACGCTGCTCGAGTAGGTTGTGTTGGGTACCGTGCTGAAGAGTCCCGAGAGGAGATTCCCCAGCCCGTCGGCGGTCACCGCGCCCTGAACGGCCCGATAGTCGGTAGCGCGCGGCTTGCGCCACGACACCCGCTGGATGCCAACGGCGTCGCCGATGGTCTCGATGGCCCCTACCAAGGTCACCAGCGTGAAGCCGGGCAGCAGCACCCAGAAGGTGGAGCCGAAGTCGAGGGAGAGCCCCGGCCACGATGCGACCGGCGCTCCGATCCAAGACGCGCCAAGCAGCGCTTCGAAGCGCAGGATGCCTAGGAACCACGAGGCGATGCAGCCAGCAATGATCCCCGCAATCGGGCCGAAGAGCCGCACCGGCCCCTTGGCCAACAGAACCACGACGAAGGTCACCACGAGCGTGACCAGCGCCGCGATCTGCCCGGCGATCAGGGGGCTGCCCGCAGGCAGATCGTAGAGGAAATCGAAGAGCAGCGGCATCACCGTGACCGAGATCAGCATGATGACCGTTCCGCCGACCGTCGGGGTCAGGATTCGGCGCAGCAGCGAGAGCCGTCGCGCAAGGATGAACTGGAATACCGACGAGCCGATCACCAGTGAGGCGAGCAGACCGGCCCCCCCCTGCTGAAGCGCGGCCACGGACACCGCGATGAACGCGCCCGACGTGCCCATGCAAAGGATGTACCCAGCGCCGAAGGGCCCGACGCGGAGGGCCTGGACGATCGTGACGGCGCCGCTGATCAGGAGGGCGGCGAAGGCCCCCCAGGCGACGTACCCCTCGTCCATCCCTGCCGCCCGGAAGACGATCGCGACGGTGAGCACGATTGCCCCGAGCACCAGCGCCGAGAACTGGAGTGCGAGGGCCATCGCAAGCGAGCGAGGGGGATTTTCGTCCGGCTCGTAGCGGACGCTGTCGACGACCTGGGATGGGCTGGGGTCCATGGGCTCTCCGAGGGGGCTCTCTCTTGGTGGGATCGGGCGGGGTAGCTGCGAAGCTCTCGCAACCTTCGCCGGGCGCTACTCTTGCGTCAAGCCGGAAGGCGGTCTGTCGTTGGCGCGAAAGCCCCGGCGCCATGGGCCCTTCGGTGGAGGCGCGGCACTGCCCGAGCGGCCGGACAGGGTAGGGCAGGAGTGCCGCAGAGGTAGCCCGGGACTTGAGCGCAGTCTGGCCTCGCCGTACCTTATCGGCCCGACGCCCCCATCGTCTAGTGGCCTAGGATACCTGGTTCTCAGCCAGGAGACCGGGGTTCGATTCCCCGTGGGGGTACTTGGCACCGCGGTCGCTTAGCTCAGTTGGCAGAGCACTACGCTCACATCGTAGGGGTCGCTGGTTCGAGTCCAGCAGCGACCATTCGCGGTCCGTCATCGTGCATTGGGGATGGTCGCATTCTCTATCCGGTGCGCGACGGCATCCCGATAATGCTGGTCGACGAGTCGATTGAGGTCGCGCCGGGCGTCCCGGACCAATTGGGCCGGACCGGTGCCGTGGCGGACCGGGTCTCGGACTCGGTTCACCGGCCCAGCAGGCTCATCCATGTGGTGAGCCCGGCGTGCAGGAAGGGCAGCGCGACCACGACGGCCGGACCGTCACCAGCCGCGTCCAGCAACAGCAAGTTCGCGCCGATTCCGAGCGCCGATCCAAGCAGAGCAGTGCCGAAAGACCCTCCCGCGAGCTTAGCGGCGGTCGGGGGAGCCAGAAACAAGGTGGCCGTGCCCAATACGAACCATGGCCCGCAGTCCTCTCGGCAGTCTATACTTACGAGCAGGCCGAAGAACCACGCGAACTCCGCGAGGGGGGTCACAAGAAGCGTCGGCAAGAAGACCTCGCGGAAGGTTGGGTCGTTCGCGGAGTCTACCGGCTGGGATCCCCGGTTGACCGGTGTCGGGACGGGGACGGAGCCGAGAAGCGGGGGGCCGGGGACACTCGTCGGGCTGTGGAACGGACTTCGCCGCGCTTCGCTCATCGAGGCGCTAAGCCAGGATGTCTCGGCGGGCGGTGGCGAGCTCTGCGCGGTGGTGCTGGCGGGAAGGGCCGCGCCGACGACGAGGAGAAGGGGTGCGAGGAGGGCGCGCGCGGGTTTCGGTCTCGCAATCATGGTGCTGCTCCCGACGGGGTGGGCGCGAGGGCGGTGGTTCCATCCGCACGTACGGACGATCTCCGCGCCGGGTTCCAGGTCATACGAATCTCTCCCGTCCACCTTCCCGCGCCTCGCCACCACTGAGCCGTTCCGTAGCCCCCCTACGCCTGGATGTGCGGCTCTGATTCCTCGCTCTGCACCGGCACGATCGGGGCCTTTGCCGCCGTCTTCCTCGTGGGTGCCCGCACGGCCAGCTCGATCACCCGGTGGAGGTCCTCGGCGAGGTGCACCGTGAGCGAACTCCGCACGGCATCCGGCAGGTCCTCCAGGTGGGCCTCGTTCTCCAGCGGCAGGATCACCTCCTGGATTCCGGCGCGCAGGGCACCGAGAAACTTCTCCTTCACGCCCCCAATGGGGAGCACGCGGCCAGTCAGCGTCAGCTCGCCCGTCATGGCTAGGTCGGCGCGGACCTTGCGCCCCGAGATCGCCGAGATCAGCGCGGTGGCCATGGTGATTCCCGCCGAGGGGCCGTCCTTCGGCACGGCACCGGCTGGCACGTGGATGTGAATGTCGCGCTTGTTGAGAGCGTCCTCCTCGATGCCGAGCGAAGCGCAGTGGCTCTTGGCATACGACAGCGCCGCCCGCGCCGACTCCTTCATCACGTTGCCGAGCTGCCCGGTGAGGACGAGCTCTCCCTTGCCCGGCATGATGCTCGCCTCGACGAACATGATGTCGCCCCCCATCGGCGTGTAGAACATTCCCGTCGCGACACCCACCGCGTCCTCGGCGCGACGTCGCTCGGGGTGCACCCGGGGTCTGCCGAGCATGCCGGCCGCCACGGCGGGTGTGATTTCCATCCCCTCCGCCTCGTCCGACGCGATCTTCCTGGCCACCTTGCGGGCCAGCTTGCCCAGCTCGCGCTCGAGCTGCCGCACCCCCGCCTCGCGGGTGTACTCCTGGACCACGGCCAGGATCGACTCGTCGCCCACCTCGAGCTCCTCGGGGCGCAGGCCGGACTCCACCAACTGGCGGGGAAGCAGGTAGCGCCGCGCGATCTCGAGCTTCTCGTCCTCGGTGTAGCCCCTGAACTCCACCGCCTCCATGCGGTCGTGGAGCGGTGGCGGGATTCGGTCCTCGTAGTTCGCAGTCGCGATGAAGAGCACCTCGGAGAGGTCGAAGGGGACCCCGAGGTAGTGGTCGATGAAGGTCGAGTTCTGGGCGGGGTCGAGCACCTCGAGGAGCGCCGCGCTCGGGTCGCCCTGGAAGGACACGCCCACCTTGTCGACCTCGTCGAGCAGGAAGACCGGGTTCTTGGTTCCAGCCTCCTTCATCCCCTGCACGATTCGTCCCGGCATCGCGCCCACGTACGTCCGGCGGTGGCCGCGAATGTCCGCCTCGTCGCGAGCCCCGCCGAGCGAAATGCGTACGTACTCTCGGCCCACCGACCGCGCAATCGACTTCGCGATGCTCGTCTTCCCGACCCCGGGCGGTCCGGCGAAGAGCAGTATCGGCCCCCTCCCCGCAGTCGTCGCAGCCTCGTCCTCGGAGTCCACCCCAGCGTCGCCCTTCGCCTCGTCGTCGGGCACGGCCTCGGCAACCCCTTCGTCAGCAGCCGCCTCGTCGGAATGCCCGGCCGCAGCTCCCCCGTCGTCCTCCACTTCCGCCCCATCCGCGTCCGAGCGCTCATGCTGCAGCTTCCGGACCGCGAGGAACTCCAGCACCCGGTCCTTCACGTCGTCCAGGCCGTAGTGGTCCTCGTCGAGGATCTCCTCGGCGCGGTGGAGATCGATCTTGTCGTCGGTGCGCTCGCTCCACGGCAGCTCGGTGATCCACTCCAGGTAGGTGCGGATGACTTGGTACTCGGCGGCCTGGGGAGAGGTGCGGTCGAGGCGCCGCAGCTCGCGCTCGACTTCACTCCGGGCCGTTTCGCCCAGCTCCAGCTTCGCGACCCTCTCGCGCAGCT
Organism: Gemmatimonadota bacterium; assembly: GCA_021295835.1. Lineage (GTDB taxonomy): Bacteria > Gemmatimonadota > Gemmatimonadetes > Longimicrobiales > Gaopeijiaceae > Bin94. The sequence continues at coordinate 28,584 of JAGWBP010000029.1, read as the reverse complement.
CGTCGGCCTCGTGGCGGTCGCCCTCCTCACCCAGCTCCTTGCGAATCTGCTTCAGTTGTTCCCGAAGCAGCATCTCGCGCTGCCGCTCGCCCAGCTCCTCCTGGACCTTGGCCTGAATGTCCTCCTGTGCGTCGAGACGGACGAGCTCCCGCTCGACCGCGAGCAGCGCCGCTCTCATTCGATCCTCGTCGTCGAGGGTCTCGAGAAGGGTCTGCTTCTCGGAGGTGGGGAGGTCGAGCTGGAAGGCGACCAGATCGGCGAAGGCACCGGGGTCGTCGACCCCCTGAATCAGTTGGTTGAGGTTCTCGGCGGTCGCGCCGCGCCGCGTAGCCAGCTCGGCGGCCCGCTCCCGCAGCTCTGCGTCGAGGGCGGTGATCTCAGGATCGTCGGGGTTGGCGAGCATCTGGCGCTCCAGCAGCTCTACGGTGGCCCTGAGCATCGACTCCCCGTCGTCGGCGAAGGCCAGCGCGCGGGCACGCGTCTCCCCCTGGACGAGAATTTGGATCCCGCGCCGCACACGGTGGGTCTGAACTATCCGCACGACCGTGCCAGCCGCGTAGAGCACCTGGGGGTCGGGGTCGTCCTGGTCGCGGTTCTGCGCGACGGCGAAGAGGCGTCGGTCGCCGTCCAGCGCTTCCTGCACGGCCTCGATCGTGCCGGGCCTGCCAGCCGAAATCGGCACGGCCACGCCGGGGTACACGACCGTGTCGCGCAGCGGCAGCACTGGTAGTGAGAGTCTGCGGCTCACGTCGCCGTATCTCGCCGTTGTTAGATTGTCAGTGGTGCGGCTCGTGGGTCGTCGCCCTCGCGATCCCCGCAGCGTTTTCCCTTGCGACACTAGTATGGCGTCCCCGTCGCGATGCTGCCAGATGGCATCAGCGCATCTGCCTTGCGACGTCGCGGGCGGCAACATGGGTTGTCGACCACCTTTCTGGTCAACCCGTCGCGTCCCGGACCGAGAGGAGGTCATTCCATGTTCTCAACCGAGGGCGGATCCGGAGCGGACTATCGGATCCCGGCCCATAGGCTGCCGAGCGGCTTCGTCGAGACGATATCGCAAGCGCCGAGTCGCCCCTCGGAGCCTAGAGAGGCCGCCACCGTGGTGCTCCTGCGCGATGGGGACGGGGGACCGCAGGCGCTCCTGCTCCGGCGAAACCGCAAGGCCGGATTCGTGCCCCGCGCGTGGGTCTTTCCGGGAGGGAGGGTGGATCCGGCCGACGGAGAGGACGCTCTCGCCGAGCGGTGGACGGGGCTCGGGCGCGAGGAGGCCGCCACCCGGCTGGGGCTTCCCCGGGACGCCGATCCGCAGGCGATCGCCTACTACGGGGCGGCGGTCCGGGAGGCGATCGAGGAGACTGGACTCTGGCCGGGCGTGACGCACGCAGGTGGTGCGTTGGGGTCCGACGCGGCGAAAGGAAGCCGGGAACGCCTGTTGGACGAGGGTGCCACGCTAGCCGAGGTGCTCGGCGAAATCGACGCCCGCCTGGACGGTGCCGCGCTCGAGTACATTGCCCACTGGGTGACTCCGGTCGTGGAACCCCGCCGCTACGACACCCGCTTCTTCGCGGCGAGGGTGCCCAGCGACGCGGTGGCGCATCACGACGAGCGCGAGATGACCGCTTCGGTGTGGCTCACCCCCCAGGAGGCGCTCGCCCGACACCGCGAGGGCCGCCTCCCCATGATCTTCCCGACGATCCGCACACTCGAGGGGCTGCGCGGCTTTGACACCGTGGCCGAGCTGCTCGCGCACTTCCGGGGCCGTGCGATTCCACGCCAGCAGCCCGAGATCGTGCGCACCGCCGACGGGGTGGCGCTCCGGGTGGAGTAGCCCGCAGGCGACTTCCGCAGGCGTCCTGGCGATCTGTGGAGTGCGGATCCCCTGCACCCTATGACAGCGCGATCCTCAAACTCGGATCGGTCTCGACCTCGCCGCTGCGCCCCGAAGGCTGATCCGCAGCCTCAGGCCACCCCTTCCGCGGCCTCGCACTCCAAATCCGCCAGCGGCTCCAGCAGGTGCGCCGCAAGGTGGCGGACCACCGGGGCCACCAGGCCGTCCCCTGCCACGTGATACGCGGAGTTGTAGCGATCGGGGAGCCAGTAGTCATCGCTCAGACCCATCAGCCTGGCCGCCTCGCGCGGCGAGAGGAGCCGGGTGCGGACGAGTGGTCCCTCGATAGCGATGATCGTCTGGCGGCTGGAGCCCCCGACGGGAGTCCTTAGGCACCCGGCCACCCCGTCAAGACGCACTTCGGCGCGCTGCGCACGACCACCGTTTCCGTCCGGGCGGGTACGCTTGTAGATCGTGCCGACCGCGAGCAAGCCCGTGGCCTGAGCCGCCTCCACCTTGTCTCTGTTCACAGGCGTCATCATGCTCAGGAGTCGCGCGGTCTCCTCCGGTGGATGCCAGCGGACAACTCTTGGGTCCGGCTCGTAGACGTCCTCAATCCGTGCGTGGCGTTTCGGGGGGCTTGGCAGCCTCCACCACACCCAGCCCCGCTTCGCCCGACCGCCCAGCCTGCGGTACGCCCTGGTCACCGCGCGGGGATGCCAAGGGTCACCCGTCGGTGGACTGTTCCAGTACAGGCGAGGGGGTAGGGCCACGACTCCGCGGACGCCCACCACAAACAGCCGTTTCCGCGACTGGGGCACGAAGTGGACCGCATCCATGACGATCGCCCCAGCGCTGTACCCCGCGTCGACCAGCGCCCCAATAATCGTCGCGAAATCGCGGCCACCGTGCGATGTCAGGGCACCGCACACGTTCTCCAGGACGACCAGCCGGGGCGCGCGCGCCTCGGCCACCAGTCTCTCCATAAGCCCCCAGAAGGGCCAGAAGGTGCCCGACCGCTCCCCCCGAAGGCCGCGTCCGCTACCCGCCAGAGACAGGTCCTGACAGGGGAACGAGGCCCAGGACATGTCGGCGTGTCCCGGCAGCGAGGCGGTCGAGAGGTCGCTCACGTCTGTGACCCAAAGATGGTCGCCACCCCAGTTCCTCGTGTAGCACTCCGCCTTCCGGGCGTCGATGTCGTTGGCGAAGAGGCAGCGCCAACCCGCCCCGAGACCCGCCTGGGCCATCCCGCCGCCCGCGAAGAAATCGTAGTACGTTCTCAAGTCCGTGTCTCCGTATGCCGAACGTCTACCGAAGAATACCCTCGTGACCCGTCATCGGCAAGCTCCTGATCGCCATTGTCGCAGGCTCAATAGTCGTCTGGAGGGCGGCAGTAGGCTGCCACGGTACGGTCCCGCAGCCTCTCGCAGGCGGGCGCAGTGGCCCGCAGGCGACTCGACGGGGGCGGCCGATGCGGACCCCAGGTGTTGTCTCCGGCGGGGCTTCTGCCCAGAATACCCCGTCCTTCCGCCACCACCCACCCACCACCGATCCCGGAGTCAGCCGTGAATCAAACCCGTCCCATCCAGGCCGCATGCGTGCTCGCCGCCCTCTTCTCCGTCGTCTGCACCTCGGAGGCGGCCCAGGAGCAGGCCGAGCAGCCCGCTGAGGAGGAAGCCATGCCGAACGTCCTTCTGACGCCCGCCGAGCTGGTCGAGACCGCTCCGCCGGTATTCCACGCCCACTTCGAGACCAGCGAGGGCGACTTCACGATCGAGGTCCACCGGGAGTGGTCGCCCAACGGTGCCGACCGCTTCTACAACCTAGTGTCGGCGGGCTTCTACGACGACGTTCGCTTCTTCCGGGTGCTGTCGGACTTCATGGCCCAGTTCGGCATCAACGGCGACCCCGAGGTCGCGGCCACCTGGAGCCAGCATCAGATCCAGGACGACCCGGTGGTGCAGAGCAACACCCGGGGATTCGTCTCCTACGCGATGGCCGGGCCGAACACCCGCACCACACAGGTCTTCATCAACTTCGGGGACAACAGCTTCCTCGACAGCCAGGGGTTCTCGCCCTTCGGCCAGGTCGTGGAGGGGATGGAGGTCGTCGACCAGCTCCACGCTGGCTACGGCGAGGGGGCACCCGGGGGTCAGGGGCCGAGGCAGACCGATCTTCAGAGCCGCGGCAACGCCTACCTGGAGAAGAGCTTCCCTGACTTGGACTACGTGGTGAAGGCCGTCGTTTCGGTGCCGGAGTAGAGCAGGGCAGAGGCTACTTCGCGGGGGTTGGGGCCGATGTGAGCATCCCCACCCCCACCACCACGCACGCCCCGACCACGTTCAGCCAGAGGAAGGCCACGTCCGTCCTCCACTCGACCATCCCGACCGCCGCCATCCCCGCCACCAACCCGGTGAAGGCGCCCGCGCCCCGTGCCCGCGGAATCATCGCGAGGAGGAAGACGCCCAGGATCGAGCCGTAGAAGTACGATCCCAATCGGTTCACGACCTCGATCAGCGAGCCCAGCCCCACCACGTTGACCGCGACGATGCACGCGAAGAGCCCCCACAGCCCGGTCGCCGCCTTCGACACCAGCAGGTAGTGCGCGTCCGAGTCCCCGCGCCGGAACCAGCGCCGGTAGAAGTCGATCACGGTGGTCGTGGAGAGCGAGTTTAGCTCGGAGGAGATGCTCGACATGGCCGCCGCGATGACCGCCGCGATGAACAGCCCCGCGAGCCCGACCGGCATCTCGCCCAGAACGAAGCGCGGGATGATGTAGTTCACCTCCCGCGGCGCTTCGCCGGTCACCTCTTCGGCCATCGCCAGCGCCTCGGCGCGCACCGCCTGCACGGCCTCGTCGCGCTGCAGGAAATCCGCCATCACGGCCCGTTGGCGCACATTCGCGCCCGAAGGCTGGTTCACCCCGTTGCCTCCGGCTCCCAGCCCCGCAGTGGGTCTCGCGGCGTCCCGGAGGACCAGCGCTTCCTCGTAGCGGCCTTGCAGCGCGGCGTACTCGTGCGGCAGGAGCTCCTGCACCGCCCGTTCGTGAGCCGTGTTGTACAGCAGCGGCGGCGCCTGGAACTGGTAGTAGACGAAGATCATCACGCCCACCAGGAGGATCAGAGCCTGCAACGGGATCTTCCAGTATGCGCTCATCAGGAGCGAGGTGCGGGCCTCGTTCACCGACTTGGCCGCGAGGTAGCGCTGCACCTGGCTCTGGTCGGTGCCGAAATACGACAGCATCAGGAACGTCCCGGCGATCAGGCCGGACCAGAAGGTGTAGCGGTTGGTCAGGTCGAAGGAGAAGTCGAAGACCTGCAGTCGGCCCGTGGCACCCGCGATCTCCAGCGCATCGCCCGGCGAGACCGGCAGCTTGACCAGCACGACGACGATCATCGCCGCCAGCGCCGCGACGATCAGAACCATCTGCTTGACGTCGGTCCAGGTGACGGCCTGAATGCCGCCGATCATCGTGTAGAGCACCGCCGGGACGCCGATGATCGCCACGCTCCACGCGAGCGGCCAGCCGAAGATCGCCGAAAAGACGACTGCGGGCGCGCCGATGATCACGCCGCACGACATTCCCCGCGACAGCAGGAACAGGAGCGCGGTCAGGGAGCGGGTTGGAGCGCCGAAGCGCCGCTCCAGGTACTCGTACGCCGTGTAGACTCCGGCGCCGCGGAGGAGCGGCACGATCGTGACGCCCAGAATCACCATCGCCAGCGGCAGCCCGAAGTAGAACTGCACGAAGCGTAGCCCGTCGGTGGCGCCCTGGCCGGTGGTGCCGATCATGGTGATGGCGGAGAGCTGGGTCGCCATGACGGAGAGCCCTACCGCCCACCACGGCAGGCTGCGGCGCGCCAGGAAGTAGCCTTCGATCTCCTGGGTGCCGCGCGAGCGGCGAATCCCGTCCACTACGATGTAGACCAGGTACGCGCCGACGATCAGCCAGTTGATGGGGTGCATGAGTCAGCAGCTCATAGTCTTTGACAGATTCCGGGGGTTATCTGTCGAGACCGGTGGGATACCTGACAGATTGTACGAGTTATCTGTCACAGATCGCTCCGGTCTGGCCGCTAGCGGTGGTAGGCCGCCTGAAGGAGCCAGAGCAGGGCCAACGCCGCGACCTGGACCACCAGCACCCGCCAGAGAGTGGAGCGGAAGCGCCGCCCACCCGTACCCTCGGGCCGAGCGGCCTGACCGGGAGGACGATGCCCGTGGCCCCTCACCGGCGGCTACCCGCCCCGGACTCGTTGGCGCGAATCGCGTCCGCCGCGCCCACCCGCCCGGCCGATACTGGGCCGCGATCGCTCACTCCGTACTCACTCTCACATCCGGCGATAGCGCGGCCCGCTCCCCCCCTCGCGGGGAGACCACCGGGGCCCCAGCACGTCGGTCGCCTTGCAGTCGATGCAATTCGGCGCATTTACCCGCAGCCCGTCCTCGCCTCGCTCGTACACCCCGGCTGGGCAGAGGTGCGCGTACATCTCCGCAACCTCGTCGGGCACATCGGCTTGGAGATCCAGGTGCGAGGGGATGTCGTCGCGCGTCTCGTTGCCGCTCCTGAAGACGGCATCCGCCTTCGAGACTGCGAGTGGGCCGCCCGCCTCGACCGGAGTGCCGAGCACCTTCGGCTCGTGGGCGTCGGGGGCCGTCGCGATCCTGCCCCTCGGGAGCGCACCCCTCGTCAGGGTGGCCACCGCGGCCTTGGCGCTACCTACCGCGAAGCCGCCCTTGAAGCCCAGGCGCATGTTGCGGGTGCGCCGGAGGTCGGCGACGATCGCGGACTCGTCCACCGCTCGGGTGTAGGCCCCCAGCGCCGCCTCCGAGGTGTCGCCAGCCCTGAGCGCCGCGTAGATCGCGCGAGCCGCCAGAATGCCGGAGTGCATGGCGTAGTGGATGCCCTTGAGCGACGCCACGTCGACGTACCCCGCCGCGTCGCCGACGATGCAGAGGCCGCTGCCGTGGCGACGTTCGGGGAGCGAGTGGTAGCCCCCCTCCGGGATCGTCCTGGCGCCCCACTCCACCATCTCGCCCCCCTCCAGGACCCGGTGGAAGAGGGGGTGGTGCTTCAGGCGCTGCAGGAGGCCGTGCACGTCGAGACGCGCATTGCGGTAGTCGAGGCTGACGACCAGACCGAGCGCCACCAGGTCGTCGGCAAGCGGGTAGGCGAAGGACCCGCCGAAGGCACCGTCGACGAGCGGCCATCCCATCGTGTGGACGATTCGGTCGAGCGCCCTGGGGACCTCCCAGAGCTCCTTCACCCCGAGCGAGTAGATCTGCGGATTCTCCGATCCGATCTCCTGCCACTCGAGATAGGCCTGCGTCAGCGGCCCCCGAGTCCCCTCCGAGAGTACCGTCACCCGGGCTGTGACATCGACCGGCGGCATGTAGTCGGCACCGGCCTCGCCGTCTCGCCCCAGACCCCGTGGCGCCGTCCGCACCCCGACCACCCCGTCGCCCTCCACGAGCAGCGCCTCGGCGGGAAATCCGGGGAGAACCGTCACCCCCAGCTTCTCGGCCTGCTCGCCTAGCCAGCGGACCATCTCCGAGATCGACGCGATGTGGTTGCCGTGATTGCGCATCGTCGGCGGTGCAGGGATGCGGAGCGCCCGCCGCTCGGTGAGAAAGTACACCGCTTCCTTTTCGACTGGGCGTCGTAACGGCAAGTCCGACCATGACATAGAGGGAAACAAGCTGCGCAGGACACCTGGATTCACGATCGCGCCCGAGAGGTTGTGCTCCCCGAGTCCGTCGGCCTTCTCCAGCACCCCGATCTCGATCTCGCCCACCCCGTCCCCGGCCTTCCGGCCCTCCTCCGCCAGGCGGGCCAGCTCGATCGCCCCGGCGAGGCCGGCCGGACCCGCTCCGACGAAGACCACGTCGAAGGGCACTGCCTCGTCGTCAGGCGCATCCGGGATCAGCAGCCGGTCGGTAGGGAGCGCCTCCTGGTGGCGAGCCGGGAGAATCGTCGTACTCAGTGCTGTACCTGGCACTTGCTGGCCGCCCTCCGCATAGCCCATCGCACACCCTGCCCCTTGGGACGATTGGTCTTTTCCGCGCACCGCGTATGCATGGCTACAGCCTCCATCTCTGCGTGATCGCCGCCGCAACCGCCCGACCGAGGTTGTCAGCGCCCGAGGGGAGCCTCTCCGCTACAGCCCCGCCGGGGCTCCCTGCTCGTTGGCGTTCTGGCGAATCTAACCTATCGGCCGGTTCCGGTCCTGATCGACCTGTTGCGGCTGAACGGCGCACCCGATATCGGCCGACCTTGCCCGGCTGGCACATGGCGTCGGCCGTGGAGCGAAGGGCGTGGGCGGTCGGCTTAGCCTCATCTCACCGCGGAAGGCGCGCAGCGTTCGAGTGGTTAGCGCCGTGCTCCGAAGGTTGGTCCGGAACATCAGTCCGAGCGTTGCCACCCGTGTGGCCCGTGAAACGACTCAGTCGGCTCGGGCGACGA
>JAGWBP010000029.1:0-20249 GCA_021295835.1 Gemmatimonadota bacterium | reverse complement strand
AAGGGAGAGAAGGACAAGTCGTCTGGAGGTACGAGGTTCGATAGGATAGCCAGGGCCGCCGTCACCAAGATCGGCCCTGCGAGAGCCGTGAAGATGGCCCCCGAAGCAACAAAAGCTCTCAAGCGCCTCGTGGAAAGGTTGGACCCGGATCAGGTTGGCGAGGTGATCGGGGAACTCGTGGCGGCTGCCAGGTCCGCGAACGACAAGAAGGGTCGCCTTCGAGTGGTTGGGTTCCTCGCGTCACTAGTGGGCGAGGTGGGGCGGGCTCTCAAGAGCGTCGCCAAAGATGTCGAGTTGCGAGATGTGGTCGTGGTGGTACTGGTCGTGCTGACCACCGCTCGCGAACTGCTGGTTGCTGCGGGAGTAAGCGTCGCTGCGCTCCGGGTGCTCACGCCGCTGTTCTCGATCCTCGTTCAGGTGTTGGGGGACCCGAGTTCACCGCAAGTCCCCCGCGACCCCCAACGACGATCTGCTTGAGGAGCACGCTACCCGCGACGCGATTCGAAGGCCGGCCGACCAGTAACGAGCCCATCATGCAGAGCATCATGTCCTACCAGTCCTCTTCAGCTTCGTCCCAGCTTTGCGCCCAGAACTCGTCCTCCTCGGCCTGCACTCGCTCCATGTCTACCGGCTCGACATCTTCAGCGTCTACGTGGCCGAGCGTCTCGATTTGATGGACGATCTCATCGGTCACCCCGCTCCGGGTCAGGTGACGCAGCCGGTGCCGGACCCGCCAGCCAGCCACCGCGACGAGCACCGCGAGCGCCACGAAAAGATATCCGGCCATCCCTCCTCAACGCTCCTGAATCACGAAAGCTGCCGGTGGCCCGTCGGTCCTGAATGCAACCGTCTCCCCCTGGCCAATCCGCATCAACGTGTCGCCCCGGTCGGACAGGCGGATGCCGCCCGGTCCTGCTACCACTTTGCCCTCTCGATGAAGACATCCATGGTTCCCCCGCATACCGCAGGGCTCCACGATGTTGGTTCGTCGAGCAGGTTGACACGCACGATGCGAGGGCGACCGCCCTGCAAGAGCTCCAGCGCGGCCTCGACCACCTCGCCCTCGCCGCAACCGCCCCCGACGGTCCCATGGACGACGCCCCGCTCCCCGACGAGCATCCGTGCGCCGACCTTGCGCGGCGTCGAACCCTTGGTCGCCACGACCGTCGCCAGGACGGCGGGCTCCCGCAGCTCGGTCAGCGCGGTCAGGATCTCGGTGTTCGTCATCGGCGTGTGCCTCGTCCGGGCTGTCTGGATGCTAGTCGGCGAAAAAGCGTTCGACGATGCGCTCCTTCTCGGCGAGAGGCGTTCCCGTGCCCCCGGCCCCTAGCATGACGATCTCGGCGGCTATCGCGAGCGCTATCTCGGTGGGGGACTGGCCGCCAAGGTCGAGTCCTATCGGAGCACGGACGCGCCGCAGGGCGGAGGTCCCCAAACCGTCGGCGAGCAGCTTCTCGTGGGTGGCCCGCACCCGGCGCCGACTACCGATCATGCCAATGTAGCATGGCACCTCCGGCATTCGGAGGACCTTCACCAGGCACTCGTAGTCGAAGCGATGCCCCCGCGTCACCAGCACAACGCGGTCCTGGCGGGCGAGGGGCGTCTCCGCGAAGGGGTCGCGGAAGTCGATCACCCTAACATCGGCCGCATCGGGGAAGCGCCCCTCGGTCGCGTACTCCTCGCGGTCGTCGAGCACGACGACCCGCAGCCCGAGCATGGCACCGATCCTGGAGAGCGGCGCCGCGATGTGCCCGGCACCGACGATCACCAGCGCTGGGGCGGGATGGTGCGCCTCGACGTAGACCGCTGCGGTCGCCTCTCCACCCTTCTCCTCATAGACGAAGTTCCGACTCAGCGCCGCCGTGGGCCCGCGTCCGGCAAAGAGGCCGGCTAGTCCCCGCGCCACCACGCGGTCCAGCGCCGCGCTGCCAAGGGTACCCCCCTGGCGATCGCCCGACACCCACCAGCGCCTCCCGACAAGCGAGCTGTCCGAGGCGTCGACTACGACGGCCGTGTGGACGGACTCGCCCCTTCCGGTCGCCTCCAGGACGAGCGCGGCGACCTGGGATGGAGTCGGATTCACTGCTGACCCCCCATGCGGGCCTGGTACTCCTCGGGCGTGTCCAGGTCGTCGACGACGGCCGGATCGTCGACCTCGATGACGAGCACCCGACCGGGGTCGCTCCGCACCACCGAGCGGGCACCCTCGGCGAGTCCCGGCCCTTGGAGCTCCGCGGCGAGCGCCATGTCAAAGAGTACGGGGTGGCCCCGACGGCCCCCGTAGCTCGGAATCGCGATCGTGCGCACCGAGCGCCTCCACCCGTCGACCAGGGCGCGTACCGTGGCGGGTGCCACCAGGGGATTGTCGACCGGTGTGCAGACAACCGCTGCGGGATGCGCTTCCGACGAGCCCAGATGGACGAGAGCCACGCGGAGCGATCCGATCTGCCCGCCCTCGCCTCCCGGATTGACGAGTAGCCGCGCCGACCCGGCGGCCACCTCCTCGGCCAGTGGCCCGTCGCGAGAGGCACCGACGACAACCACGCAGTCGCAGCCACCCTCCGCCAGCGACTCCACCAGGCGCCCCACAAAGGTCCGCCCGCCAGCGTCCAGCATCGCCTTGGGAGCCCCCATGCGGCTGGCAGCTCCGGCCGCAAGCACCACCCCGGCAACCGGGCCCGGGCGCGTCACTGCACCCGACACGGATCGGGACTCTGGGGGCGTAGCCGCCCCCTTCGCCCTACTGGACGCAGGCCCGCTAGAAGATCTCCCTCACCTCGGCGGTGCTCTCGTCGAGGACCACCGCCTCGTTCTCGCCCCTCGCCACGGTTACCATCACATTCCAGTAGAGCTCGTCTTGGGTGCGGCGGTGCCTGGCGTGCACCCAATAGGTACCCGGCGGGACCTCGAAGAGCGCGACGCCGTCGGCCTTGGCGCCTGTCGTGTCCGCAGCCTCGGCTAGCCCCGATGCTTCCACCTTGGCGTCGATCACGCTCCCGATGTCCCGGAAGGCCTCGTCGGCCCACTCCACCTGCAGGGCCTCCAACATCTGCGCCTCTGCGGAGGTCGCACGGTCCAGCGAATCGAAGCGCTCGAAGAGCGACCCCTGCGCGCGATCGACCCGGGCCAGCTCGCGCTCCATGCGCGTGTACTCTGCGTGGATCCTTCGGTAGGTGTTCATGGCTGGATTAAGCTCCGCCAGCTCATCGGTCAGCTTCTTGACCGTGTCGCGCAGGGTGTTCCAGCGGTCCTGCGCACCGAGCCACTCGTCCTGAGCCTGGATCCGTGCATCCCGGGCGGCCCGCTGATCCTCGGTGGGCTCGGGCCTGGGGGTGGAGGCGAGCGCGGTCAGCGAGTCGAAGATCGCGTCCCGGTCGTAGGGCAGGAGGCGGACCTCGATGTCGTCAAGCTGCGCCGGTGCTCCCTCCGCATCCTCTAGCTGCACGACCACCGCAATCTGAGCGGGGCCGCACGCCGCCATTAGCAAGGTTGCGGCGAGAATTCCTACCGGGAAACGAGTGCTTCTCTTCTTCATAGTGACTGCATGCTCCATGATTGCATATCGGAGGGCCGAAAAGCGCATCCCGCCGGCAGGTGATTGCGCCCCCCTACAGCACGAGCCTCGCCGCAGTGCTGCGATTCCCTAGGGCAGCATGTAGACGAGCGGGTTTATCGGTTGGCCGTCCTGGTGAATTTCGAAGTGGAGGTGGGGCGCCTTGCAAGTTCCCGAGCACCCCACGTGGGCGATGACCTCCTTGCGCTTCACCCTCTGGCCCCGATGGACCAGCAGCTTGGAGGCGTGGGCGTAGCGGCTGATCACCCCGAAGCCGTGGTCGATCTCGACCATCCTGCCGTAGCCGAGCCTGCTACCGGCGAAGGTGACCACCCCAGGTCCGCTGGCGACGATCGGGGTGCCCCGAGCGGCGCTCATGTCGATCCCCCTGTGCGGCATGTAGCTGAGGTGCACGGGGTGAAAGCGGCGGTGGCTGAAGCCGCTCGAGAGATGAAAGACGCCAACGGGAAAGATCGAGGGCATCGCTTCGAAGCGCTCCTGCTGGCCTTCCAGGAGCGGAAGCGTCTCGTCGAGGCTCCCCTCGAGCAGGTCGATCTGGCGCTCGACCACATCGAGATCGTAGCCGACTTTGAAGGCGAGCTCAGACGCGGCGGGATCGAGCGACCAGAGCTCGTCCTCGCCGACAGCCTCCAGCCCCGGACCGCCGACGCCCACCTTCATGACATCGCGGTCAATCCCCGTCTGCCCGGCCAGGAGCCGTGTCCGGTCGATGCGCTCCGCCAGCCAGGCCATCCGCCCATCGACCTCCCGAGCCTGCTGCTGCAAGCTCGCCACCTTGTCCTCCAGCAGCCTGTTCTCGAGGGCCAGATTGGAGGCCCGTAGGCGGGCGCTCGAGTCGTAGACCAGGAAGGCCGCGGCACCGGCGAAGAGGGCCGCAAGGGTGCACACGACCGCCAGCAAGGGGCGCACGAACCGGCGCGGCACCGAGAATTGCCGCACCGTACCCGCAGCGCCGCCGAGAAAGAGAATCGTCCATCGCGCACCTGTCATAGATGGGGTAGCCTACAGGTTGATCGGCCCGGAGTCAAGGAAGAAGACGCCTTTTGCTCGGAAGGAGGCTCTAATCCGTCTCGATTCGGGGAAAAAGCGGGCCCTTCGCGGCAACGGGGAGCCCCCCCACCTCCACCGCCGGGAGCTCGGCGAAGGCGGGAATCCGAGGCAGTCCGAGCCTCGAAGCCAGCTCCTCGGCCCTCTGCGGAACCACGGGTGCGAAGATCGCCGCCAGCACCGCCAACGTGTGCACCAGCGTCGCCAGGACGGCGTCGAGCTCCGCGTCGCTCCCGCTTTCGCGGGCCAGCTTCCACGGCTCCGTCTCCTCGACGAATGCGTTGGCGTCGCGGGCCAGCCCCATGGCGGCGCCGAAGGCCTCGTGCAGGCGGTGCCGCTCGAAGCCCCGGTGGTACCCGGCGAGCGCCTCCTCCCTTCTCTCGGCCAGGCGGTCGGCGGGAGCATCCGGCACCGCTCCGCCGCGGTAGCGTATCACCATCGAGATGGCGCGGTGGGCGAGGTTGCCCAGGATGTTGGCGAGCTGGTTGTAGCGCACCAGGAAGCGCTCGGGCGTGTAGGAGGCGTCGTGCCCGGTCGCCATCTCGCTCATCAGGTACCAGCGGAGCGCGTCGGCGCCGTAGATCCGGCCCAGCTCGAGCGGGTCGACGACGTTGCCGATCGACTTCGACATCTTGGCGTCGTCGACCACCCACCAGCCGTGCGCCAGGATCCTCCGGGGGAGTGGCAGGTCGGCCCCCATCAGGAGGGTGGGCCAGTAGACGGCGTGGGTGGTCAGGATGTCCTTGCCGATCAGGTGCAGGTCGGCGGGCCAGCGGGCGGGCGGGCCCTCGGGGAGCGGGTTGCCGAAGCCGCGCCGGGCGGGGGGAGCGTCCGGGTCGATCGCGCCCGAGGCGGTGACGTAGTTGGTGAGCGCGTCCACCCAGACGTACGTCACCTGGTCCCGGTCCCACGGGATCGGGACGCCCCAGTGGATGCGCGACCTGGGCCGCGATATCGACAGATCCGCGAGGGGCTGGGAGAGGAATCCGAGCACCTCGTTGCGCCTCCCCGAGGGCACGATCCAGTCGGGGTTCTCCTCGATCTGACCGATCAGCCTCTCCTGGAAGCTGCTCATCCGGAAGAAGTAGTTCTTCTCGCGGATCCGCTGCACGGGCCCTCCGGCGATCGGGTCCACCCGCTCGGGGCCGATCTCCTTCTCGGTGAAGTAGCGCTCCTGCCCCACCGAGTACCACCCGGCGTACTCGGCTTCGTAGATGTGACCGTTGTCTCGGAGCCGCTCCAGAAGCGCCCGCACGACGCCAGCGTGTTCGGGCTCGGTGGTGCGGATGAAGCGGTCGTGCGAGATCCCCAGCTCCTCCCACGCCGCTGCGAAGCGTCCCGCCATCAGGTCGCAGAGCTCGAGAGGAGACATGCCCTGGACACCTGCCGCCTCCTGGATCTTCTGGCCGTGCTCGTCGGTGCCCGTCAGAAAGAGCACCGAGTCGCCGCTCTGCCGGCGGTAGCGAGCGATCACGTCGCCCAGGATCGTCGTGTAGGCGTGGCCCAGGTGGGGCTCGCCCGAGGCGTAGTAGATCGGGGTGGTGACGTAGAAGGAGGCCATCGGCTGCTACCGGCGCCCGGCCCAGTCGCGCCTCAGGGCGCCCCGGTCCACCTTGTCCAGATGGGTGCGGGGCAGATCGTCCACCACATGCACCTCGCGGGGGTGCTTGTACGACTCGAGTCGCCCTTCCAGGTGTTCGCCAAGGATCTCGGGAAGCTCGCTCGCGTCCGCCTCCGAGGTGGCCACCACGAATGCCACCGGCACCGTCAGCCCGTTCTCGGCAGTGGCTCCCACCACCGCCGCCTCGCGCACTCCGGGGTGCTCGAGCAGCCTCTCCTCCGCCTCGCGCGGCGAGAACCACTTGCCCGACACCTTGAGGAGGTCGTCGTCGCGACCCCGATAGGTGAAGAAGCCCTCCTCGTCCACGCTCATCATGTCGCCCGAAACGTACCACTCGCCGACGAAGGCGCGGCGGGTCTCCCTGGGGCGGCGCCAGTAGGCGTGCGCGCGCGAATCGCCCCGCACCCGCATCCGCCCCACCTCGCCCGGGGCGACCTCCTGGCCGTTTTCGTCGCAGAGCCGCACCTCGAAGCCCGGGACCGCGGTGCCGAGGGTGCCGGGCCGCGCCTGGCCGGGCCGGTTGGAGATGAAGATGTGCCACATCTCGGCCGTGCCCAGCCCGTCGAGGAGCTCCACCCCGAAGGTCTCGTTCCAGCGCCGGTGGAGCGAAAGTGGGAGCGCCTCGCCGGCCGAGGTGGCGAGGCGGAGGCTCCCGACATCCTGGAGCCCGGCGTCCGGATGGGCGAGCATGTGGTTCACCATCGTGGGGACGTTGACGAGGATCGTGGGCCGGTGGCGCTCGATCTGACGGAAGATCTCGTCGGCCGTGGAGCGCTCGGGGAAGAGCACCGCCGACGCGCCGACGGAGAGGGGGAAGAGAAGGCTGGAGCCGGTCGCGTAGCCGAAGTAGAGCTTCGGCACCGAGAGCGTGATGTCGTCCGCGCGGTAGCCGATCACCTCCTTGGCGTAGCGCTCGGTGGTGTTGACGAAGGAGGCGTGGCTCTGCACGACGCCCTTGGGTCGCCCGGTGGTGCCGCCTGAGAAGAGCCAGATCGCAGGATCGTCGGGGTGTAAATCGTAGTTTACATAATGTGAATCGGAGTTGTCAATTTGGACGTCTCCCTCATCGGTTCCCACGACGAGCAGCGCGGGCGAGTGGCTGGCCAAGCGTGCGGCTCTCCTGAAGGTGTCGGCGTGGTCGGCGTGCACTATGGCGGCCCGGGCGCAGGTGTACTCGTACAGCTCGCGCATGCGATCCGCGCCCAGGTAGCAGTTGACCATGACGGCGACGGCGCCCCGCTTGAGCGTCCCGAAGAGCGCTGCCGGGAAGTCGGGGGTGTCGGGGAGGCCCACGAGCACCCGCTCCTCCGGACGGACGCCGAGCGACTCGAGGGCGTTGGCGAAGCGATTGGAGCGCGCCTGAAGCTCTCGGTAGCTAACTTCACCTTCGCTGGTCCGAAGCGCTGTCCGCTCGCCCATCCCGTCGCGAACGCGGTCGTCGAGGAAGTAGTCGGCGACGCCGATGCGGGACGGCTGGCGGGTCGGCATCGACTACGTTCACCGACTAGGGGGTGGCGGTCAATGGACCCGACGATCGCGGGCGCTGCGGGCGACCCGGCGGCGAGGGAGAAGGAGGTCGGCGAAGAGAGGGCGCACGAGGGTGCCCAGCTCGAGTGGGGTGGTGCCACCTGGCAGGAGCTGGCGGAGCTGGGCCTGGGGCCAGGGCGGGAGCGGACGGGCGTGGTCGCGCTCCTTCCGGTCGGAGCGGTCGAGGCGCACGGACCCCACCTTCCTCTCGAGACCGATGTGGTCATCGCGGAAGCGGCCGCGCGGGCTGCGGTCCCCGGGATCGCCTCGCTTGGTCTGCGCCCTGCGGTGCTCCCGGCGCTCCCCTACACGGCGGCCCCCTTCGCGGCTGGCTTTGCGGGCACGATCTCGCTGAGGCGCGCCACCGTGGCCGCCCTCCTGGCGGATGTGGCCGCCTCGCTCCAAGGACAGGGGGGGGGCGCGCTGGTGGTTGTGAACGCGCATCTGGATCCCGACCACCTGGGGTCGATCCGCGACGCCGTGGGCGCTCACTCCGGCCCCATGCCCTTCATTCACCCCGACCTCACGGAGAGGCGGTGGGCGCTCCGCCTGGGCGACGAGTTCAGGAGCGGCGCCTGCCACGCGGGCCGCTACGAGAGCTCGATCGTCATGGCGGCGGCGCCGGAGCTGGTCCGCGACGAGGCGCGGCGGCAGCTCCCCGAGAACCCGGCGTCGCTCTCGCGGGCGATTGGGGAGGGCAAGCGCACCTTCGAGGAGGCCGGGGTGACCGATGCGTACTGCGGTGCGCCCGCGGCGGCCACTCGCGAGGAGGGCGAGGCCACCATCGCCGAGCTCGGACGGATCGTGGTGGAGACGGTGGCGGATCGGCTGGTAGCTCAGTGACTGGCTCCGCGACGCCCTCTCCGGCTCTCTGGAAGATGCCGCTGACCTTCGCTCCCCAGTTGCGCCACTACCTGTGGGGCGGATGCAGGCTGCGCGAGCTCCTGGGACGCACTCTCCCAGATGGCCCGACCGCCGAGAGCTGGGAGATATCCGGCCACGCGGACTCGCCCTCGGTGGTCGACCGGGGTCCGCTCTCGGGGAAGAGTCTCCCAGAGCTGGTGGTGCGCCACGGAGTCGATCTCGTGGGGAGGCGCGGCGAGGCGGCAGCGCGGCGAGGCGTCTTCCCGGTGCTCGTCAAGCTCCTCGACGCCACCCACCCCCTCTCCGTGCAGCTCCACCCCGACGACGCCTACGCCAGGGCGCGGCTACCCGGCGAGACGGGCAAGACCGAGCTCTGGCATGTGCTGCACGCCGAAGCGGGTGCCCAGGTCATCTGCGGCCTCCTCCCCGGCGTGGGGAAGACCGGACTGGTCGAGGCGCTGGCCCGAGGCGCTCTCCGGGACGTGCTCGACCGTGTGAAGGTGCGGCGCGGCGACTCGATCATGGTGCACGCCGGGACCGTCCACGGGATCCTCTCGGGAGTCGTCCTGGTCGAGATTCAGCAGACCTCGGACACCACCTACCGGATCTACGACTGGGACCGCGTGGGGGCCGACGGCAGGGCGCGCGAGCTCCACATAGACCGGGCGCTAGAGGCGATCGCCTTCGACTCGGTCGACTCCGGGCTGGTCGAGCCGAGGGTCGTCGCCGAGGAGGCCGGGCTGCGGCGCGAGGAGGTCGGGCGCTCCGAGCACTTCGTGGTCGAGCGAGTATGGGCCAGGGCGGGCGCCGAATTCCAGAGCTCCCTCGTCGGGGAGACCTTCGAGATCTGGGGCGTCGTCGAAGGGGCGGCCACCCTCGCGGCGGCATCTGGACGCAGCGCCAGCAGCGGCCAGGGACAGGTAGAGCTGGACCGGGCCCGATTCGCGCTGCTTCCGGCCACCTTCGGACCCTTCGCGCTGAGGGCCACGACCGACATGGTGGCTCTCCGCTGCTTTCTGCCCTGAGCTGTCCGCACATGCCTATGGTCTACAACACACGTATCCGTGGGGACGGAGTGCCCCGCCAGGGACTCGAACCCCGAACCTGCCGATTAAGAGTCGGATGCTCTACCAGTTGAGCTAGCAGGGCCAATCAGGGGTGAGCAAGCTAACCACCAGCGGCAGCGCGAAAAAGCCCCCGGAGGGCTCACCCTGCACCCTCCGAGGGCTCACCCGACCGGGCGCTACCTACCGCCACCTCTTCATCTTCTGGCTCCGCATCCCACGCCCGCGCATCCACCCCCCATGGCCGCCGCGCATTCCGCCACGTCGCATACGGTGCTCGCCGCCGCGCTTCGCGACCGCCTCCTTCAGCCCAGCCATCTGCTCCTCGGTGAGGATAGCGGCAAAGTGCTCGTGCAGCTTCTTCTCCTTCTCGACGGACGCCCCTCGCATCTCCGCCAGCCTGTCGCGCGCGGCTCCGTCCTCCAGGAGCCCGGCCCTGGCTTGGGAGCTCAGCCGAATCAACGCCGCCGCATGCTCCACCCGCCGCTCCACGGCATCGGCCCTGAGCTCCTCGAGCTGGCCCCTCTGGTCGTCGGTGAGATCGAGCCTGTCGCCGTGCCGCAGGACGCGCTCCAGCATCGTGCCGTGTCCCATGCGGCCGCCCTGCATCGCACCCTTGCCGTGGTGCTGGGCCGCAAGCTCCGGCGCAGCGTAGGAGATCGGGGCTGCGAGCGCGGCCATCGCGGCGGCGCCGAGGGCCAATCGGGTCAGTGCAAGTGGGTTCCTCATCGTTTCCTCCTGTTATCCGGGGTCTCGGTGGTGTATCGTGAAGGGGCGGCCTTCTTCCAGCCGTCCTCATGCTAGTCGACAGACCACGTTTTCGTTTGGTTAGGGTTGCTTGTACTTCAGACAGATCGTAGACACCAGGCTGGCCCAGCATGCGTACCTCGTCGGGTGCGAGCGGACGCGGAGCGCGCTGGTCATCGATCCCGAGCGCGACATCGACAGGTACGTCGAGGTGGCGCGGGCCGCGGGGCTGAGGATTACCGCGGTGGCCGAGACCCACATTCACGCCGACTTCCTCTCGGGGTGCCTGGAGTTCGTGGAGCGCGAAGGGTGCCAGGCCTACCTCTCGGGGGAGGGCGGTCCCGACTGGCAGTACGAGTGGGCGGCAGGGCGAAGCGGCGTGACGCTGCTGAAGGACGGCGACCGCTTCGGGCTCGGGGGCGTCTCTTTTCAGGCCGTGCACACTCCGGGACACACCCCCGAGCACATGAGCTTTCTGGTGACCGACCGCGCTGCGGGAGCGAAGGAGCCGATGGGGATGATCACGGGCGACTTCGTCTTCGTCGGTGACCTGGGGCGCCCCGACCTGCTCGAGTCGGCCGCTGGCCTGGAGGGCGAGATGGAGCCATCTGCCAGAAGGCTATACGCATCCGCGCTGGGGGTCTTCGAGCTGCCCGACTACCTGCGGATCTGGCCGGGCCATGGGGCGGGGAGCGCCTGCGGGAAGGCGCTGGGAGCCGTGCCGGACAGCACCGCCGGATACGAGAAGCGCTACAGCCCCGCGCTCGAGGCCGTCCGGGGCGGCGAGGACGCCTTCGTCGAGTACATACTGGGGGGACAGCCCGAGCCCCCGCTCTACTTTGGCCGGATGAAGGAGCTGAACCGACGGGGGCCTCCACTCGTGGGCTCCCTTCCCGAGCCGCCGCTGCTGAACGCGGCCGAGCTCGTTCGCCTTGCGGGCGAGGAGGACATGGTCGTCGTCGACACCCGCCCCAATCGGCTCGAGTACTACCAGGGCCACCTGCCGGGGTCGATCTACGCCCCTCTGAACGCCTCCTTCCCGACTCTGGCCGGATGCTACATCGAACCGGAGTCGCGCACCCTGCTCCTATGTGAGTACCACGAGGTCGAGGAGGCCGTACGGTGTCTGGTGCGCGTAGGGCTGGACAGGGTGGTGGGTTGGGCACCGCCCGCAGCGATCGCCGAGGTGGCCGCCGACGGAGTTCGGCTCGCGAGCACCGAGGTGATCGACTTCGCCGAGGTGGACCGCCGGGCGGGGGATCCCCGCTACCAGGTGCTCGATGTCCGCCGGGCAACCGAGTTCGCCGAGGCGAGCATCGACGACGCCACCAATATCGCGCACACCCGGCTTGCCGCGCGCCTCGAGGAGCTCCCGCGCGACCGGCATCTCCTGGTCCACTGCCTGAGCGGTGCCAGGGCCTCGGCGGCATCGTCGCTGCTCGAGCGAAAGGGGTTTGGCGTGAGCGCGATCAACGATGTCTTCGCGCCAGCGTATCGGGCGTTGGGGTGACGGCGGCAGCTTTGTCCGCAGCCACCTCGGTGTCATCATAGTAGGAGCCAGGGGGACGGGCCGAGGGATCGCCGCCGGGGGTTCGTAGAGCCCGCCGGATGGAGGAAAGTCCGAGCTCCCGAGGGCAGGGTGCCGGGTAACGCCCGGGCGCCGCAAGGCGACGGAAAGTGCCGCAGAGAGCAGACCGCCGATGGCCCCCATGAAAGGGTGCGGTAAGAGCGCACCGGGCCGCTGGCAACAGGGGTCGCACGGCAAACCCCACCCGGAGCAAGGCCAAATTGGGGACGAGGGGTGGCCCGCCCCGCCAGAGTCCCGGGTAGGCCGCTAGAGGCCCGGAGCGATCCGGGTCCCAGAGAAATGATCCCACCGCTTCCTCGCGGGCTTCCCAAGAGGGGCGGGACAGGACTCGGCTTACGACGCCCGTCCTCCTGGCAACTTGACCCGAGCCACATGCACGGGGATCATTAGCAGCCGTTGTGCGCCCGTAGCTCAGCTGGATAGAGCGCTGCCCTCCGGAGGCAGAGGCCAGAGGTTCGAATCCTCTCGGGCGTACTGGCCAGGAGCCCGGGCAAGATCGCGAGGTGCCCTTGGACGACACGCTGACATCGCTGATCGAGGAGTGGGACGGTCTGGGTACGGTCGTCTCGCGCCACCGGGAGACTGGTGCCTGGATCTTCATCGCTCTCCACGACGCGACTCTCGGCCGCCCAACCGGCGGCTGCCGCCTCAGGGAGTACCCCTCTCCCGCCGACGGGCTGCGCGACGCGATGCGTCTGGCCGAGGCAATGACCTACAAGTGGGCCTCGATGGAGATGCCCTGCGGTGGCGGCAAGGCGGTGCTGGCCACCTCGGGTCCGATCGAGGCAGGCGCCCGGCGCAGCCTGCTGAGCCGGTTCGGAGAGGTCGTCAACGCGCTGCGGGGCGGATTCCTGACGGGCCCGGATCTCGGAACGACGAGCGACGACATCTCCTACCTGGGCAAGGCGACGCGCTGGGTCCACTGCGCGACAGGCGCTGCGGCCGGTGCCGACCCGGGTCGCTTCACTGCGGCCGGCGTCCTTGCCGGCATCAGGGCGGCCGTAGCCCATCTGGACGGCTCGGCCGACCTCGTCGGGAAGTCGGTGCTGGTGCAGGGCGTCGGTGCCGTCGGAGGGCCTCTGGCCCGTCTGCTACGAGACGCGGGCGCCGCGGTGATGGCGTCGGACATCGATGTCGATCTGGCGCACGAAGTGGCGGTCGCCTGTGACGGCACCGTCGTGTCGCCTCGCGACGTCTACGGCGTCCAATGCGACGTGTATGCGCCGTGCGCCGTCGGCGCCACCCTGAACGCGACGACCGTTCCCGAGCTTCGCTGCCGAATCGTGGCCGGTTCGGCCAACAACCAGCTCGCAGGGCGCTCGGACGCCGACACGCTTCATGAGCGGGGGATCCTGTATGCGCCTGACTTCGTGGTCAGCGGCGGCGGTGCGATGGGTTTCGGGCTGATGGCGCGGGGCCTTGTAGGCGCGGCCGAGGCGGAGGAGGAGGTGGCGCGGCGCATCGGGAGCGCCCTGGCCGAGGTCTTCGGCGAGGCCGAGCGCATCGGGGCGTCGCCCGTCGTCGTCGCCCGGCGGCGGGCCGAGAGAGTTCTGGCGCGCGGGGCCCCGACCGGATCGGCGGGCGTCTGACTCGCCGGCCGATCTTCACGCCGCTGGAGGGCTACGCCGAGATCGCCGCTCCCGAGATGGCCAGGCGGGCCAGGGAATTCCGCGAGGAGGCCGCGCGGCGTCGCACGGTGCGCCACTACAGCTCGAAGGCCGTGCCGCTGGAGGTGGTCGAGGAGTGCGTGCGGGCTGCGGGCACGGCGCCGAGCGGCGCCAACCGGCAGCCGTGGCACTTCGTCGTCGTCTCGGACCCCGAGGTAAAGGCCCGCATCCGGGTGGCGGCCGAAGAGGAGGAACGGGCGTTCTACGCCGGGGGCGCCCCCCAGGAGTGGCTGGAAGCCCTGGCCCCCCTCGGCACCGACGAGAACAAGCCTTTCCTGGAGTGTGCTCCATACCTGATCGCGATCTTCGCGCAGCGCTATCACCTGGCCCCAGACGGCGACAGGCACAAGAACTACTACGTGCAGGAGAGCGTTGGGATTGCGACCGGCATCCTGATCAGCGCCCTGCACCGGGCGGGACTCGCCACGCTTACGCACACGCCCTCGCCGATGAACTTCCTCAACGAGATCCTGGGCAGGCCCTCGAGCGAGCGCCCCTTTCTGCTCCTCGTGGCCGGGCTGCCGGCCGCCGCCGCCGAGGTCCCCGCGATCGGGCGCAAGCCGCTTCGCAGCATCGCCACCTTTCGCTAGCAGCCCGTGGACAAATCTATGATTTACAGTATTCATACCCGTGGCTCAGCTCTGCGTTGCTCTACCAGCCCCTGCGGTCCGCAGATGCACCCTGGCGGCATTCGAGGGGCGCTGCATCCATGCTGGATCGCTTCGCCGCTCTCGGTGCTTGCGCGAGATTACACGGACTGCTGGAACGTCGCTTCGCGGTAGAATTTCTAGCACGGGATCGCACTCTGGCAGCCCGTGGACAGTGGAGGACGGACAATGGGTATTGACGTAATGCCAACGCGGTCGCCCGAGGAAATGCGGGTCTTCACGCGGGCGCTCCTCAGGGATCTCCAGGCTCTGGAGCGGGTGCTGGCCGACGGCATGATCGAGTCGGGCGTCCGCCGCGTCGGCGCGGAGCAGGAGCTGTTTCTCGTAGACGAGGCGTGGCGTCCTGCGCCGGTGGCCGTCGAGGTTCTCGAGGACCTGAACGACACGCCCTTCACCACCGAGCTGGCGCGTTTCAACCTCGAGGCGAACCTGTCGCCGAGGCTCCTCGGCGGCACCTGCTTCACCGACATGCACCAGGAGCTCGACGAGTACGTGGCGCGCGTGAGCGCCGCGGCGCGCCGCCAAGGCTGCGAAGTCGTCCTCACGGGAATCCTGCCGACTCTCTCGAAGTCGGACCTGTCGCTCGCCAACATCACCCCCAGAGCCCGCTACCACGCCCTGAACCAGGCGATGCACGCCGCCGGTCCGGGTGCCTTCCGGCTTCGCATTCGGGGCACCGACGAGCTGATCATCCAGCACGACTCGGTGATGCTGGAGGCGTGCAACACGAGCGCCCAGATTCACCTTCAGGTATCGGCCGAGGAGTTCGCCCACTTCTACAACGTGGCCCAGGCTGTCATCGGACCGATCCTGGCGGCGTGCGTCAACTCGCCGCTCCTCTTCGGGCGCAGGCTGTGGGCCGAGACGCGGATCGCGCTCTTCCAGCAGTCGCTGGACACCAGGGGCAGCGACCTGCACATGCGCGAGATGAGCCCGCGCGTCCGCTTCGGCGGCAACTGGATCCGCCGCTCGGTGGTCGAGCTGTTCCAGGAGGACATCGCGGCCTTCCGCGTGCTGCTGGCCTCCGCAGTGGACGAAGACCCGTTCGCGGTGCTCGAGTCGGGGGGAGTGCCGAAGCTTCAGGCGCTCCAGCTCTTCAATGGGACCGTCTACCGGTGGAACCGGCCCTGCTACGGCATCTCGAACGGGAAGCCGCACCTGCGCATCGAGTGTCGCGCGCTCCCGTCCGGTCCCTCCACGATCGACGAAATGGCCAATCTGGTAATGTGGATCGGAGCGGTGCTGGGGGTGGCGAAACGCTACCCCGATCTGACCGGGCGTCTCGAGTTCGACGATGCGAAGAGCAACTTCCTGGCTGCGTCGCGCCTGGGGCTTCGTTCCGGGATGGCGTGGATGGACGGCGAGACTCGTCCCTCCGACCGGCTCCTCCTCGACACCCTCCTGCCGCTTGCCCGGGAGGGCCTCGCCCCGTATCCCCTGGCGGACGGCGAGGCGGAGCGCTACCTGGACGTCTTCGAGGCTCGGGTGAAGGCGCGCACGACGGGATCGGCGTGGATGCTCCGCTCCCTCGCCAATCTGAAGCAGGTCGGCAGCAGGGGCGAACGCCTGGCAGCTCTCACCTCGGCCACGGTGCGGCAGCAGAAGGCGCAGCTGCCGGTCGCCGAGTGGGAGGCCGCCCAGCTCCACGAGGCCGGGGGATGGAAGCACAACTACGTGCGCGTGGAGCAATACATGTCCACCGCACTGACGACCGTCAACCAGGACGAGCTCGTCGAGATGGTGGCCTATCTGATGCATGTACGCGGTATCCGCCACCTCCTGATCGAGGACAACGAGCACAAGCTCGTCGGGATCGTCTCCTATCGATCGATCCTACGACTCATGTCCGCCGGCAGAACGCGCGACGAGGTGGAGAACGTGCCGGTGAGCGAGGTCATGGAGCGTGAGCCCGTCACGATCACCCCGGAGACTCCGACGCTGGAGGCCATCAGGCTGATGCGCGACCGGCAGGTGTCGGCGCTGCCGGTAGTCAAGAACGAGCAGCTCGTCGGGCTTGTGAGCGAGACGGACTTCATGCCCATGGCCTACAACCTCCTCGAGGACGCGCTAGGGGCGTGACGGCGCATGGGTGACGCGCCCGCCCCCCCCTCTGGGGCGAAGGCCCGGGCGCTTTGGATCGGTCGTCCGCACGATCGGGCACTCGGCAGGATCGGCTGGGTCGAGGGCGCGTCGGCCGGCCCGCTTCTGCTCTGCATCGGCGGGCTGCACGGCAACGAGCCGGCCGGGGTGAGGGCGCTCGAGATGGCTGTGCCCCTGCTCCGGTCGCGAAGGACCAGATTGGCAGGCGACTTCGTGGCGGTGGTCGGCAACGTGCAGGCGCTGGCGGCGCGTCGGCGCTACCTGGCGTACGACCTCAACCGGGTCTGGACGGAGAGCAGGATCGGCGAGGCGGTCGCTCGCGCCGAGGGAGACGGCCGAGCGGCCCGGAGGCCCGAGGATCACGAGGTCGTGCGGATGCTGGCCGTCCTGGAGGAGGTGGCGGCGCGCGCGAGAGGCCCGGTGCACATCCTGGACCTCCACACCACCTCGAGTGGCGGCGGCGCATTCAGCACCTCGGCCGACACCCCCAGGCACAGGCCCTTCGTAGGCGCGATCCCGGTGCCGATGGTGCAGCACCTCAACCACAAACTCCAGGGGACGCTGATCACGTACCTGGACCAAATCGGGTACACGACCGCAGTCTTCGAGAGCGGACAGCACGAGGAGCCGGCCGCGGTCGACAGGGCCCTCGGGGCGATCTGGCTGGCGGTGCGGGCGTCCGGCCTTCTGGGGGCAGCCGACGCGCCCGAAGCGACCGCCGCGTACAGAGACCTTCAGGACGAGTGGCTGCACCTTCCACGAGTCGTGGAGCTGACGTATCGGCATCCGATCGCCGAAGGGGACGGCTATCTCACCAAGCCCGGCCTTCGCAACTTTCAGCCGGTGCGGGCGGGCGACGTGATCGGGCGGGACCGCAACGGCGATGTCGTCGCCCCGCGAAGCGGCAGAATCCTGATGCCGCTCTACCAGCGGCTGGGCGAGGACGGCTTTTTCGTTGTCAACGACACCGTCGGGGTGGACACCGAGGCGCGCAGCGTGGGGTGTCTCGGGGCGGAGAGCGTCTGAGACCCCGTGTGCGGCCGCTTCACCTTGGGAGTGGAGGTGGAGGAGGCCGCCGGGGTCTTCGGCGCCAGCGTCGCGTCTGTCCTGACAGGCTTCGGACCACGCTACAACATCGCCCCCGCCGAGGACGCTCCGGTCGTGATCGCCGCGCCGGAGGGCCGTCGCATGGGTCCCATGTCCTGGGGTCTGGCCCAGCGCGGCTGGCGGGGTCGGCGCTCGGGGCGCCTCCTGATCAACGCCCGGTCCGAGACGGTCGCCCGGAGACCATCGTTTCGCGAGGACTTCCTCGCCCGTCGCTGCCTTGTCCCGGCCGACGGCTTCTACGAGTGGCAGAACCGCCCGGAAGGCAGGCAGCCCTACTGGATGCACCGACCGGACCGCGCCCTCTTCGCGATGGCCGCGATCTGGTCGCCGACGCGCCGTCAACAGAACGGGCTCGACACCTCCACGCGTGCGACCTTCGCGGTCCTCACCCGCGCCGCCCCCGAGTCGATTGCCTGGCTCCACGACCGGGCGCCTGTGATTCTGCCCGGGCCGTCGTGGACGGAATGGCTGTGTAGCGCCACTAGGCCGGAGGAGCTCCAAGATCTCCTCGCGTCCGCCGAGCCCCCCGATCTTGCCACGCGCCCCGTCTCGCGCAGAGTGAACCGGGCGGGCTACGAGGGCAGCCGCTGCATTCAGGCTGTCGAAGAGGTCGTGTGCAACGAAATGTAAACTGCAGAGGGGATTATGTACCGTGTAGTAGACATCATCGCACTCAATCCAACACCCGGAGGAGCTATCCGACTCGCTCCAGCGTCGGCGTCAGCTCTTCCTCGGGGAGGCCGAAGCCGATCCTGAAGGTCCCCTCGAGACCGGACGACGATCTCAACGCCCGGGCGTTCAGTTGGCTGGACATCGTGGCCAACTTCCGGATCCACGGAAGCCTGAAGGAGAGGCCTGCGGAGCGCTTCGAGGCCGAGCTGCCGCATCTGCTGCCTCCAGCTCCCTGGCCCCACCGCGCGGTGGCGCCGCGGCGCGTGGACCGGGCGGGCAAACCGGCGGGAGGGGCCGACACCAGTCCGGTCGTCGATGTCGAGCGTCATCCGCTGACCGAGTACGCCCGCATCAACGGAGGTGCCTCGTGAAGCGGCCGTCGTGTAGCGAGTGGATCGCGGACAAGCTCGCCGACCAAAGATGCCGGGAGCACTGGAGGCGCGGATCGTCCCAGGAGCCAGCGGAGTTGCGGGTGAAGTGCCAGTAGGGCCGACGGATCGTGGCGATCACGCCAATTCCTGCAAATCGCATTGCCACACTGACTTGCCGCCCTTCCACCGGCGGGTCATTCCGTACTTGATCAACCGGACAAGTGGAACCAAGTCATCGTCTGGAGTTGCGGTTTCCGGCACGATTCCTTATGCATCCTCTAGTCTAGTCTAGTCTAGTCGGCCCGTATGTGACAGAGGATGAAGACTTGGCTCTGCGTTTGGCCATTCGTGGGACTCCGGCCTTTCTCTCACCCGATGGAGGTGTTTATTTTGGCGTTCCTACTGTACGGCAAATGGCCGAGTGCTACTGTACGGCAAATGGCCGAGTGGGCCGGTTTGCGAGGGCGTGCCGAGGGGATCCGCAGACGCAACACGCGCGCGAGGAGCAACTAGACATCTAGGTGAAGCCCCAGGAGAGTGGATTCTTCGATCGTAGTCATCCGACATCGGGTCCTTCGTGCGCCTAGGATGACGAGACAGAAAGGATAATTTCAATGACTTCAGTCCAGAGGAGTTTTGCCATCGGAGCGATGGTGTCTCTACAAACGGTGTATGGGGATATCGGCGGCGATGGAGGCACCCAGTCGGCGGGTGTTCAACAGGATGCTTGGATCGACACGGTTCCGCTGGTGGTCATCGGGGATGACCCGCAAGACCCTCTGCACCGGGTTATCGGTGCCGTTCTTGTCGGGGATACGCTGATTGTCGCGCAGGCCAGCTCGAGTGCGCTTCGCTTCTACGACCAGCGCACAGGCGATTTTCTCCGGCGGGTCGGAGGCACAGGGGAAGGACCGGGTGAGTACAAGAAGCTCTCATCCTTGCAACGCGTCGGGGAGCGGCTGTATACGTATGATGTTTTGTCCCGCCGGGTGACGGCCTGGGACCTGTCGGGTGCGCCTAAAGGGACCGTCAATATTGAGTACTGGGCACCCTACAGAATCCCGCAGTTGGTGGGTGTCTTTGCTGATGGCTCCTTTCTAATTGCCGCGAAGTATCGGAATTATGACGATCCTGCTAGATCACCCATGTTTCGTCGCGACGTGATGGTGCTGGGACGGTATGGTACGAACGGAATCCTCGTTGATAGCTTGGGTTACTATCTCGGAGCGGAAAGGTACGTCGCGCCTAATGAGCGGGGTGGTCAGACGCACGGACAGTCTGCTCCGTTCGGCCGCGGGAGTTTGGCGGGCGTTATCGGCGGTGGATACTACATCCTCGACAACAAGGTTGCAATGATATCGGTTTTCGACACGGCGGGGAGTCTGGTCCGGGAGTTTGGGCCAGATACGCCGCTGGAGCCGGTGAGGATCTCTCGTGAAGATCGCGGTCGATTTTCCGGTTTTGACGATATCGCGGCCGATGGTTTGCCGCAGTTCTACCCATTCTACGGTGACAACGTCTTTGTTGATGGTGCCACCTTCTGGATTCCTGACTAGGTTCTTCCCCATTTCTGGTGGGTAGCAGGTCATGCGGGCAGGCCATCGGGGTAGAGGTCGAGGCCGCCGAGGTGGA
>JAGWBP010000028.1 GCA_021295835.1 Gemmatimonadota bacterium | reverse complement strand
CGCGGGGAGGTTGATCTGCCGAATACGATCTATGTCGAGGGGCTGGAAGGGTTTTTTCCCTACTATAGTGCCTTCCGACGTGACTGCGGTGGCCTAGTTGGCGTGACCGGCGAAGGACACGACTACCTGCCGTGGCGGAATCTCAACGACGTCATTCCCATTGTCGAGGACACCTTCGGATACGCGAGGGGCCCCATCAAGTGGGTAGTGGACCCGGAAGCCCGGTACCCGTACCCGCACTACATCCGCCGGGACGACGAGGTCGGCCTTCCCGGAGGGACCTATGCCTACCCCAGGGTCGTAGCCCACGAGTACACGCACGCACTGCACCACAAGGGGATGGGCGGCTTGTGGGAGACGGAGAACTGTGGCTATCGCGAAAGTCGAGAATCGTACACGTGCGCGTTCTCGGAGGGTCTCGCCCACTATGGCGGCTGGGCCGGGGTGTCCGACGACACCAGCGAGTGGAGTTGGGAGGAGGTCACCCATACGAACCACCCGCCGGACCCCAAGTCGACCTTTTCCGTGGCCAGGCTGTTCCACGATCTGATAGACGGCGCGAAAAGCATCCTCGAACGTCCCGATAGCGTAGCCGAGCCGGAGGACCGGACCCAGCTAGACGCCCGCTATATCATGGACGTATTCGCGACCTGCGAAGTCAATATTCCACGTCGGGGAGACGATAACTGGGAGGACCGCAACGACGTGTCCGACTTCGTGTGGTGTCTCGAAAACCGTATCGACACGCCATATCACACGAGCGTTTTTCCGGGCATAGAGACCCCGCACGATGTCAGGGAAACGGCCCGTGAGCCATCGGACTGGGACGCCGACTCCATCCGTTCGACCTGGCTCTGGAATCTGTGCGACGACTGCTAATAATTGAATACGTCCACGCACTGGGGGGGGTAATATGACGCTAAAGCGAACCCTGCAAGCCCTGGCGGTGGCCGCCGGGGCGGCGGTGGCCTGCGATTCGACGAAGCCGGAGGACGAACTGACCCTGGGCCAATCGATCACCATCCTGCGCGAATTGTTGGTATTGGCCGAACGAAGCTGGCCCGACAACATTGCGACGTGTCCGCTCGGCAACGGTGCCTCGGTCGTGTTTGACGACAACCGCCGCCAACGTGGGGACACGGTATGGATCACCAATGTTGCGACCGTGACGCCCAAGGGTTGTAGGCTGTCGGCCAACGGCGACACGCTGGTTTTGGAGGGAGACTCCGGCATCGTCTTTGATCTAAGAGGATGGCACCTATACGAAGACCGGGTTGACAGCGAGGTAGACATGGCGATCACCGGCGCCGTGCGGTGGAGCAATACCCGCGGCGCCTCGAATAGCTGCCAAGTGGACCTTACGATGGCGGGCGCTCGCCGGCGCGAGGAGTACGGCGAGATTGACGGCGACCTGAGCGGCCGTCTATGCGGTCGCGACACATCCTTCCACTACTCCGAGATAGATTTCACCCTGGTGGAATGACCTCCCGCGTGGGACCCGTGGCGCGTCCCCCTGCCCCCCGGCGACCCCGGGCGCATCCGCCAGCACCTGGCGGCTAGCCGTCCGAGGCCGACATGTGGCCCACACGTGGGCAGCAGCAGGTGATCGCGGCGCGGGCAGAGTTCGCGAGGGCGCGGAGGCTCCGGGCGTGGGACGCCCTGTGGGACCCGCTACCCGGGGCGCGGTGGCGGGGGGTCCTGGACGGGAGGGACCCGCACCCCGGCGAATACGGCTACCGGGAGGTGGTCGGCTGCCATGCTTCGGCGGCGGAGGCCCGGCCCGAGGCCGCGCGCCGGAAGACGAGGGGCGAGCGCCGGGAAGTGCCTGTCCTGGCGGAGGCCCGGCGGCGTGCATAGCTCCTCGAACCAATGGCGCCGCCGTCATCGGCCCTTCGTCGCGTTTGCCGGCGGGGCGCTTCGCCGCTCGCCGGCAGCTTGACGGACGGTAGCGCCTCGTCTAGGGTTCTAGTCCCAATCGCCGTAGGTGCGCGGGAATAGCTCAGTTGGTAGAGCACCACCTTGCCAAGGTGGGGGTCGCCGGTTCGAGTCCGGTTTCCCGCTCTGTGGTACCGGTCGGCCCGGGGCTGCCAGCGTTCTCGCGCTTCTGCCCCAGGCTGGCGAAGGGGCGACGGCCGCTGCCGGGTGCCCCTTCTTTGTTCGGCGCCGTAGCCAAGTGGTAAGGCAGAGGTCTGCAAAACCTCCATTCGGCGGTTCGAGTCCGCCCGGCGCCTCTCATTCGCTGCGGTGGGACCCCATCCCCGAGACGAGGGCGCACGATGATCATCGATGGGCGCTCGCTCACTCTGGATATGGTCGAGGTGGTGGCGAGGGGTGGCGCACGCGTCGAGCTCGCGCCGGATGCGGCCGCCCTGATGGGTGCCGTTCGCGACGCCCTCGACGCCCTTGTTGCCGAGGGCGGGACCGTCTACGGGGTCAACACGGGCTTCGGGCGGCTCGCCGAAGTGAGGGTGGAGCGCCACCAGCAGCGCGCCCTGCAGCTCAACCTGGTTCGCAGCCACTCCGTCGGCACTGGGCGGCCGCTACCCTCCGAGGAAGTGCGTGCGATCATGCTGCTCCGCGCCAACACGCTGGCGCGCGGACAGTCGGGGTGCCGCCCGGAGGTAGCCCGCAGACTCCTCAATCTCCTCGAATTTGGGGTGCACCCGGTTGTGCCGTCGGTGGGTTCGGTAGGGGCGAGCGGCGACCTGGCGCCGCTGGCTCACATCGCGCTCGTGGTGATCGGCGAGGGCCGGGCCGAGGTGGATGGACGCGTGGGGGACGCGGCTGCCCTTCTCGCCGAGAGGGGGATGGCACCGCTCGAGCTCCGCGAGAAGGAGGCGCTCGCTCTCCTCAACGGGACGCAGGCCACTACCGGAATCGGTTCACTCGCGTTCTGCCGCCTCCGGCGCTGCCTCGACACGGCGGACGTTGCGGGCGCGGTCTCGCTCGAGGGACTGCTCGGCACGCCAGCCCCCTTCCGCCCGGAAATTCACGCGGCGCGTCCGCACCCCGGGCAGGTCGAGAGCGCACGGCGGCTTCGGCGACTCCTTTCCGGCTCCGAGATCCGCGAGTCCCACCGCGAGGGCGACGGTCGGGTGCAGGACGCCTACTCGCTTCGCTGCATGCCCCAGGTCCACGGCGCGGCGCGCGAGGCGGCCTCCTACGCCGAGCGGATCCTGACCACCGAGGCCAATTCGACGACCGACAATCCGCTCCTCTTCGCTGCGGGCGCGGGGGGCGACGAGGACGAGCCGAGCCGGGTGCGCGTACTGAGCGGCGGCAACTTCCACGCTCAGGTCGTCGCCCAAGCTCTGGACCTCCTGGCGATCGCGGCCGCCGACCTGGCCGCCATCTCCGAGCGCCGGGTCGACCGCCTCCTCAACCCCGACCTGTCCGGTCTTCCGGCATTCCTGACCCGCGACGGTGGCGTCTGCTCCGGGCTGATGATGGCCCAGATCACCGCCGCCGACGCGCTCTCCGAGATGCGCGTCCTCGCCTCTCCCGCGAGCATCGACTCGGTATCCACGAGCGCCGCCCAGGAGGATCACGTCTCGATGGGGATGGCTGCGGCCCGGAAGCTCCGGCGTTCGGTCGAGCTCCTGGAGACGGTGCTCGCGATCGAGCTCCTCTGCGGCGCCGAGGCGGTCGAGTTCCGACGCCCGCTCCGCTCCGGCGACCTCGTGGAGGAGGCGCTGCAGGCGATTCGCGAGGACGTCGCCCGCCTGGAGGGCGACCGCGTCCTGAGTCCGGACATAACGGCGCTCGAGGGGCTTGTGCGTGCCGGTGCGCTCGCTCACACCGGGATATGAGCGAAGAGGGTCGCCTGGCGTCTCCCCGCCCCCTGCGCGCCTCCCGGGGCACCCGGCTGCGCTGCAAGGGGTGGACTCAGGAGGCGGCGCTCCGGATGCTCATGAACAACCTCGACCCTGAGGTCGCCGAGAATCCCGACGAGCTGGTCGTCTACGGGGGCACCGGCCGCGCCGCGCGCAGCTGGGCCGCCTTCGACGCCATCGTGGCCGAGCTCGAGGCGCTCGAGGGCGACGAGACGCTCCTGGTGCAGTCGGGGAAGCCGGTGGGCGTCTTCCGCACCCACCGCTCGGCCCCGCGCGTCCTGATCGCCAACTCGAACCTGGTCGGTCGGTGGGCCACATGGGAGCACTTCCGCGAGCTGGAGCGGCGCGGGCTCATCATGTACGGCCAGATGACGGCCGGTTCGTGGATCTACATCGGCACCCAGGGGATCCTGCAGGGCACCTACGAGACCCTTGGGCAGATGGCGCGCACGCACTTCGGCGGATCGCTCGCGGGGCGCTGGATCCTGACCGGCGGGATGGGGGGCATGGGCGGCGCGCAGCCGCTCGCGGCCACCATGAATGGCGCCGCCGCGCTGGTCGTCGAGGTCGACCCCGAGAGGGTGCGGAGGCGTATCGAGACGCGCTACGCCGACCGGATGACCCAGGAGCTGGACGAGGCCGTGGGATGGGTGAGCGGTGCCGCCGAGGCGCGCGAGCCGCTCTCGGTCGGCCTTGTTGGGAACTGCGCCGATGTGCTTCCCGAGCTCGTCCGGATGGGGGTGACGCCCGACATCGTCACCGACCAGACCTCGGCGCACGATCCGGTCGGGGGGTACGTTCCCGCCGGTCTCTCCCTGGCGGAGGCCGACCGGTTGCGCGAGCGCGATCCGGCCGAGTACCGCGATTGTGCGCTCGCCTCGATCCGGCGCCACTGCGAGGCGATCGTGGCGATGCGGCGCCGAGGCGCCGTCGCCGTCGACTACGGCAACAACCTGCGGGGCTACGCCGCAGAAGCCGGCTTTGCCGATGCATTCTCCTACCCGGGCTTCGTGCCCGCCTACATCCGTCCGCTCTTCTGCGAGGGGAAGGGACCGTTCC
Source organism: Gemmatimonadota bacterium (assembly GCA_021295835.1). Taxonomy (GTDB): domain Bacteria; phylum Gemmatimonadota; class Gemmatimonadetes; order Longimicrobiales; family Gaopeijiaceae; genus Bin94. The sequence continues at coordinate 18,690 of JAGWBP010000028.1, read as the reverse complement.
GCTGGGTGGCGCTCTCGGGCGACCCGGCCGACATCCATCGCACCGACGAGCTAGCGCTCGAGATCTTTTCCGACGACGAGCACCTCTGCCGCTGGATCCGCATGGCTCGGGAGAAGGTCGCCTTCCAGGGGCTGCCGGCGCGGATCTGCTGGCTGGGGCAGGGTCAGCGGGCGCGCTTCGGCGTGGCGATGAACGACCTGGTGGCAAGCGGCGAGCTGAGCGCACCGATCGTCATTGGTCGCGACCACCTCGACACCGGCTCGGTCGCGTCGCCCTTCCGCGAGACCGAAGCCATGCTGGACGGCAGCGACCCGGTGGCGGACTGGCCGATCCTGAATGCGCTCCTGAACACCGCCTCCGGCGCCAGCTGGGTTTCCTTCCACCACGGCGGGGGCGTTGGCATTGGCGACTCGCTACACGCCGGGCAGGTCCTGGTCGCGGACGGCTCGCCCGACATGCGGGTCAGGATAGAGCGGGTCCTCACCAACGACCCCGGCCTGGGCGTCGCCCGTCACGTCGACGCCGGGTACGAGGAGGCGCGGACAACCGCGCGGGCTGAGGGGATCAGGATCCCGATGGACCGCTCCGCTCGCCCTCCCATACTGTAATGCTGCGGGGCTGTCCACGGACCGCTACTAGCCGACCCGGGCGAGGCGTCGCACCGTCGTGGCGTAGCGGCGTCCGACCTCCTCCTCGCGCCGGTGGCGCCCGTCGCGGACAACCCAGCTCCCGCCGACCATCACGTCGCGAACCGGGCTGTCACTGCCCGAGAAGACCCACGAGTCGAGGAGCTGGGGACCATCCCTGCCCACCAGCGCGGGGTGCTCCGCGTCGAGCACGACGAGGTCGGCCCGGCGGCCACGCGCCGCCCGGCCAGCCAGCCATCCAAGGGCCCGGCATCCGTCCTCCCATGCGCGGGCCAGGAGCGCCCCCCCGGCACCCGCCAGAGCACTCCCCTTCACCGCCCTACCCACGGTGTCGCCCCATACCGGCGAGCGGCTCCGTGCGGCGAGGCGCTGCCCGTAGTCGAGCATTCGGAGCTCCTCGGCCGCGCTCCGTGCCACATGGCTGTCGGTGCCCACCCCGAAGCGTCCCCCGGCACGCACAAAGTCGGGGAGCGGAAAGAGCCCGTCCCCTAGATTCGCCTCGGTCGCCGGACAGAGCCCCACCACTGCGCCCACCCGGGCCACCTCGGAGAGCTCCTGGGCGCTCGCCTGCGTTGCGTGCACCAGACACCACCGTCGATCGACGGGGACGCTGCCAAGCAGCCACTCGACGGGACCAGCCCCGTGGAGCGCCCGGCACTCCTCCGCCTCCCGCTCCTCTTCGGCCACATGGATGTGAACGACCGGACCGTCGCGCCCCTCGGCGAGTCCGGGAACGATCTCGACCATCTCTCCGATCGCCTCCGGGTGAACCGCGCGCAGGCTGTGGATCGCCCAGCCCAGCTCGGCGCCACTGGCCACGAAGTCGGCCTCCAGCGCCGCGTGCATCCGTAGCGCACCCTCGAGATCCAGGCGAAAGCGCCGCTGGCTCCCGGCGAGGGACCGCCCGTCGAAGCCGCCCACCTGGTAGAGCGCTGGCATGTGCACCAGGCCGATTCCGGCTCGGCGGGCTGCCGCAAGAACTCTCCGCCCCATCTCGGCTACATCGTCGTAGGGCGACCCGTCGGGCGCGTGGTGCAGGTAGTGGAACTCCCCCACGGCGGTGAAGCCCCCCTTTAGCAGCTCGATGTAGAGCTGCGAGGCGATCGCCTCCACGTCGTCCGGCGTCATCTGCGCCAGGAAGCCGTACATCGTGTCGCGCCAGCGCCAGAAGGAGCGCGGACCCCGCCCCTCGGCCAGACCCGCAAGGGCCCGCTGGAAGGCATGGCTGTGAAGGTCGGGCACCCCAGGCACGGTCCACCCGGCGACTCTCTCACAGGGGCCGGCGGACCCCCCCTGGGCTGAGCGCTCCGGGGCGCACTCCTCTCCGATCGCTTCGATATACCCCCACCCGTCCACCACGACGCAGACGTCGCTCTCCCAGTGGCCCTCCACCAGAAGCCGCTCGAAGCGCCAGCAGCGGCCAGCGCTGGCCGACGGGGTACGAGTTTGCATAGGATGGGGATCCGCCGTCAGGGTGGAGCACAAAGCGTCGCGTACAAACTTCGGCACTCGGCCGGGGGGCGGCAAAGGCACGGGAGGGGGTGGCACGCATGGGGGGCAGCGAGCGGTGGGAGAGGCTCTGGACCGGTGTCGGCCTAGCCACGATGACCGACCCCTCGCTCGGGACTATCCCAGATGGGGCGATCGCCACCCGGGGCGATCGCATCGCCTGGGTCGGGCGGGCCGATGCGCTCCCAGCCAACCAGGAGCAGCTCGCCGACGAGGTGCATCGGTGCGAAGGGGTGTGGCTGACCCCCGGCCTGATCGACTGCCACACCCACATCGTCTTCGGCGGCGACCGCGCTGGCGATTTCCGCCGTCGCCTGCGGGGCGAGAGCTACGCCGAGATCGCGCGCTCGGGCGGGGGGATCGCCTCCACGGTGAGGGCCACGCGGGCCGCCACCACCGAGGAGCTCGTGGCGGACGCGGCCAGGAGGGCCGCCGATCTCTCGGCGTGGGGGGTGACGACGCTGGAGATCAAGTCGGGGTACGGTCTGGAGCTGGAGAGCGAGCTCCGCATGCTCGAGGCTGCGGCGCGGGTCGCGGACCACCTTCCGCTCGATGTCGCGCCGACGCTCCTTGCGGCCCACGCGCTTCCGCCGGAGTACGTCGGACGACGCGACGAGTACCTCCGTCTGGTGATCGACGAGATCATTCCCGAGGCGGCTCGGCAGCGTCTCGCCACGGCGGTCGATGTCTTCTGCGAGGAGATCGCCTTCAGCGCACCCGAGGCGGTGCGGATCCTGCAGGCCGGAGCCGCCGCTGGGCTCCACGGACGCATCCACGCCGACCAGCTCTCCGACTGCGGTGGCGGCCAGGTTGCGGCCTCGGTCGGCGCCCGCTCCGCCGACCACCTGGAATTCCTGGCGGAGGAGGGCGTTCGGGCGATGGCGGCTGGGGAAGTGTGTGCGGTCCTCCTCCCGGGCGCTGCCTACACTCTGGGGGCGGACCGCAGGCCGCCCGTCGCCGCCTTGCGGAAGTCAGGAGTGCGAATAGCTGTCGCGAGCGACGCCAATCCGGGCTCGTCGCCGATCACCCACTTCGGCGCCATCCTCAACATGGCTTGCATCCTCTTCGGCCTAACCCCCGAGGAGGCGCTCCTGGGCGCGACGACCCATGCAGCCCGGGTCCTCGCGCTCGACGACCGGGGGACGCTCCAGGTGGGCATGCGCGCCGACTTTGCCCTCTGGCGGGTGAAGGAGCTGACCGAGCTCTGCTACTGGGTGGGGTCCAGCCCGCTCGCATCGCTCGTCAAGGACGGTCGGCCAGTGCGTTCGGTCCGACAATCGGATGCTCCATAGTTTACACTTCTAGCGCCTTCGCGACCGCTTCGAGCTCGCCTTCGTCTTCGTGGAGCTCCTGGAGCCTGACTTCGCCTTCGCGGATGCGCGACTGGGTGTGCGCGACTTGGCGGTTGTGCGACTGGGGACGCTCGCCTTGGTCGCAGATGGTCGTGGAGCGCTGCCTCGTGGTGCCGACTGCTTCGCTTCGGGGGTCGAGCGCCGCGAGGTACTCGGCTTGGCGGATGTGCGCTGCGTGGTCGGGGCTGACGTCTTCACCGTCGCGGTCGGACGCGTTGATGTGCTCGCCCTGGCGGTCGAGCGCTCTCTGGTGGACGACACGGATTTCACCCTGGAGGGCGAGCGGGTCCGCGTGCCCGCCCTCGACACCCTCTGCTCCTCGGTCACCGACGTCTTCACCGTCGCGGTCCGGTCCTTGCGCGGGCGGGTGGTGGTCGCGCCCCCGCCAACCCCCACCACGCCCCCCCCCGTCCGGCCCGCGCGCGGGCGGGTGGTGGGATCGGTACGGGGACCACGGGTCCCGCCCAACCCGGACCGCGGCCGCCTCGGGCCACGACTGTCGCCGAAGGCGGCCCGGGAACCGCGCGGGGCGGCGATGCCTGTCGCGGATCCGCCACCGGAGCTCCCACCCCCCACATCGCCCTTCCCCTGTCCGCTCCCACTTCCCCTTGGCTTCGCCTTGCCCCTGCTCTTGCCGCCGCCTCTCGCCACGCCGCTCTCCTTGTACCTAGGTCCGAAGAGAGGGGAGCCCCTCGCCAAACGTCCGCCGGTGCGGTAGCCGCGGTGGCGTGCGCCGAAATGGCCGTCGTGGTAGCCATCCCGGTAGCCGCTGCGGTATCCCCGGTAGTAGTGGTTGCTGTAGTGGTAGTGGTCGTACCCCCAGCCAAGTCCGGCGAAGTAGCTCGGGCCCCAGCCACGGTAGGCGTGGCCGTAGGGACCGTAGGAGAGCCATCGGTGGGACGGCCACCCCAGAAAGCCGAAGGAGAGCCACCAGGTGCGGTGCGTATTCCAATGGAGGGAGCCGGGCCCGGTGCGGAGGAATGCGCCGCACCCTGTCCACGGACCCTGCCAGGGATCGAACGGATCGTACCAGGCCGGGTGCCACGGGTCGTACCAGGAGCAGTCCCAGCATTCGTGCGGGCTCCACCCCCGGTGGTAGGCACCGGGGTCTACGCACAGGTAGCTCGCGCCTGGTGCTCCATGCAGGAGCTGCAGGGAAAGTCCAACCGTGGTCTGTGCGTCCCCGGCCGTCGGGGTGGCGGCCAGCGCTGCCATCAGAACGGCGGTCGGGGCCAGCCGTCCGATCGCTCGCGTCTTCCTCGGGTGCGTCATCTTACTCTCCTCCGCTGTCGGGTAGGGCTCGGGTTACCGAATCAGCATCTTTCGTGCCAAGAGTCTGCCAGTCCACTAGGTAACGCTGTTGCAATGCGATAGCGTACAGCAGGGGCCGCCCGGGGGCAATCGCGGCCGTCCTAGGGTGGGGACAGGCGGGGCGCCCGGATGAAGCGTCTCCAGCGCCGCTCTCCATGTGGGGGCGGTAGTCCAGAACGAGCGACACCTTGCCAATTCCGATCGCGGGGGCGAATGTTCATGCGGTACCGAATGCCGCCCCGTTGCGCCCGCCCCCGGCGGGTGTCCATCTCCGCCAGACGAATGCTGTCGCGGATGCGCGGGCGCACCGCTCGGACCTCCCCGAGCCATCTCCGAGATGGCCCTCGAACGGCGATGTTCGCCGCGAGGAGCGCGGGTCCAGGTCGGCAGGACGGGGACTCCCCCGCCTAGGGCCCGTGCGAGCTCCAACCTCAGGCAGCGTTGAATGCAACCGAACGACGAAGCAGACGTGCAGCAGAGCGAACCCGGGCCCGACGGCGCTCGCTCCACCGACTCCCCGGGCGTCGAGAGGCCAGCGGCCTCCGAACGAACCGCCAAGGGCCCACCCCGACGCAATCGCCGCAGGCGGGGCCGGGGACGCCCACCTCCCCACCGCGAACGCAGCACCCACGGCGGCGCCAGCGAGCCCCGCGAGCCCGGTGCGCCGCTCGGTGTGCTGGAGGTGCTCGGCAGCGGATCGGGGTTCGTGCGCCGGCCCGACGACGGATATGTGCCCGGCAAGAACGACATCTTCGTCGGGTCACGCCTAATCGACAGATTCGGGCTGCGGACGGGCGACGAGCTCGTCGGCACCGTCGGTCGTCGTCCCCGCAACGGTAAGAGCCCGCCGCTACGCTTCCTGGAGCAGGTCAACGGAATGGCACCCGACAGCGTCGCCAGCCGGCTCGAGTTCGACCGCCTAGGTGCCGTGCACCCCCGGCAGCAGCTTACTCTGGAGTGCGGGCGCGTGCACGCCGGCGAACCGGACATGACCAACCGGGTCATCGACCTCTTCTGCCCGATCGGCAAAGGCCAGCGGGCGCTCATCGTGGCACCATCGAAGGCGGGCAAGACGACCGTCCTGCAGGCGGTGGCCGAGGGGGTCGAGCGCAACCACCCGGAGTGCGAGCTGCTGATCCTCCTGGTTGACGAGCGCCCGGAGGAGGTCACCGAGATGGAGATGTGCGGCTTCGGGGAGGTGATCGCCTCCACCTTCGACCTGACCGCCGACCGCCACTGCCAGGTCGCCGAGATCACCCTCGAGCGCGTCCGGCGTCGGGTGGAGGCCGGGAAGGACGTGGTCATCATCCTCGACTCGATCACCCGCCTAGCGCGGGCCCACAACACCGTCAACGAGGGGAGCGGGCGCACGCTCTCCGGGGGGCTGGACGCCAACTCGCTCGAGAAACCCAAGCGCTTTCTGGGGAGCGCCCGCCTGATCCGGGAGGACCAGGGCGGGGGTTCGCTGACGATCATTGCCACTGCGCTGGTCGACACCGGATCCCGGATGGACCAGGTCATCTTCGAGGAGTTCAAGGGGACCGGAAACAGCGAGCTCGTGCTCAGCCGGGAGCTCGCGGACCGGCGCATCTTCCCGGCCATCGACCTGAGGGCGTCCGCTACCCGCAAGGAGGAGCTGCTGCTCTCGCCCGACGGGCTGCGGATCTCTCGTGCGATGAGGCGGCGACTCTCCTCCTCGATGCCCGCCGAGGCGATGGAGGAGCTCCTGGGGGTGATGCGCCAGACCAGAAACAACGAGGAGCTGGTCGCGCGGGCGCTGGATCGGATCTAGCGTCGCCCCTCCGCCAAGGCCTTCAGCCGGTCGAGGCTCTCCTCGAGCTGCCGCCCCTGCGACTCCTCCATCCCAAACGCGGTCCACCCCAGTAGGGGATTCCACCCGAGATCCGCCCGCTCGGTCCACACTACCCGCGCCGCCACGCCGCGGTCCTCAAGCGCGATGGTGCCGGAGAAGGTTATTGCGCCGCCCTCGAGCTCGACGAGGTAGTCCACGCCCACGGCCCCTTCCTCCGAGGACGGCGGCCGGGTCCGCACCAGGGTTAGCGACCCCGCTCCGAGGCGCGGATCGTCCCAGACGCGGCTGGCCCCGGGGCCCGAAGGGGCTCCCTCCAGACGCGACGCCACCTCGCTCCACGGGGTCCACTCCATCCACGCGCGCAGGTCGTCAAGGAAGGGAAAGATGGTCTCCGGGGGTGTCTCGACATCGATGGTTCGGGTGACCTCGACGGTGCTTGGGAGGAGCATCCCGGCGATCAGAAAGGTGCCAGCGGCCAGCGCCAGCCCCCCGGCCACTATTGTGCCGGGGCGTGCGACCGAGGCTAGGAGCAACCGGGTTCGAGTACTCATGGAGTGAGCATAGACAGCCCTGTCTGGCGTTGCCAGTTGACGCATGTGTAACGGATTTGTAGATTACGGAAATGTCCGACTCATCCGAACTGGCCTGCAGCGACGTCATGGAGCGCCTGCTCGGGGCCGCGGCTCTCTTCCACGGTGCCGAGACGCTCGCCGATCTCGCCGAGATCGACATGGCGCTGCTACTGCAGCAGAGCGGCCTCAACTCGTCCGCCGAGCGCGTTGGCCTACTCGGGGCCGCCAACAAGCTGCGCTCCGAGATACGGATCGGCAGGGAATTCGCCGATGTGCTCCGCGTTCTGGACCTGCGCACCAAGAAGATCGCGCTCCAGCGAACCTACTCGCGCACTCCGGTGACGCTCGCAGTCCTCGGCGATGGCTTCGGCGTCACCCGCGAGCGGGCCCGTCAGTTGGAGGTGCGGCTACGGGCGACTGTCCGCGAGAGCGTCGGCGAGTCGCTGGACCGGGGCGCCCGGTGGCTGCGCAGGCTGGTAGGCCCGGCGGCCGAGGAGGAGGAGTTCCGGCGAGCCATCGATCTCATCGTCGGCGACTCCCCACCCGAGTGGAGGGAGGCGGCCGAGGTGGCGCTGATGCAGGTGGCCGACTTCGAGCCGATCGACGGCCTGGTGGCCGACGCCCACTTCCGCCAACTGGTCGACGAGGCGCGCCGACTCGCTCCCGGCCTAGCCGACGAGATCGGCCTGGTCGACGAGGGGCGACTCCGAGCCGAGCTGGGCATCGCGGATCTGGTCGAGTGGGAGGGACTCCTCCGCAACGTAGCACTCTTCCGTGTCCGGGGCCACCTGGCGCTGAGGGACACTCGCCGGGTCCGCGTGCTGCTGGCTCTTCAGGAGGTCGGCGCGGGCTGCACCCAGAGCGAGATTGCCAGCATGACGAGGATTGCCGACAACTCGTCGCTAGCCAGCATGCTCTCCTCGGACTCGCTCTTCGTGCGCATCACCAAGGACAAGTGGGGATTGCGGGAGTGGACGGACGAACCCTACAGGGGAGTCGTCAACGCGATTGTCAGGCGCATCGAGGAGAGGGGCGGCTCGGCGGACGCCAGCGAACTGGTGGAGGATATCACGACCACCTTCGAGATCCTCCCGGCGACGGTCCGGAACTACCTGGGCACCCCCAAGTTCAGAATCGAGAACGGCCAGGCGAGTATCGTCGAGTCCCCCGATACGCCGGTCGCCAGCCTGGACACCGCCCGCGATGTCGTCTGGCACCGGGACGGAACGCCGGCGCTCCGCTTCGAGGTGAGCGAGCAGCACCTGCGCGGGAACAGCCAGAAGGTATCGCCTGCGGTGGCGCAGCGGCTGGGTGTGGGGCTGGGGGGCTCCGTGCGGATTCCCTTCGTGCGCCCCCCGAAGGTCGATGCCGCTTCGCTCATCTGGCGCTCCTACGACCCGAACGGACCCGAACTGGGGTGCCTCCGGGTGGCACTCGGGGCGTGCGGGGCCACCCCGGGCGACGAGGCCTTCGTCCTGCTCGAGCGCGAGGGGCTGCGCCTGCTCACCGACGCCTCGCAGTTCGGGGAGGCGTCAGCCGACAACTCGGGCTAGCCGCCGCCTGGCATGTGGTCGGCTCGGCGCACCGGTTCACAGGTGAAACCCAGCCGTCACCGTTCCAGCACGACAGGTTTCCCCAGCCCCAGCGCCTCCAACCGGTCCATCTGCGTCGCGGCGTCTCCGACCACGAGCCAGATCATCTCTCCGCCAAGGTGGCGGTCCGCGAGCTCGCGAATCCTCTCGACGGTCATCTCGCGCACGGTCTGCTCCTGCTCCAGCACGTAGTCGGGCGCAAAGTCGTAGTTGACCACGTCGCGCACCACCCCGAGCTTCGCGCCCAGCGTCTCGAAGGCGCGGGCGTTGGTCCGGAGGAGGAAGCCCTGCGTCACCTCCAGGTCCTTGGCGTCGAATTCGGGTCCGTAGCTCGCGAGCATGTCGCGGATGATCTCGAGCGACTCGAAGGTCACGTTGGAGCGCACCGAGGTGCCGATGCGGAAGGGTCCCGGGTAGCTGGTCCCCGAAAATCCGGAGCCGACGCCGTAGGTGTACCCCTTCCCCTCCCGAAGGATCTGGGTCAGATCTGAGGCGAAGCCGCCGCCGCCCAGCCGGAAATTCATGACAGTCGCGGGATGGTGCTCCTCGTCGGTGCGCGGGAGCGACAGGCGTCCCACGGTGATGACCGACTGTGCCGCCCCCGGAACGTCGATGAAGTACAGCCCCGCGCGCTCCGCCGACCAGAGTGGCTGGTCAGGCAGCGTCGGAGCCTCCCCGCCCGTCCAGCGCTCGGCAAGGGACGCAAGCGGCGCGGCCGCCTCCATCGGGGAAACGGCGCCCGCCACCAGAAACGCCGCCGCCGCGGGAACCAGCGCCCGCTCGTGATAGGCCCGGAGGTCGTCGAGCGTGAACTCGGCCACCGATTCCTCCGTGCCCATCGGACTTCCGGCGAGGATATGGTCTCCATACACGAGCTCGCTGAATGCCCGTGACGCCACGAACTGCGGCTGGGCCTTCGCACGCTGTATCGAGCTCAGCACCCGCTGGCGAGCGAGCTCGAAGCGCTCAGGGTCGAAGCGGGGCTCCAGCAGAACCTCCTCCACGAGCGCCATCGTCTCCGCGTAGTTGCGGGCCAGCACACTCCCCGATACCCGGAAGATCTCCGCCCCCGAGCCGACCTGGATCGACGCCCCGAGAAGATCGATCGCCTGCTCGAGCTCTTCTGCGGTCCGCGTCGCGGTTCCCTCGAGCATCGTCTCCGCCAGAAGGTTGGCGACTCCGGTGCGTCCGGGCTCCTCGAGCAGCATGCCGCCCGGGAAACTGAGCTCGAACTGCACCATCGGGTTCTCCCGATCCTCCACTCCTAGGACCCGGAGGCCATTCGCCAGAGTCTCCTCGAACACCTCGGGAGCACGCACGCTCGGCGACTCTCCGAAGGGCGGCTCGACGGAGCGATCGAACGACCTTGCCGGGGTTCTCCCTTCGCCGCGGGTAACGGTGAACTCCTCCTCGGCACCCTGGACGATCGGCTCGACGACAACCTCGGCGCGCTCGGCACCCACCAGCGCCAGCTCGACCTGCCCGCGCGGCACGAAGCTGGCTGCGACGTGCGGCCTGTCCTTGATGTAGCCCTCGTAGACGCGCATCACGTCCTCCGCCGAGACCGCAACCAGCCGCCGGAGGTCCTCTCCCGCGTAGCCCGGGTCGTCGGCGAAGATGCTGTAGCGTGCCAGTTGGAAGGCCTTGCCGAGGGCACTCGAGAGTCCCCGATAGAAGTCGGTCTCCGTCCCCGCCTTCACCCGCCTGAGCTCGTCGGTCGGCACGCCCCCCTCCTCGAAGCGGGCGAAGGCCTCGTCCACCGCCCTGCGCACCGAGTCGAGGTCCGTTCCCGCGTAGGCCGGGAGCTGCACGAAGAACTGCCCCGCGAGCTCCTCGGCTCGGTGGCTGGCGCTCGTCTGCGGAGCGAGTCCCCTCTCCTCGACCAGCACCTTGTAGAACGGCGTCGAGCGGCCGTCGCTCAGCAGGGCGCCGAGCACGTCCAGCGCGTAGGCGTCGGGGTGGTAGAGCTCGACGGTCGGCCAGGCGAGGGTGAGGAAGGGCAGGTTGGCGAAGTTGTCCTCGTGGAAGAGGCTCCGGGTCTCCGCGAGAACAACCGGCGGAGGCTCGGCCCCGTCGGGCGTGGGCCGCGCCGGGATCTCCCCGAAGTACTTCTCGATCCACTCCATCGTCTGGGCGGGATCGATGTCGCCCGCAACGACCAGCGTCGCGTTGTTGGGGCCGTACCAAAGGCGGTGGAACTCCTTCGCGTCGTCGACGGCGGCGGCATCCAGGTCGGCCAGAGAGCCGATGACCTGCCAGCCGTAGGGATGGCCTTCGGGGAACATCGCCCGGTCGATCACGAACGACGTGTGGCCGTAGGGGCGGTTGTCCACCCCCTGGCGCTTCTCGTTCTTGACGACCTGCTTCTCCTTCGCCACCACCGACTCGCTGACCGTGTTGATGAAGAAGCCGAGCTTGTCCGCCTCCGCCCAGAGCGCCTTCTCCAGCCCGTCGATCGGCACGACCTCGAAGTAGTTGGTGCGGTCGCGGCTGGTGGAGCCGTTGGTCGAGCTGCCGATGCGGGTCATGAGGCGGTCGAGCCCGCCGGGACCGAGGTTCTCGGAGTCGAGGAAGAATAGGTGCTCGAAGAGATGCGCGAAGCCGGTGCGCCCCTCCACCTCGCGGGCCGAGCCCACATGGAAGGTCATCGCCACTGCGGCGAGCGGATCGGACTCGTCCACATGCAGGATGACCTCGAGACCGTTCTCCAGGGTGTGCTTCGCAAAGGGGATCTCGAAGGTGTCGGCCGCTGGCAGGAGCGCCGCCAGGATGAGTGTCGTCGGGTTCATACGTGGTCTCGTGTGGCAGTAGGGTGTCGAAGGGGTGCGGCAGTGCGTGGACAGTCTCGCGCGAGCACCGAGAGCGGCGAAGCGCACCGCTGGCAAGGGCTGCCGCAGCTTCGGCCCCTCCCGAGCGCCGCCGCCAGCAGCTCCGGGTCCACGTTGCTGCCAAGACTATCGCGATGGCTTCTCTGCCGCCACCCACCGGAATCGCGCCCTTCATCGGAGCCGCGACCGCGGCTGCGCACGCGGCCTGGCCCGGAGAGCCTGCCCGCAGCGAACGCACTTCTCGTCGCCGTCCACTTCTCGCCGCCACCGTGCTGGCACGGTTCCTGCGTCTTGAGCGACAGGTCACGATCCCGGCGTACGAGGCGCTGCAGCGTCCAGACGGGCTCGGGGAGCGGAGCTAGGACCGCCGATGACGACGGCACCACGGACTTTTCGGTCGGAGAAGCCCTTTCACGGCCCCGAAAGGGGAACTGAGAGGAGAGAGAAGCAGAATGAAGAAACTGATTGTCTTGACAGCGTTCCTGGTGTTGACGGGGTGCGGTGAGCCGCCGAACGGGCCGCCGGAGGCGGAGGGAGAGATCCCGGACCAGGAGCTGTTTCTTATGGACACGGTAGAGGTCACCGGCCTCTCGGCGTACTTCGACGACCCAGACGACGACCCGCTGTCCTACTCGGCCAGCAGCGCCGATGCCACCGTCGTGACGGCGGTTGCCGGGGAGAACGATGCCCTGACGCTGACGGCCACCGGGCAGGGCGGGACGAAAGTGACAGTGACGGCCACCGACCCTGACGGCGAGGCGGCGACGCAGACATTCGACGTGATGGTGCCCAACCGGGCTCCGGAGACCGTGGGATCGATCCCCGAACAGATTCTTCTGTATGTCGGCGACACGACCGGTCAGCCGGGCATTGACCAGCTCTTCACGGATCCGGACGGAGACGAGCTGACGTACAGCGGTGAAAGCTCGGACGAGTCAGTGGCGACCATCGAGGTCATCGGCACGATTGTGGTGGTGGCGGGGATAGGTCAGGGAGAGGCGACGTTGATGCTGACGGCGACCGATCCGGGCGGGCAGTCGGCATCCCACGAGGCACAGATCACGGTCCCGAATCGGGCACCGCAAGCCACCGCAGAGATTCCGGCACAAACGGTCGGTGAGGGGGAAGGCGCGGAGATCACGCTGACGGACCACTTCGAGGATCTGGATGGCGACCCGCTGACGTTCGGTGCCGAGACCGAGGACCCGGAGCTCGTGGAGACCGAGGTGGCCGGATCGGTGCTCCGTATCACTGGCCTTTCTTCAGGGCTGGCACAGGTGGTCGCCATCGCGACCGACGAGTACGGCGAGTCCGTTTCCCAACGCTTCCCGGTGACCGTGACGGGGGACACCGGGCTAACGTTCCGGGACGACTTCGACGACCTGGAGGCATGGGCGGACTCGAGCGGGGACCGGGGCACGGCGCAGGTCGAGGACGGAGACCTGCACCTCATCATCGACAAGCAGCCCGAGGACGACGAGTTGTGGTCGTACATCCTCCACGGGCTGCCCGGGGAGGACGGTCACGACGGCGATTGGGAGATCGAGTACCCGGTATCGGAGAGGGAGAAGAACGCGACTGCGGTCGTCGAGTTCTGGGTTGCCGTCGATCGAGGCGGTGTGAGTGTCTTCGCCTTCGGCCTGGACTACAGCCTGCCCAACTGGCAGGCCTCGTGGATGGACGAGGATGGCGAGTGGTTCCCGATTGCCGATGGCACTGAGGAAGAGTGGTCCGACGACAGCATGATCGACTACGACGGAGTGACGGACATCGTCTTCGGGCTAGAGGACAACGTGGTGTATGCCCGTGGCAACGACGGCGTGGAGATCTTCTCGGTGGACATGTCCGGCGAGCTTCCGGGCGGAGCCGACCCGCCGCACCATGCCAAGGCGATCGCCTACTTCTGGTACTCCTACAAGGCCGAGGAGGACGTCGAGTTCGGCACCGACGGTGCCGTGATCGACTCGGTCAGCTTCACCTACGCGAAGTGAGGATGGGCCGGGGGGGGGGGTGGGGTGGGGTGGTGTGACGGCCCCCCCCCGGTTGCCCGAAACCGCCGGGACGACCCCGGCGAGGCTGTCCCGATGACGCTCGTCGCGCCCGGGCAGCGGCGGAGCGGAGCCGTGGGGCCGAGCCCTACGGCCGGGAACGGCGGTGGCTGCGCTGGCCACCTCGGCGTGCGCAGGCGTGTGGCTCGCGCACCTGCTACCCAGCGGGGAGTGCGATGGTTGCCTGGGCGGATGCCGGTTCCAAGAGAATCGACGCACCCGCCACCGCGATGGCGAAGGCCCGTATTGGAATCTGAGCCGAAGGACGCATGAAGAGTGATATCATTCTTGCCTGTAGTGTGGTATCATATCCACCTATCACCCGGTCGGCTCCACCGCAGCCGCTCGGCGCACGTAGTCACTCACCGTCCTGTGCCCCGGGGAGCTACCGCGGCAGCGCCCGCGCCTTGGAGACCAGCCTTTCCCAGCCGTCGTCCAGCTCCCGCCGAAGCTGCCGGTCCCTCTCCGCGGCCAGCTTGGCCAGCGAGAGCAACCGCATCGTCAGGGCCTGGAACCGGGCGAGGTTGATCGCCATGGGGTTCCAGCCGTACAGCGCCGTCTTAAGGACGTTGGCGGCGGCCAGCAGCCCATGGGTGAGCGCCAGCATCTGCTCCCGCTTCAGGCTTTCCGGCAGGCCGGGCTGCCCGGACCCGTCCGCCAACGCCCGCACGCCGTGGTAGGCGCGTAGGATGATCTCGGCGATCGCGGGCGAGATCGCTGCGGCCATGAAGTGGCGGAGGTCGTAGCCGTTCGCGTAGCCACGTCTCTGACGGCCACCGGATCACCCCCCCCTCCGCAAGGTGATCCCGGAGCTGGCGCCGACGAGCTGGAGCGGCGCCATGAACGGCGGCGGCAGCCCCTGCGCTGTGAACATGTCCGAGAACCCGTGGACGACCACCCTGACCAGCGCCGCCAGCGGGTTGCGCCCGCCACCGTGCCCGGGATGATCGATGACGCGCCAGCCCCCGGACTTGTCTACGAAGGTGCAGGTGGCTCCTCGCCGCTCACTTCGACCTCCGTCTGGATCTCGGAGGGGTGCTTCCGGCTCCGGGCGGGCTCCGGGATTCGATGCGCACCTCGCCCTGGGTGAGCGGCCAGCGGACGGAGCCCGGCGGCGGAGGGATCACGCGGATGACGCGGCCGTCGGCATCAACGACGGTGACGGGTCCCCACACGACATCGTCGCTCAGATCGAGGACGGCACGGTCATCCTTTGCCGGCGCCCCCGGCGGTGGGACGGTTGGGTCGGGCAGTTCGTAGTCGTCAGCTCTGGACACGTCCACCTCGTAGCCGGCATCGGCGAACGACTGCAGGGTGATCGCGCTGATGGGGGCCTCGTCATCCTCCACGTAGATGAAGGGAGACATGATTTCGTCTCCGAAGACGGACTCCCGCCAATGACTGTAGACCTTCTCTCCGTCGTAGTCCTCGCCTCCCGCCTCATCGAAGGCCTCGATGGCCAGCTCGCCCTCGAAATGCGGGTCGTCGGCATCGAGGGTGTCGAGCAGGTCATGGTCATCCCAAAGTCCCGGGAAGCCGAGGGCGTGGGCCAGCTCATGGAACGCCACCGTGACCAGGGCGTCGTGGTCCAACATCTCCTCGACGTCCGCCTCGTCAATCCATGTGGCGGACAGCACGGGCGTGTTGTCGGACATGCGCTCGTAGCAGTAGGTCGCGGCAGCCAGAATGCCCCCCTCGCCGTCAATACTGCCGACATGCACAAAGACCAGGTGGTCGTCCACGGTGCCGACAAAGTGCGAGATGCCGAAGCAGGCGACTGTCCTGTCGAAGGTGACATCGTCCAGTTCCGTGTCCCGCAGAACCGCCTCCCATTCATCCCTCGCATCCTCGACGCGCGAGCGAACGGTGCTCGAGACACCGGAGGTGAAAGCCACCTCCAGGTCGAACGACCCACCCCCGGACGTGGACACGATCGCCCTGAGGTCGCCCGGATCGGTGGCGGTGACGGTCATCGTGGCCGTCCCGGCCGCAACGGCCACCACCGTCACGGTGCTGCCCGACATCGTCACCGTGGCGGCGGCGGTGTTCGACGACGTGGCGGAGTAGGTCAGCGTCTCTCCGTCCGGCTCGGCGAAGTGCTCCGAGGCGTCGAACGACTCCACGTCCCCGACGAACACCTCCATGTCCGGGACCGGGTCCCCCGCCACCGGAGCCCGGTTCGGAACCGTCACCTCGAAGCTCGACTCCGCCGAAAGGCCCTCCGGGTCGGTGGCCGTGACCGCGACTGTGGCGTTCCCGGGGGCGATGGCGGTGATGGTGATGGTGGCGCCCGATATGGATGCCGTCGCCACGCTGTCGTCCGACGACGTGGCGGAGTACTCGAGCGCGTCCTCGTTGGGATCGTTGAAGCACGCGGTGACGGTGGCTGTCTCGCCCGCGTTGACGGTCACTTGCGGAATGGGGCCGCAGGGGATGGGGGGTTTCTGGCTCTCGCAGGCGACGAGGGCGAGCATGAGTACAGCTACCGCTAGGCGTTTCATCCTGGAACTGCGCCCGACTTTCGGTGTGAATCGGATGGGAACCCCACTTTACCCCATACGGTGCCGCTCGGTTCCACCCCCCGGCCGGCTGAAGCTGGTGAGCCTGCACCAGGGGCGAATCAGCGGCTGCGCGAGCCGCGTGCGGAGAGGGAGCCGTCACTGCCGATCGAGACGGTGACGGTGCCGTGGCGGTCGGCCGACGCGCGCCAGGCGGGCCAGGACGACCGGATGGGGATGGCCGTAGCGGTTGCGCGCCCCGACGGTGATGAGCGCCATCTCGGGGGAGACGGCTGCGGCGAAGGCCGCACGACGGAGACGCGCACGGACCTTTAGGCCAGCGGGCGGAGTCTCGGCCGGGACGACCCCCGGAATTCGCGCGCGCTTGCCGCACACTTGCCTTTGCGGGGCGCTTAGGTGACATCCTTACCAGTCAGATCGGCGGGGAGTGCGATGGTTGCCTGGGCGGATGCCGGTTCCAAGAGAATCGACGCACCCGCCACCGCGATGACGAAGGCCCGTATTGGAATCCGAGCCAAAGAACGCATGAAGAGTGATATCATTCGTGTCTGTAGCGTGGTATCATATCCACTCATCACCCGGTCGGCTCCACCGCAGCCGCCCGGAACTTGCTGATCCGTCTCAGCTCTCGGCCACCTCCGTGCCTTCGTTCAGGATCGCGAGGTACCGGTCGTAGACGAACAGTCGGCCGCGCCGCCTGCCGGTTGTCTCGCGAGCGACCCCAAGGTCGACCAATATCTTCATGCCAGCCGACGCACCCGAGAAGGAAAGACCCGCGCGCTCCGCAGCCGATGTGATGGACAGGATCGGTCTCTCGCGCAGCGCGGCGTATACGCGCAGGGCCGATCCGGCGCGCCGTCCAGACTGCTCGATGATGCTCCGGTCGTTCGCGAACAGTGCCAGGAGCCGCCTGGTTGCGTGTACGGCTCCGTCGGCCACCACTCGGATGCCCTCCAGGAAGAAGGCGACCCAGGCCTCCCAGTCGCCCGAGCTCCGCACTTCGTCCAGTAGCTCGTAGTAGGTGCGCCTGTGCTGCTTGAGATACAGGCTCAGGTACAGGAGCGGCTCCTGGAGCACTCCGGCGTGAAGGAGCAGAAGGGTCACCAGCAGTCGCCCGACCCGTCCGTTTCCGTCCAGGAAGGGGTGGATGGTCTCGAACTGGACATGTGCCAGCGCAATCCGGACCAGGGTGGGCAGTTCGCCACCTTCGTCGTGCAGAAACAGCTCCAGGTCGCCCATGCAGCTCTGGACGGCCGTGTGCGGCGGGGGCACGAATGTGGCGTTGCCCGGTCTGGACCCACCGATCCAGTTCTGCGACCGGCGGAATTCCCCCGGGCCCTTCGTGCTCCCGCGTCCTCGCGAGAGCAGCACGCCATGGATCTCTCGGATGAGGCGGTTCGACAGAGGGAAGTCGTCCTTGAGCCGGCGGTGTCCGTGTTCCATCGCCGCCACGTAGTTCGCGGTCTCAACCACATCGTCCAAGGGGACTCCGGGAGCTTGCTCGATCTCGTGAAGCAGCAGGTCCGACAGCGACGACTGCGTTCCTTCGATCTGGGAGGAGAGCACCGCCTCCTTCCGGATGTAGACGTAGGTCAGGAGGGTGTGGTCGGGGAGCAGGCTGGACATTCCGTCGAGGCGGCCGAGGCTCATCGCGGCGGCTTCCAGGGTCGAGCGAAGCGGTCCGTCCAGCACCAGCGGAGGGTCCGGCGGGAGCGGTGCGGGCACGAACGCGTTGACTCGTTCGCCAGCGGTCACGGTGAGCTCGTACCTTCCGCTGGGTCCTCGATGCATCGGGGTGTTCGCTCCTTATTCCGAGTAGGCGAATGACGTGGTGCGCTATTCTGCTTTTCCTCATCATAACGGAATAACGAATGAGGCTAGGCTGATCAAGAGGTCCCCCACAACCACGCTGCCCCGGAATCCACACGACTGCGCCCATCGCTATTCGTAGTTTCGCGATAGCGCGAATCCGTATTCTGTTCTTGGAGCTTATTCGCTATAGCGGCGGGAAGGACCAGCCATCGCGGCCCGGATGTCGCCGTCGGTCCGCGTCGCGGGGGACGCCGTTCGTCCGGGCCCCCGATGCCGCCCGGCGCACGTGGTCGCTCACCGTCCTGTGCCCCGGGGCGGTTCGCCCTCTAGCTACCGCGGCAGCGGCAGCGCGTTGGAGACCAGCCTTTCCCAACCGTCGTCCCCGAGGGGCTGACCCTGCTGACACTGGGAAAGTTGCGGCTCCTCGCCGTGTCCGGCGTCGCGCACGGAGCCCGGCGTTCCAGGTGGGCTCACTTCGACCTCCGTCCGGATCTCGGAGGGGCGCTTCCGGCTCCGGGCGGGCTCTGGGATTCGATGCGCACCTCACGCCGGGTGAGCGGCCAGCGGACGGAGCCCGGCGGCGGAGGGATCACGCGGATGACGCGGCCATCGGCATCAAGGACGGTGACGGGTCCCCACACGACATCGTTGCTCAGATCGAAGACTGCACGGCCACCCTTTGCCAGC